>CAZKWK010000340.1:0-1516 GCA_964556335.1 uncultured Bordetella sp. | reverse complement strand
TTTGGATCTTGACTTTAACAGTGGTGCATCTGAGGTGCGATCGAGTGGTTTTACGTCACAATTAACTTATATTGACTTTCAGTGTTCGAAGCCATGGGCAACAAGACCAAATCACCGGTAGACGAACCGGAGACCGAATCCGAAGAGGTCTTCGAGAAGGCCGCCGAGGTTTTTCGTGTCATGTCTGCACCGATGCGACTTCGTATCATCAGTGCTCTCTGCCATGGTGAAAAGAATGTGGGTGAGCTGCTTGCTGAGATCAACACAACCCAGCCCAACATGTCCCAGCATCTGAGCACGCTTTACCAGGCAGGTGTTCTGGGCAAACGCCGTGAAGGCGTTCAGATTTATTACAGAATCGTCAATGAAAGTGTTGTTTCTCTCTGTCGAGCGGTTTGTGTGCAGATTGCGAGTGAAAGCCCCGCGTCAGTTTGAAGCCGGGTTTTTACTGGCTGTGTCCGGTGCGTGTCTTGCTTATCATTCAACGTATATCGTTCTATAAGGAAAAATAAATATGAAGGCCTTATTCCTTGCGTTTGCTGCGCTGTTCTCTTCTGCGTTTGCCTTGGCCGACATCAAGGTGGTTTACCACCTCAGCGAAGGCATTCCGCAGGCCTCACGCGCTGTCAACAACATCCGTAACCACCTGGCGGCTGATCCCAAAGCAAAAATCGTTGTCGTTACCCATGGGCTTGGGATTGACTTTCTGCTTGATGGAGCAACCAACCAGATGGAGCAACCTTTTTCGGGCGCTGTCAGTGACCTTGTAGGCAAAGGGGTTGAGTTTCGCGTTTGCAACAACACGCTCGTTTCACGCAAGATTTCTGCAGACAAAGTCCTGATGGAGGCCAAAGTTGTACCCTCGGGTGTTGCAGAAGTGGCCAGGCTACAAGCCCGAGAAGGCTACGTCTACTTGCGCCCTTGAGGGCATTTTTTTCGAAGGAGACCTCATGAAGACTGCACATGGATTGATGGCAGTGGCCTTGCTGGCTGCGGCTGGTTTCGGTCATGCCCAGGCGCCGGATGCTGCACAGGTGCGCAGCTGGGCGGCTTCGTGCGCCAATTGCCACGGCACCGATGGCCGGGCGCAACCCGGCATGGAGTCGCTGGCCGGCGCCAACAAGGACGACATGGTCAAGAAGATGCTGGATTTCAAGGCAGGGCGCAAGCCCGCGACCATCATGCATCAGCTGGCCAAAGGCTACAGCGACGAGCAGATCGTCGCGATTGCCGGCTACTTTGCCGCCCAGAAGAAGTAAAGGAGCGTCCCATGATGCAACGTCGACATTTTCTGCAGACCGGCACGGCCATTGGCGCGGCCGGCCTGATCTCCGGCTGTGCCACCGTGGGCGGCGGCAGCGGCCCCAAAGTCGTGGTCATCGGCGGCGGTTACGCCGGAGCCACGGCGGCCAAATACATCCGCATGTGGTCGGAGCAGAAGATCCAGGTCACCCTGGTCGAGCCCAATCCGGCATTCGTGTCCTGCCCGATTTCCAACCTGGTGCTCGGCGGCAGC
>CAZKWK010000339.1:0-1519 GCA_964556335.1 uncultured Bordetella sp. | reverse complement strand
GAGGTGGATCGGCTGTCACCCGGTGGCACAGGTCTTGCAAATGAACCTGTATCCGAACGCCCGAAAAGCACTTACCGATGAGCCTCCGCATCCATCTGAGCATCATGCAGCCTCCGGGCTACATCCACTCGCAAGGTTTCCTGGACCAGGCGCGCTATGCGCGCTACCAGTTCCGCCGGCTAGGTGCTGAAGTCACTATCGGCAAAAACCGTCTGCGCGAGGACTCCGTCAACATCATCTTTGGCGCTCACCTGGGTTTTGACGCCAACCTCAAGCAGAGCTACACCTGCGTGTTCTTCAACCTCGAGCAACTGGGCGAGGGCGGCGCGCGCGTTACTGAGGACTACCATAATCTGCTTCGCACGTCGGCAGTTATTGACTATGACGTGCGAAACTTGGCGTCTTACGGCTGCCAACCGGGCGATGTGCCTGTCGTCTCATTCCAATACGCGCCCTACCTGGCCAATTGCCCCGCTCTGCCCCTTCAAGACCGCCCGATAGACCTGCTATTTTTTGGCAGCGTCAATGCCCGCCGCAAAGCCCTGTTCGACCGCATTGAGGCTTGTGGCTGGAACGTCTCGATGTTCGACCATCCGCTCTACGGTGAGGAGCGAGATCAGTTCATCCGCCAAGCCAAAGCCGTCTTCAACTGCCACTTTTATGAGAGCAGCCGCTTTGAACAGGCCAGGGCCTTCCACACCTTGTCGTTGGGTACGCCCGTGATATCAGAACGCACCGAGCGGACCACTCCGCCACCCGCCTTTGAAGATGCGGTGACTTGGGTGAGCGATGAGAATTTAGAAAATTTTTTTGACAATGAATTCATGATTCCAGCCTGGCGACGTAGGGCAGAGGAGCAACTAAAGACTTTTGCCAGATCAGACCCGTTTGACCAGTGGCAAGTTGCGTTCTGCTTTTTTCAGTCACTCTTGGCGTCCGAGAATGCAGTGAAAGCAGTCCACGTGTGGTACCCGAAAGCCATCCATCTGGGGAATGGCTTTCACTACCAGCCGGGCTGGCTAAACATTAACCGGTATGAGAGCGCCCAACCCGATTTGGTGCTAGATCCTGAGCGACCACTCAAATTTCCAATCACGGGCGAAACTCCAGGCGGCAGGCGGATCCTAATAAGAGAAGAAACCATCGACAGGATTTACTTAAGTAACGGTGTTGATCAGACGGGCGACCCGCGGGCTCTGTCCGTCAATTTGCTTAATCTTCTGCGGGAAGATGGTGAGCTGATAGCGGATGTCCCCTTTCAGCACACGCCGACTGAGCGCTCAGCCGACCCAGTCGCCTGGGACCACTGGGTCGAGAGTTATTTCGGGCATGGAACGCTGTTGCACCGCTTTGAGCTCGCGTACACCAAGAGGGTCGATGTCTTGCCTGATGCCAACACAGAAGAGAAGCAATCAGTCCTTCGGTTGGTGCTGCGTAAGCGCGCAACTACACCGCATGAGCGCACGCTATTTCGATGCAGACATGAGACATTTGGAGGTATCGGCGACGATAACTGCAA
>CAZKWK010000338.1:0-1539 GCA_964556335.1 uncultured Bordetella sp. | reverse complement strand
AGGGCACAGCCCATAGTGATCCGGACTCGGTACGCATGGGGATGGGCTGATCGTCATGACACCAGTTGAGCGTGTAGCGATAACCTGCAGCGGCGAGTAAGTCTGGCGTTGCGTGGCTCTCGGAAATCCACGGGGACAACCAGCCTTCGGGGGCCGTGCCGCTTTCCCTGAGGATTCGATCACGGCAGGCGCGAATCATCTGCCCTTCTTCTTCGCGCCCCAGGTCGCCTTGGCGAACCGAGTTAGTGTGCCCGTGACCGATCAGTTCGTCGCCGCGAGCCCTGCAGGCTGCAATCAGTTCCGGGCAGTGGTCGTACAGCGATGTGTTGATTAAGGTCCCGGCAGGTAGTGCGAGCTCATCAAATAACTCCAGGCAGCGCCATGCGCCCACGCGATTGCCGTATTCGCGCCAGCTAAAGTTAAGTACATCGGGCTCAGGCGAGGGTGGGCCAAGCCGGGCGCCCAGCCCCTCGCCGAAAGCGAAATGCTCGATATTGAAACCAAGATAGACCGCAAGTCGCGTGCTACCCGGCCAGTCGTAGTCGACGCGCCTGGAGATCGCCTGGTAGTCGAATCGGTGGTGTTGTCGCAGCGGCGCAAGCGATGAATCGGCGGGCACGAATTTGCTCCCGTTTAAAAGGGGGGGGTGAGCAGTCGGATTGAGAACATGCCCCTCATGGACCGCAGCAGACGCCGCGATTCGGGAGCAGAAGGAGTATGGCTCAAGTAGAGACCTTTCTGATCGCTGCCGGACCTTCAAGCGGCCCTTCTTAACGGGGTGAGTCGCACCGTAAAGGTGCGGGCCAGACAGCGACCGCCCTCTGTCGGTGCTAGATGTCGTGCGCCGTGGTGCGAAATGGTCCTGCAAAGTGTTTGGCACGGACCTTGCAGCCGATCTCCCTGCCCAATCGACGTCGAATGGGCCCGTCGTCCCCTGCCGCACTGTTTCGGCGTTGTCTGGAGAAAATTACATGATTCTTCGATCAGCCTCTATTGTTTTGAGCGTGGTTGGCATGGCCTTGTCACTTGCTGCTAACTCGGCCTCCGCTGCTAAGCCCTGTGTGGGTGCTTCGCTTCCGATTACTGGTCCGACCGCCTGGGCGGCTGATTCAATTCGCATGGGCGTTGAGGTCGCGATGGCCGAGATCAATGCCAAGGGCGGTGTCTTGGGTCAGCGTCTGAACTTTGTCGCTTACGACGATGCAGGGCAGCCCCCGCGAGGTGTCGACAACGCGCGTCGGATTGCTGAAGCCGATGACTGCATTGCGATGTTTGGTGGTTGGCATTCGGGTGTGGCGCTTGCCGTCGTAGAACCCGTGCACGATGCGCAGATGCCCTACATTGCCGTGATCTCGGCTGGTACCAAGATCACCGAAAACGACCGCAAGCCCAACTATATGTTTCGGGTATCGATGTTCGATCGCTGGCAGGCACTTGCACTTATCCGAAAAAGCAAAGAGGTAACCAAGACCGGCAATATCGGCGTGTTGTACGAGGATACTGGCTGGGGCCAGGGTGCAGTGCCCGACCTCAAATCGA
>CAZKWK010000337.1:0-1569 GCA_964556335.1 uncultured Bordetella sp. | reverse complement strand
CTCCGGTCCACCCCGAGCACCTCGTTGTAAGAGGGCAGAACCAGCGTAAGCCAATCCCGACGCAAAAATCGTTCCGCTGGGGTCTGTCGTCGCCCATGCAACTCCATGAAAACACTGGAGAGGGGGCGGCGTTCTTCCTCCCATATCCGGTGCGCCATATAAGCTCCAGCTATCAGGCCATACCCGCTGACCCCGTTCCAAGCTGAAGTTCTCCCCCCGAAACGACTAGCCGCTTTTGATGTTACCAGTTCTTCCAGCCAATCCACTCCACTCGCAAGCGCTTGTGCGGTCTCCGGTTGTTCCACACTGCCCTCCGTTCCTGCTATCAACCTGCGCGTGACAGGTGCAGTGGGCGATATGCTCGCTAGCTCGGTGAGCCCATCAAGAAGACTGCGTTGCGTTGAATTCAGGCGGCGCGGGGTACTGCCCAGTCGATCGATGACAATCCATTCCTCCGCAATGGCACGATATGCCCCATAGCTGATCACTTCCGTCGCCGAAGCATCGAGTTTGCGCGCCAGAGCAAGGCGGCGAGATTCGGGGCCCGCCTCCGGATGCCCTTTGGCAAAAAAAATGCGCGTCGCCACGCGAGTAGCATCTTCAAAGAAATGCGCATCAGAAACAGACGCAGCCAGAACGGCGACGTCATCGCCGACCACAGAACGTAAGGCTCCGCCATCATTCGACGCCGAAAAGCCCGCTAATACAAAGAAGGGAGTCGATTGCTCGCGCGCAAAACCGAGTGGAAAAAATGCTCGCGTAGATGACACCGCGTCAGCAAGTTGGCGCGCTGTTTCCTCAAGTTTTGTCGCAGACTCCTTTGGCATGATAAGCCGCAACTCAAATGAATGATCTATTTCAAGGGAAACCGAACGCGAAACAACATCTGCCGTCCGAACAAACAATACGCTACGCTGTGGACCAAATGAAAAACAACCTGCGCCATCCGGTCTGCCTCCAACGGCCGTAAATCGGTCTGAAGGCATAACCTCGTCGTCTACAGGAGGAACAACCGTCAGAGCGCCGTAGGCCGAAAGTTCGCCTCTAAAAGATGTCAAAGGTCGGCATCCAGCCACCGCATCACGCCCCCAGACAAAGAGGCATGCCAGAATCGCTAAACCTCGCGCGAATGAGCTCATCAATATCCAGAGCCCGAATCACCAGAACCAGAATCACCAGTGCCCGAACCCGAACAGCCTCCGCAGTTTGATCCCGTCCATGACCATGAGAGGCAATTGCAGATATAATAATTTGCACCTCCACAACAACCGGAAGCACATGAGATACTAGAGCCATGAGGTAGGGCGCCATAACCACAAAAACTTGGGCAACCTGTACAGCTACCGCCGCCGCTGGGGGCATCTTGGTCGCAGATCACCTGCGCGCCGTTGGTGCGGCACCATTTGCCGTTCACAAGGCTGCCCACCTTCGGGTCGCTTTCCGCCGTCAGGCCTTGGTCGCCGTAGCAGGTCCAGGCTGAGCCCGTCCACGCCAGCTTCTGGCTGGCCGGGCAGGCCGGCACGCTGCCGTAGGCGTGCGAGCTCGGGGCCGCCGCGTCACAAATCACTT
>CAZKWK010000336.1:0-1569 GCA_964556335.1 uncultured Bordetella sp. | reverse complement strand
ACGGTGTTGGTGGCGAGTATGGGACGCGGGGCCACCGGAGCAAGGCTGCCATCGGCCCGCTTAAAGGCCGCCTGGGAGGGCATAGGGGCCACGCCCAGCAATGCGAGATCATCGCCGGTGATAATGGCGACAACGCCTTCGGACGCCTTGGCCGCGGTGCAGTCTATGGCGCTTATATTCGCGTGGGCGTAGGGTGACCGCAGAAAGACAAGGTGCAGTTCGTCGGTACGGTGCAGGTCATCAACAAACTGGCCCTTACCCAGGAGTAGGTCTTGGTCTTCTAGACGTGCGAGGCTGTCGCTGCGGCCAAACCGCTCGGGGATATCGTTCATCATGGGAAGAACTCCTGAGGAATAAACTCGAATTTTAATGCGCGGGGGTGGGGAAACATGCGGTGGCCCTTGGTTTTGTCCAGTGTTTTTGTAGGGCTGCCGGCCCTAGGGTTTCTACTTGGGCTTCCATGGCTCGGCCTGATGGTGGGCGCCGTCGTGGTGCCGCTCGCGGAATGGCTCTGTGGCGCGCGGGCGGGCGGCAGGCCGATTACGTCGGCCTGGGTTCTTCGCCTTCTTATGATTGCGGTGATTGCGCAGATCCTACTGCTAGCGGTCCTCGCGCCGACACTTGCCTTCATGCAGTGGCTCTGGCTTGGCCTCTCGATGGGCTATGTGGCCGGGGGCGCAGGCATCGTGCTTGCCCATGAATTGGGCCATCGTCGCTCCGCAATTGATCAGTGGCTCTCACGCATTCTGCTCGCCTGCGTGGCCTGGGGCCCGTATCGCATGGAGCATAACCGCGGCCATCATCGGCATGCGGCCACCTTCGATGATCCAGCCAGTGCTCGGGCCGAGGAGTCGCTCTATCGGTTTATGCCGCGGTACCTGCGCGGTGTCTATGTAAATGGCTGGCGTTTAAGCAGGCACCCCGCCGCACGCTGGCATGAGGCGGCTGCGTTGATCGGTGTGTCTCTCGTTGTCGCGGTGACGTTGTGGCTGGCTGCGGGAGTCGCGGCCCTGGGATTCTGGTTCGTGCAGGCGGTGACCGCGATATTTCTGGTGGCGGCGGTGGACTACATCGAGCACTGGGGTCTTGTGCGTAGGCAGACCGCGCAGGGTGTTGAGCGGATGGGCGCTAGCCACACCTGGGACTGCGGTAATGGCCTGGCCGAGGCCCTTTTGTTTAACCTGCCGCGCCATGCCCACCATCATCTTGCGCCGGGGGAGGTGGGCCATGCGCTGCAGCGCATTCCAGAGGCCCCACAGATGCCCACGGGCTATGCAGGCATGGTGCTCTTGGCCGCGATTCCCTGGGCCTGGTTTCGCGTGATGCGGCCGAGGCTCGAGCAGGTGCGGGCAGAGGTGTCGGTCTAGCGGTGAGACCGATCACGATACAATCCTGGGAGAGGAAGCGTGGCAGAGCGGTTGAATGCACCGGTCTTGAAAACCGGCGAAGGGGCAACCCTTCCGTGAGTTCGAATCTCACCGCTTCCGCCAGACGCTAGGCTGGTGTTGGCTCTTATGGTAGTTCGGAGATTTACATACCAGTCCGCATACCGATAATTTTTCACTGGTG
>CAZKWK010000335.1:0-1573 GCA_964556335.1 uncultured Bordetella sp. | reverse complement strand
CCAGCCCAGGGCCCATATAATCTTATTCATATGGGGACATATACATGTGGACATTTACATCTTGACATATGCATGTGGACACATACATACACATGTGGACATGTTCATCTTATACTGCTGACATGTACATGTGGACATATTCATCTTGACTTGACATACACATGTGGACATGTTCATCTTAACATACACATGTGGACATATGTGCATGTAGACATATACATCATAACTTATTTGTCTTAAAAATGTTATTATTCTATTGATTTGAACAAAATTATAACATACACTTCATAACATATGCATGTGGACATGTACATCATAACATGTGCATGTGGACATATACATCAAAATATATGTATCATTAACATATTCATCTTCACATGTGCATATGGACATTCATAACATATGTATGTGGACATATACATCATAACATTTATTTTAATATATTTAGCTTAACATGTGCATGTGGACATATACATCATCACATATTTATCATAACATATACATCATAACATATTTATCCTATTAAAACGCAAAATAAAATACATATCACACGACATCCAGCTTACAGGCATTATTTGAAACCTTTCCCTGTATCTGATGTTGTCATGGAACAAGCTTTCTTACTTGGGTCACATCATGGTATGACTCTTTCCGATGTTGATCGTGTTTGTGAACTTCTGGTTCGTTTCGATCGTGGGCTGGACTGAGATTCTCTAGTTCCAAGAATTATGAATGTATCTGCCTGCTGATGTCACTGTTGACTTGTGAATAACTTAAATGGAAATTCTATTTTTATCAAAACTTTTGTACTGTTAAATTTCTAATTCCTTTAGCCAAAATTTATTGCGGTTTGCCACCTCAGTTAGTGATATTAACTCTTTTTCTACCAATTTTCATTCATTTTGAAGAGACCCAAGTATTAGATTTGATCCAGTTCGGTATCAGCTATCATTCGATTTCAAGGTGGTTCTACATTATCGAAATAAATAAAGTATGTCCTCATCGGATATGATTTATTTCGAAAACAGTTACATTTCATTTTCATTGTGCTTGTTTTGTTTCAATCATGCCTCCGATGCACTGAAATAGTTTTTGATAACCGTTTTGTGTAACATGCCACGAAATGTAGGCGGAGGTACATTCTCGTGATCTTCTGGGTATCAATCTCGTTAGGACAACGATGTGATTGGGAATAAAGACAATCTATGCTTGGTGAATAACATCCGAGTGAGGCACTGGCAGAACTTTCCAATTGCTGTACTTCACGGGCTCAGAACAAACGTAAGTAGTGTATAATGTTCCTGCTCCGTGGAAAACAGGGTTTCAACATCTTAATGTACACAAAGTAACATGTTAAAGTATTGGAATCTGTATGGAACTTATAAACATAAGTTCAAAAACGCTGCAGAGGGGCTGTTCGTATGCTATGTAATCTCTCAACGTCAAACATCGTTGTCTAAAATCAAAATCATCAACGTGAAACATGAGCATGTAACCAGAGAATTTAACCAGAGAATTTAACCAGAGAATGTAACCAGAAAATGTACTAAATCAAACAACAATGAGCCAGCCC
>CAZKWK010000334.1:623-1583 GCA_964556335.1 uncultured Bordetella sp. | reverse complement strand
TTATGCGGTTTTGGCTTGATCGGTCACTCCTCATGACCTACAGTAGACTTAGAAATTACCTATTTATAACGGTTATATTGATAGTTTAAAGTTATGGCAAGAACTCTTTTGACGCGTCTCGTCATCGACTCCGCCGTCTGCCCTGAGGGGCGACGTAAGGTGGATTTGTTCGACACGCAATGCAAGGGGCTCGTGATCGAGATTCGATCCACAGGGGGGAAGACCTATTACCTGCGCTACTCAGACAGCCGAGGGCGGCAGAGGCAATGCAAGTTGGCGGATGCAGCAGATGTCAACCTTGAGCAGGCAAGAACCCTTGCGGATAAGTACCGAATGAAGGTCGCCATGGGAGAGGATCCCGTGGAGCAAAAGCGCGTTGTACGAAATACCCCGACCCTAGCCTCGTTCGTAGATGCTCATTATCTTCCGTATATAAAATCGTATAAACGAAGTTGGGAAACCGACTTGAGCGTTCTAAACAATCACATTTTGCCAGCGTTCGGCAAGCGGTATATGGATGATATAGAACGCCGAGAGGTGGTGACATTCGCGGCTAAGCTTATTGAATCGCACAAACCAGCGAGCGTAAACAGAATTGTTGTCGTACTACGTTTTATTTATAGTCTCGCCATGCGATGGGACACGCCGGGCGTGAAATCAAACCCGTGCACTGGCGTCAGAGGATATGAAGAAAATAATAAACGGGAGCGTTATCTTTCGGAGGATGAGACGAGGCGACTCATAGAGGCGGTTCAGGAATCAGAAAACCCCTGCCTGAAGTTTATCATCGTGATGCTCATCCTCACAGGTGCCCGTAAGAGCGAGGTATTAAAGGCTTCTTGGGAGCAGTTCAATCTAGAGCAGCGGCTCTGGCGCATTCCCTTAAGCAAGTCGGGTAAGGCAAGGCACGTCCCTATCAATGACGGGCTACTAGATTTACTTCATTTACTACCAAGGTAC
>CAZKWK010000334.1:0-613 GCA_964556335.1 uncultured Bordetella sp. | reverse complement strand
TACTTATTTGTTAATCCACAAACTAGAAAACCGTTTAGAACATTCTTCAATTCTTGGGATCAAGCCCGCAAGAAAGCCAAGTTGCCAGATGTTCGGGTTCACGACATACGTCATAGTTATGCGAGTTTCTTGATTAATAATGGAAGAAGTTTGTACGAGGTGCAGCGGCTATTAGGGCACAGCCAAATCAAGACGACGCAACGATACGCACACCTGAGCCCGGAAACGCTTTTGGACGCCAGCAATACAGCGAGCCTTGCAGTGGGTCGTCTGACCCTTACCAAACGAGTTGAACCAGAGGTGCCTGAAGTGGAGTCGAAGTAAACCCTAACTGGCGGGCTTAAGCAGCAGACCTTGACCTGTGGGTAGCTCAAGGATCTTAAGGCCCCGTTCTTCAGCCCATGCGTTTTCGGCCGCAAACTGCATGTGTGCACTTAACCAGCCAAAGTCGTCAAACAATACAACCCCCCCTGGAACCAGATGCGAGTCGAACAAAAAATCAAGGGCGGCGATTTCGGCTTTGGTGTTGTTCAAATCGATATGCACAAAGGCAATCTGCTTGGGGCATTGAGTGCTCAGTATCTCAGGTACTCTGCCCTTAATAACATGTATG
>CAZKWK010000333.1:0-1595 GCA_964556335.1 uncultured Bordetella sp. | reverse complement strand
AGACGCGGCTCGGGCTTGCAGGCATATCAAGATCTTTCACGCCCAGAGGTGCCAGTGCATCGAGCACCGCATTCATGACCGCGGGAGGCGACCCAATAGCCCCCGCCTCTCCGCAGCCCTTTGTGCCGAGCGGATTCACCGTGCAGGGCGTACAGACATGACCAATATTGAACTGAGGAAAGTCATCGGCCCGCGGCATGGCATAGTCCATGTAAGAGCCCGTGAGCAGTTGTCCCGACTCACGATCGTAGACGCAGTTTTCTATAAGCGCCTGGCCAATACCTTGGGCAAGCCCCCCATGTACCTGGCCCTCGACAATCATTGGATTAATTAGAGTTCCGAAGTCGTCAACAGCGGTAAACCGATCGACCCGTACCTCACCCGTGGCCGGATTGACCTCGACTTCGCAGATATAGGTACCCGCAGGGAAGGTGAAGTTAGTGGGGTCATAGAATGCCGTCTCGTTCAACCCCGGTTCGAGCTTATCGAGCGGGTAGTTATGGGGCACATACGCTGTGAGGGCCACCTGGGCAAACGCAATCTTCTTGTCGGTGCCCTTGACGGTGAACTCACCGTTGGCAAAATCAATATCGGCGTCGCTGGCCTCAAGCAGATGGGCTGCAATCTTCTTTGCCTTTGACTCAATCTTATCGAGCGCCCGCATAATCGCCGCGCCGCCCACAGAGATGGATCGTGATCCATAGGTACCCATGCCAAAGGGCACCCGCCCCGTGTCGCCATGGACGATATCCACGTTTTCTACGGGAATGCCAAGCCGCGCCGCAACGACCTGGGCAAAGGTGGTCTCGTGGCCTTGGCCATGGCTGTGAGATCCCGTGAAAACGGTGACACTGCCAGTTGGGTGCACACGCACCTCGCCACACTCGAATAGACCAGCACGAGCTCCGAGCGCCCCCGCGATATTAGACGGCGCGATACCGCAGGCCTCGATGTAACTGGAGTAACCAATACCACGCAAGAGCCCCTTCGCCTCGGTAGCCTTCTTACGTGCGTCGAATCCGGCTACATCGGCCATGACCTTGGCCTTGTCCATGCAGGCGTGGTAATCGCCAATGTCGTACTGCAGGGCCACCGGCGTCTGATACGGAAACTCGGTAATGAAGTTGCGCTTACGAATCTCGTCCTGGCCAAGACCCGTTTCCCAGGCGGCCCGGCTCACGATACGCTCAAGCAGATAGGTGGCCTCGGGCCGGCCCGCGCCGCGATAGGCGTCTACCGGAGCGGTATTGGTAAACCAGGAATCCACCTCCACGTAGACCTGCGGGGTGGTGTACTGCCCCGCAAGCAAGGTGGCGTAGAGGATGGTGGGTACACAGGTACTAAATGTAGAGAGATATGCCCCGAGGTTGGCATCAGTGTGCACCCGCAGCGCCAGAAACTTGCCGTCTTTATCCATGGCAAGTTCGGCATGACTGACGTGATCACGCCCATGGGCATCGCTTAGAAATGACTCCGACCGCTCCGCCGTCCACTTGATAGACCGATTGAGCTTCTTGGCCGCCCAGGTGACACAGACATCTTCGGCATAGAGATAGATCTTCGAACCAAAACCACCGCCGACATCGGGCGCAATC
>CAZKWK010000332.1:0-1598 GCA_964556335.1 uncultured Bordetella sp. | reverse complement strand
AAATCCCCAATGTCCGGTACCCTCAACTCAACCTGTCCCATACCCTTTTTCCTTTTCGAATTCGTTCAGACCACGGTGCCCATGCGAAGACGCATTACATGGGTAAGGATGCATCGGACTGCTTGGGGTCGATGCCGTATTTCTTAATTGCATCGGCCACCTGCTTGGCGCTCACCAGACCATCCTGCATGAGACCATAGAGCGCACTGGTAGCCACATAGCGGCGATCGACCTCAAAGAACTCACGAAGCCGCGCACGGGTATCTGAGCGGCCAAAACCATCGGTACCCAGAACGATGTACCGGCGGCCCTCGGGCATGAAGTTACGCACCTGATCGGCAAAGGTCTTCATGTAGTCGGTAGCGGCCACGATTGGGCCCGCATGGCCCTGCAGCTGCTGAGTTACAAATGGCACTCGCGGCTTGGCACCCGGATTGAGCAGGTTGTATCTTTCAACCTCCAGGCCCTCGCGGCGCAGCTCATTGAAGCTCGGGCAGCTCCAGACATCGCTGGCAATACCAAAATCTTTTTCGAGTAATTCGGCTGCAGCCATGACCTCGCGCAGAATGGTACCGCTGCCCATAAGCTGCACACGTAACTTCGCAGACTTCTCGCCATGCGACTCCAGGAGATACATACCCTTGAGAATCTGATCTTCGGTGCCTGCACGCAGACCCGGATGGGCATAGTTCTCATTCATGAGCGTGAGATAGAAGAAGATATCCTCCTGCCTCTCCACCATGCGCTTCAGACCGCTGTGCAGAATGACTGCAACCTCATGGGCAAATGTGGGATCGTACGAGACACAGTTGGGAATGACCGAGGCAAAGATCTGACTGTGGCCATCTTCGTGCTGAAGCCCTTCGCCATTGAGCGTCGTGCGTCCGGCGGTTCCCCCAAGCAAAAAGCCACGCGCCCGCATGTCACCAGCCGCCCAAGCCAGATCCCCGACCCGCTGCAGCCCGAACATCGAGTAGTAAATATAAAAGGGAATCATGATGCGATTGTTGGTGGAATACGAGGTCGCCGCCGCGATCCAGGAGCTCATACCACCAGCCTCGTTGATGCCCTCTTGCAGAATCTGGCCCTTCATGTCCTCGCGGTAATACATCACCTGATCACGATCGACCGGCTCATACTTCTGGCCTTCCACAGAATAGATACCGATCTGCCTAAAGAGACCCTCCATACCAAAGGTACGCGCCTCGTCTACCAAAATAGGTACAACCCGTGGGCCAAGGTTCTTGTCGCGCAGTAGTTGCGTGAGGCAACGTACATAGGCCTGGGTGGTGGAGATCTCCCGGCCCTCGGCGGTGGCCTCAAGCACAGGCGCAAAGACATCGAGCGCGGGCACAGGCAATACCTCATCGGCCTTTACACGGCGAGAAGGCAGGTAGCCGCCGAGCGCCTTACGACGATCATGCAAATATTTGATCTCTGGCGCATCAGGGGAAGGCTTGAGGAAGGGGACCTCGGGCAGTTCGGCATCCGACACCGGAATACCGAACCGGTCACGAAACTCTTTGATGACTTGGTCGTCGAGCTTCTTAGTCTGGTGAGCTGTGTTGCGGCCCTCAGCCACCTTGCCCATGCCGAAG
>CAZKWK010000331.1:0-1602 GCA_964556335.1 uncultured Bordetella sp. | reverse complement strand
GTTTTCGCTTTTTATAAAAATTACATTGATTGGGAAAAAAGAAATAGAATCGCTCATTTAACCGTACACAATGGACCATCAATCAGCCCTAACCCAAATGCTCCAAGAAATATTCATTTTAAAACAGATGGAATTCATTATGCGAGATTGGTTAATTTTAAGTATGATTTGGAAAGAAATAAATATACGGTATCATTTAATGGACTAAGTTTTTTGTCTGAAGATATTTTACTGATTAATGATCCAAAATATGAAAGATTTTTTAATAAAAAAACTTAATTCATCAAAATGATACCTTTTTCATTTATTTTTGAATTATACAATTTACAATAATATAGTTTAATACAATAGTTAAAAAATTGAAATTAAATTTATCACTGTATTTTTTATTGTTCCGACATTATTCATTGTAAAATGTCAAAGACAAAAAATAATTCACAATATAAAAATTGTGAAATTAACAAGAAAGTTAATATTAACGAATGTGTTAATATTGATGAATTGAAACAACTCGTAAGAATGTTATGTAAAATTGAATATAACCGTCAATCTCAATATTTTGATAATCGTGTTGGATTACAATATATTGAAAATCAAACGGAAGAAATTTGTAAAAGTTATATAATTACTAAAAAAGTTAATTTTAACAAATATGTTAGTGTTTATCATTTAAATGATTTAAATGATTCAAATAATTGTGAAATCCAATTTATTGAAAATCAAACTGAACAAATATATGAAATTAATATTCAAAAAAATGATGATTTATTAAAATATGATAAATCTGAATTTCAAACTGAAGAAATATATAAAATTGCTATTCAAAATAATGATGATGCATTTAAATATTTTAAGAATCAAACTGCAAAAATATGTAAAAATGCCGTTCAAAAAAAAGCAAGTAATTTAAAATATGTTAAACCTGAATTTCGAACAAATGAAATATGCAAAATTGCTGTTCAAAAAAATGGTTTAGTGTTAAAATACGTTAAACCTTTGTCACAAACTGAAGAACTATGCAAATTTGCTGTTCAAAATAATGGTAATGCATTACAATATGTTTATGATCAAACAGATGAAATATGCAAATATGCCGTTTTAAAAAGTCCTAGTGCATTACAATTTGTTCAAGAGCAAACTGAAGAAATATGTAAATTAGCCGTTCAACAAAATGGTATAACATTGCAACTTGTTGAAGAACAAACGGAAGAAATATGTAAGTTAGCCGTTCAACAAAATGGTGAAGCATTACAATTTGTTCAACCTCTATTTCTGACTGAAGAAATTTGTAAGTTAGCAGTTAAACAAAATGGTAAAGCATTACAATTTGTTAAGGAGCAAACTGAAGAAATTTGTATGTTAGCCGTTCAACAAAATAGTGAAGCAATACATTTTGTTAAGGTAAAAACTGAAAAAATTTGTAAGTTAGTTGTTCAACAAAATGGTAATGCATTAAAATTTGTTCAAGAACAAACTGAAGAAATTTGTAAGTCAGCAGTTAAACAAAATGGTGAAGCATTACAATTTGTTCAACCTCTATTTCTGACTGAAGAAATTTGTAAGTTAGCAGTTAAACAAAATGGTAAAGCATTACAATTTGTT
>CAZKWK010000330.1:0-1603 GCA_964556335.1 uncultured Bordetella sp. | reverse complement strand
CACCTGGGCAAAGCGGCTGCCCAGCGAGGTGAGGAATGACGCCGGCAAGTCACTCCAGAATCTTTTTCAGTGCCTTGTAGCCGTCACGGGCCTCGTAGTCTTTCAGACGCCAGCCATCGGGGCTCAGGCCCGCAAGAATCTGTGGCGCGATATGGCGGCCGTGAAAACACGTATCAATAAATGGGACTTCAGGCGCGCCCATGGGCGTCTCCCTTAGCGGCAGGTGCCGAACGCAGCTCATCGAGCAGAGCATCGATTCGGTCGTTTGACATGAAGCTACACATTCTGTGGTTATTCACGAGCATTACAGGGGCATCACCACAGGCGCCCATACACTCGCCCTCTTTGAGTGTGACGAGGCCGTCGGCCGTCGTCTCATTAAAGCCAATACCGAGGCGGGCCTTCAGATACTCGGCCGCCTGCCCGCCGCTACGCAGCGCACAAGGCAGGTTGGTACAGACAGTGATCTTGAATCGGCCCAGGGGCTTGAGGTCGTACATGTTGTAGAAGGTCACCACCTCGTGTACGGCCATGGCTGGCATCTCAAGGTAGCTAGCAATCTCGGCCTCTAAGGCGGGCGAGATGTAGCCCTTCTCCGTCTGGGCAATGCGCAGCGCCGCCATCACCGCAGACTGTTTCTGATCAGACGGATACTTAGCCAACTCTTTGTCGATCTGCCGATAGGCCGACTCCGAGAGCTGTCGGGCTGCTGGGGAAAAGCCGCCCGCCAAGTCGATAGGCATCTGCAGGCTCATCGGTCGATCTCTCCAAAAACAATATCCTGGGTACCAATCAGCGTGACGACATCGGCAATCATGTGGCCACGGGCCATTTCATCGAGCGCCTGTAAGTGGGCGAATCCAGGGGCGCGAATCTTGACGCGGTACGGCATGTTGGCGCCATCCGAGATGAGGTAAATGCCGAACTCTCCCTTGGGATGCTCTACCGCCGCATAGCACTCCCCTTCAGGCACATGAAAGCCTTCAGTGAAGAGTTTGAAATGGTGAATCAGTTCTTCCATGTTCGACTTCATGCCGGTGCGTGGTGGTGGGGCAACTTTGTGGTTGCTGGTCATCACCGGCCCGGGGTTCTTCCGTAGCCAGTCGACGCACTGGACAATGATTTTGTTGCTCTCGCGCATCTCTGCCATACGCACCAGATACCGGTCGTAGGAGTCGCCCTCGGTACCCACGGGAATATCAAAGTCGAGACGGTCGTAGACCTCGTAGGGCTGGGTCTTACGCAGATCCCAGGCAATACCGGAGCCACGCAACATTGGGCCCGTGAAGCCCAGGGCCTTGGCCCGATCGGGGCCCACGACGCCAATACCCACAAGACGCTGCTTCCAGATGCGGTTATCCGTCAGCAGGGTCTCGTACTCGTCCACGCACTTGGGGAAGCGCTGGGTGAAGTCGTCGATAAAGTCGAGCAGTGAGCCCTGCCGATTCTCATTGAGTCGCCGCACCGACGACTTGCTGCGCAGCCGATTGACCTGGTATTGCGGCATGGCATCGGGTAGATCGCGATAGACGCCGCCAGGGCGACAGTAGGCCGCATGCATGCGGGCACCTGAGACGTCTTCATAGCAGTCCATGAGGTCTTC
>CAZKWK010000329.1:0-1605 GCA_964556335.1 uncultured Bordetella sp. | reverse complement strand
GGCCGTCTTCGATTTGCTCGATCTGCCAACGCACTTCAAAGTCGATGGCCTGCTGCATGAACTTGAAGGAGTTCAGGTTCTTGATCTCGCGCCGGGTGCCCAGCGGCGCGCCGGGTTTGCGCACCGACACGTTAGCATCGCAGCGGAACGAACCCTCTTGCATATTGCCGTCGCAGATGCCGATCCAGGTGACGATCTTGTGCAGCTCCTTGGCATAGGCCACGGCTTCTTCGCTGCTGCGGATGTCGGGCTCGGTCACGATTTCCAGCAGCGGCGTGCCGGCACGGTTCAGGTCGATGCCGCTTTGGCCGATAAAGTCTTCGTGCAGCGACTTGCCCGCGTCTTCTTCCAGGTGGGCGCGCACCAGACGCACGGTTTTTTTCTCGTCGCCGAGGTAGAACGACACCTCGCCACCTTGCACCACCGGAATCTCAAACTGACTGATCTGATAGCCCTTGGGGAGATCCGGGTAAAAGTAGTTCTTGCGCGCAAAGATGCTGCGCTGCGCCACCTGCGAATTGACCGCCAGGCCGAACTGAATGGCCCGCTCAACCGCCCCTTTGTTCATCACCGGCAGGGTGCCGGGCAGGGCCAGGTCGACGGCGCAGGCCTGGGTGTTGGGCTCGGCGCCGAAGGCCACGCTGGCGCGGCTGAAGATCTTGCTGTGGGTAGAGAGTTGGGCGTGGGTTTCAAAGCCGATGACCACCTCATAGCCTTGCACGAGTTTGCTGGTCATATCAGATCCCCTCCGGCTTGCGAAGGTGGAAGTCGGTGGCTTGCTGCAGGCGGTGGGCCACGTTCAGCAGCTGGGCTTCCTTGAAGTAGTTGCCGATCAATTGCAGGCCCACCGGCATGCCATGGGCGCCGAAGCCGGCGGGCACGCTCATGCCGGGCAGGCCGGCCAGAGAGGCGGGCAGGGTGAAGATGTCGGCCAGATACGCTTGCAGTGGGTCCTCGGATCCTTGCCCCAGCTTCCACGCCACCGTGGGCGCCACCGGTCCTGCGATCACATCGCACTGCGCGAAGGCGTGCTGAAAATCCTGCGCGATCATGCGGCGGATTTTTTGCGCCTGCAGGTAGTAGGCATCGTAGTAGCCGTGGCTAAGCACATAGGTGCCGGTCATGATGCGGCGCTTGACCTCGCTACCAAAACCCTCGGCGCGAGATTTCTTGTACAGGCTCTCCAGGTCGGTGTAGTCGCGGGTGCGGTGGCCAAACTTGACGCCGTCGTAGCGGCTGAGATTGGAGCTGGCTTCGGCCGGCGCGATGATGTAGTAGACCGGTATGGCCAGTTCGGTACGCGGCAGGCTAATCGGCACCAGGGTGGCGCCGAGCTTGCGCAAGTCGGCCAGCGCAGCATCGACCGCCGCGCGTACATCGGCGGACAGTCCCTCGCCAAAAAACTCTTGGGGCAAGCCGATGCGCAGGCCGGCGAGGTCGTCATTGAGCCTGGCACTGAAGTCCTCGGCCGGTATATCGAGCGAAGTGGAATCGCGGTCAGGGTCGGGGCCGCACATGGCGGAGAGCAGCAGCGCGCAATCTTCAGCGCTGCGGGCCATCGGGCCGCCCTGATCCAGGCTGGAGGCGTAGGCGATCATGCCGTAA
>CAZKWK010000328.1:0-1634 GCA_964556335.1 uncultured Bordetella sp. | reverse complement strand
CGCGATCGAGAAGAAGCTGGCCGCCTGAAGCGCAGTGGGGCCGGGCTGGCGCTGGGCTGAGCCCTCAGCGCAGATGCTCGTCCAGAAACTTCTTGAGATTCTCGCGCGACTCGCGCGTGGCACGAGCGTCGTAGCGCTGGGTAAAGCTCGGCCGCGCAAAAGGAGACAAACTTTCGTCAAAAGAGTGGGTAGCCCCCCTATAGAGATGCACCCGGTAGGGCGAATCGTCGCCCAAGCCGCAATAGGAGACCCGGGCCAGGTCATCCATTTCGGCCAAATGCACCTGCGTGGGCATGGACGGCTTGGCCGGCGGCGGCGAGAAAAAACAGCTCGGGTAGAAAGCCGATGCGACAGAAATCGGATTGGGTTGTGTATCTGAGACATAGTCCCGATTGCGCATGCTTCTGTCGTTGACCAGGGCCAATACGCCGCCTCCGCCCTGACTGAAACCAACCACCGCAATCTTTCCCTTGTGCCAGGGCTGCTGCTCAATCCAGCGGCCGGTCTCGATGAAGTCCAGCGCCCGGTCCTCGCCCGTGGCCCCTGGCACCAACCTGCCGGTGTGCATGCCAATGCCGCGCAAGGTGTAGTGATCGATGACCACCGCGTTGTAGCCCCAACTATTGAGGGTAGAGGCCATTTCCCTGTGCATGGCCGCCACGCCGGCCGAGCCGTGCCCGATGATGACTGTGGGCGCGTTCTCCGCCTTGCCCAAAGGACGAACGTCCAAGCGAATGGGCAAAACCTCGCCCGAAGAACGCTTGAGGGTCGGAGATTGAGCACCTACGCTGCCCGCTGCCCCCAACAAACCGAGGAGCCCAAGCAGCCTTGCGAAAGACAGAAAACTGAACATCACCGCAAGTCTACGGCCAAGCTGCATTCAAGCAAGCCGGTCCAGGTCTCAGGAAGCCAACAGATCCGGCGGCAAGTTGGCCACGAAGTCGGTGATGGAGCCCCCGCCTCGGTCGGGCCGCATATGGCCGATCATTGCCTGGTAGGCCGCCTGAGGGTTGGCCTGCTCGAAGGCACTGACGATCTCCCGATGCTGGTCGAAAGACGCCCGAATACGCCCCAGCGCCCCGAAGGCATGGCGCCGGTAAAAGCCGGTGCGAGCGCGTATGCGCAAGACTTCTTGCCGTAAATAGGGGTTGCGAGTGGCCTGGTAGATCTGCTCGTGAAAACGCAGGTTGTGCTCTTGCCAGCCGCCCATGTCCTCGGCCCGCATCACCACCTCGCTGTCGCGATGCACGCCCTGGAGGATCGCCAGCTCCTCCGGGGTGATGCGCTGGCAGGCCAGGCGCGCGGCCACGCCCTCGAGTTCGGCCAGCAACTCCCACAGCGCCAGTAGCTGCCGCAAGTCCATTTTGGCCACCACCATGCCGCCCCGAGGCAGGCTGCTGACTAAACCCTGGGCCTGCAGCTGGATCAGCGCCTCACGCACCGGCGTGCGGGAGACCCGATGCCGACTGGCCCAGTCGGCCTCGTCGATCGGATCGCCTGGCAGCAGGCTGCCGTCTCGGATGGCGGCCTCGAGGGCCGCGCAAATCTGATCGCTGGCCTTCACAAAGGAGGATTTGGCGGGCTTCATGGTCTACCAGAATTGTCTGATATCCAAAGAGGGGCTACATTTATAT
>CAZKWK010000327.1:304-1639 GCA_964556335.1 uncultured Bordetella sp. | reverse complement strand
TAGCAACAGAATATGTGAGGGCTGTCAAAATGTAATGAATGGGTCAGCCAAATCCCCTAGGCCTAAATAGCGTTATCGGGAGCCTGGAGCCGGGCAAAGAGGCCGATCTGATCGTGATCAATCCCGAGGCCACCCCACTACTTGCACACCGAGCGGCCGCCAGCCAGTCACTTTCAGACCTGCTCTCTGCCCTCATCACCCTCGGAGACGAACGCTGCGTCGAGGCGTGTTATGTCCAAGGGCGGCCCTTGCAGTTCTAGCCTAGGGGCTTGAATTTCTTGGGGCCCGCCCCCATATGGCTTCTACAGTGTGTCGTTTGTCTTTCGAAAGCCTCTTCTATGACGAAATATCCCTTTGAATTTAATGATCAAAAGCCGGGTGGTGAGCCCTCGCCTACATCAACCGGGCAAGACCAGCCCACCGCTCCATCCGGTAATCCCATCGAGGTCGACCCGACCCTAGGCGCAGGGACCATCGATTCGCATATCGAGCCGCCACCGGCGACAGAGGCCAAGGACGACCACACGGCGCTCGAGGCCCGCCTGAAGGAACGCGAGGATCAGCTAATACGCCTGGCCGCAGAGGTAGAAAACATGCGCAAGCGCCACGCACAAGAACTTGCCAACGCAAGCAAATTTGCGATTGAAGGCTTTGCCGAATCGCTGCTGCCTGTGGGCGACAGCCTTGAGATGGCGCTCCAACTACCCAACCAGACCCTTGAGGGCCTCACCGACGGGGTGAACATTACGCTGCGGCAACTCCACCAGGCCTTCGAAAAAGGGCGGCTGACCGTCGTGAACCCCTTGGGAGAGAAGTTCGACCCCAATCGCCACCAGGCAGTGTCCATGGTCGATGGGAAGACACAGGACCCCCCTGTGGCCTCTGGCCATGTGGTGACCGTGATGCAGAAGGGCTATTTGATTGGCGATCGCGTCTTGCGACCCGCACTTGTAGCGGTTGCCCAGTAAACCCACGAGGTGGCAATGGTCCTCGCAACACTTTCGAAAGTGGCCCCCCTCTTACCCCTTGAAATAGCGGCGTTTAGCCCCACCTACCTCATCAACCATTCTTACAGACGCACCCGAGGCTTGGCCGTCATAAGCCAGCCTTACTGAACCAAAGGAACCCACACCATGGCAAAAATTATTGGAATCGACCTCGGAACCACGAACTCCTGCGTGGCCATTATGGAAGCAGGCCAGCCCAAGGTCATTGAAAACAGCGAAGGTGCCCGCACCACCCCGTCCATCATCGCCTACATGGAAGACGGTGAAATTCTGGTGGGCGCGCCCGCGAAACGTCAGGCGGTCACAAACCCCAAGAACACGCTCTATG
>CAZKWK010000327.1:0-294 GCA_964556335.1 uncultured Bordetella sp. | reverse complement strand
CGTTAAGCGCCTCATCGGCCGCAAATTCACCGACAAAGAGGTACAGAAAGACATCGAGCTCATGCCCTTTCAGATTGTGAAGGCAGAGAACGGGGATGCCTGGGTCGGCGTACGCGACAAGAAGCTCGCACCGCCGCAGGTCAGCGCCGAAGTACTGCGGAAGATGAAAAAAACCGCAGAAGACTACCTCGGCCATGAAGTCACGGAAGCAGTGATTACCGTGCCGGCCTACTTCAACGATGCGCAGCGCCAGGCCACCAAAGACGCGGGCCGCATCGCAGGCCTCGAAGTCAA
>CAZKWK010000326.1:0-1645 GCA_964556335.1 uncultured Bordetella sp. | reverse complement strand
ACTGTGCCAACTCTGCTTTAGAGGAAACACTTAAAAATTCTTCCTGCATGGTAATGAAAGAATTGTTGGTAATGGTGGCAATTACTTGTCCTTTGGTAACTGTATTTCCTGTTTGCACCAAAATAGATTTGATAACTCCACCAAACAGGGCTGTCGCATTTGCCTTATTGTTGTTTGGCACACGCAATAAGCCGTTTGCTTTGAGTGAAGCGGTAAGCTGTTTTTTCTCAATGCCTCCCAACTCTATTTTTATAGATTTCATTTGCTCGGATGTAAGCATTGCCGTGTTGGAGTTTTCGTGTTCATCGTGATGCTCTGTTTCTTCACCGTGAGTTTCGGTTTTATTGCTGTTGCAGGATGCAAATGCTAAAGATGTTGCAAGGGCTGCTATGAAGATTATATTTTTACTCATGAGTATATTTTTTATGTTTTTGAATTCGTGAACCTTCGGTTTCATTTCTGTTAAATTTTAGTTGTTGATTAAGAAATTAATGTTGATGACTGACTGATTGAGTTGATTTACGCTTTGCAGATATGCCAACTGCACATCGGTAGCAGTTTGTAATGCCTGCAAATACTCTATGTAGCCAATGTCGCCACTTTTGAAACCAACTTTTGCGGTGCTGATAATTATTTCTGCATTGGGCAAAGCTGTTGATTTGTAATAATTGTATTGCGACAAATTCTGGTTGTATTGCTGAAAAGCATTTTGCAATTGGTTTTGTAAAATCAGTTTTCCGTTGTCGGCTTCTTTTTGCAATGCCTGTTGTTTATAGTCAAGCGATTTTATTCTTGATGCGTTGCTGAAAAAAGTTATCGGAATACTGATGCCGACATTAAAGCCCTGAAAGCGCTTGCTGCCGTCAAAATTCACTTCTGTTCCATTTATGTTTTGAAACCCGATTAAGGACTGGTTGAAATAGCCCACATTAAAATCAGGAAGCATTGATGCAGTTTCAACTTTTTTGTTCTGTTCTGCAATTACGGCTTGCTGATACAATACTTTCAGCGATGGATTGTTTGCAATAAGCGTAGTATCAAACGACCTGCTTACTACAAGCGGTTGAATGTTTCCGTTATTGTCAATCGTAAAATCCTCGCTTGTATTCATTAGCGTTTTCAGCGAATTGTAAGCCATTGAATAATCTGTTTCGTTTTGTTTGAGTAAAAGCGAAAGCTGTCCTCGCTTGGTTTCGGCTGTGGTTTTCTCCAACAAATTTGTTTCACCTGTTTTGTATCGCAAGGCTGCTGCACTCACAAAATCGTTATACAAACTGTCTAAAGATTGCAGTTGCTTTTTTGATGTTTGTAAATACAGCAACTGATAAAACCAGTATTGCACCTGTGCTTTTATTTCGTTGGCGGTGGCTTGCTGCTGCAACTCACTACTTTGCAATTCAGCTTTATACAAACCTGATTTTGCGGTGTAATAAGTAGGGAAGGGAATACTTTGTGTAACCTGAAACGCCTTGTCCTGATTGATGCTGTTGTATTGCCCGAATTGGAAGTTGACATTTGTTTTAGGCAATTCAAACACCGATTTTTTCAATGTGGTGGAAGATTGCACATTGAGTTGTTGTGATTGGATTTCTAAATTGTTTTTCAATGCGGTGCTGATTGCATCTTCAACAGAGATTGTTTTTGT
>CAZKWK010000325.1:0-1650 GCA_964556335.1 uncultured Bordetella sp. | reverse complement strand
GGGATACACCTTGGGCGCTATCTACACCGAAGGCAGCCGAGACCCGATAGACAGCCTTCGGGCAGAGCCTTTTGATGTGGTCTTTACCAGCCCCACGCAGTACCGCATTGTCGATCGCAATAGTGGCTCGATCGTGGCCGACCGCAGGTATGACCCCACCGAGGGCATTCGGTATCGGGGGCTGCTACTTACCCTCAATGCCCCGCCTGCGGCTGGAGATCGGTTTGCGATCGACGGCAACCAAGACGGCATTGGCAACAACGCCAATACCCTGCGCCTTATCCAGTTAGAAAATGCCGCCATTGTGGGCGGGCCAGAGGGGCGCACCCTGACCGATGCCTACGGTCAGGCGGTCAGCGATGTGGGCAATATGGCCTTTCAGGCAAGCATTGCGCAGAAGGCACTCGAGGTCGTGAAAGACCAGGCCGTGCAGGCCCGCGACAAGGTCTCGGGTGTGAGCCTTGATGAAGAAGCCGCCGACCTCATTCGGTTTCAGCAGGCCTATCAGGCCAACGCCAAGGTCATGCAGACCGCCAGCATTCTCTTTGACGCCATTATCAACATTCGTTAGAGACGCCTATGAAGATCTCCACCGGTTACTTCTTTGATCGGGCCCTGGGTCAGTTAACAGCCAACCAGAATAGCCTCGCGCAGTCGCAGACCCAGTTGTCTACGGGCAAGAAGATTGTGCAGCCGAGCGACGCGCCCGATCAGGCCTCCGCCATCCAGCGGCTTAAGGCCGTCATTGCCCGGCAGGACAGTTTTGAGAATGCCGTGCAGACCACCGAGAATCGCTTAAAGGCGGAAGAGACCGCGCTTGAGGCCACCTCAAACATTCTTACCCGGTTTAAGGAACTCACCATTCAGGCGCTTAACGACACCTATGGCGACAAAGACCGCGAGGTAATTGCGGTGGAGTTGCAAGGGTTGCAAGAAGATCTGCTCTCGTATGCCAATACCCGTGATGTGAATGGCGCCTATCTTTTTAGTGGGTCACGGGTCTTCACGCCCCCTTTTGCACCCGATGCGCAGGGTCGCATCATTTACCACGGAGATGAAACCGTGAACATGGTGGATGTTGGCGATCAGCGCCAGGTGCGGCTTAATCGCACGGGCACCGAGGTCTTTCGCCCGGTATCGCGCCCACAGCCCGATGGCACGAGCGAGGGCCGTAGCTTCTTTCAGTCCATGCAAGATCTGGTCGATGCCGTGCGCAGTTCAGACCGCGCCAATATGAACCGCGGCTTAGGTGAGCTTGAGCAGCTAAGCCAGGGGGTGGTGGTGAGTCAGGCCAAGGTGGGTTCGGCCATGAATGTGGTCGATAACCAACGTGCTGTGCTTGATGAGACCCGGCTGCAGCTGAAAACTGTGCTCTCGGAAATCGAAGACCTCGACTACACCGAGGCCATTACCGAGATGCAAAAGCGCATGATGGCGCTTGAGGCTGGCCAATCAAGCTTCGCCCAGATCTCGCGGCTGAGCCTTTTTGACTACATTCGTTAGCATGAAAATTCTCTTGGCCCAGGCCTTAAGTTTCGCGCTCTCGGGCCGAAAGGCACTTTATGGCAGTGGACTCTAATCTTGTGGCGGCCCTGGGGGCCGGTTCGGGTATCCGCCCCCTCCCCCTCGTCGCCCTCCGAGCCGCCCAGG
>CAZKWK010000324.1:0-1658 GCA_964556335.1 uncultured Bordetella sp. | reverse complement strand
AAATGTATGAGACTTGGTACAAGATGACGGTCATGCTTGAGAGCGGCCTCGATATTAGCCCTGTTATTACCCATCGGTTCCATTACACAGAATTCGAAAAAGGCTTTGAGGTGATGAAGCAGGGGAATTCAGGGAAGGTTATACTGAATTGGACATGAGCAATTGATCGAATTGCCGGTTCGAGTTGACCGCCCAAGTTCTTTCCTGATCAGAAATGCAAACCGCTAACCAGTCGACTTCGGTCTCCCTCGTTCGGTGCAATTTGGCGTTTGCGATTGCTTGGGCCATTGCACTTGCTTTGCAAGTTAGCGGTGGCGGTTACGCTTTGGGGCAAGCAGCTCAGAGTTTGGGTGAGAAGGTCGCAGAGAACGCGCAACTTGCGTTCTTCGAGACGAAGGTTCGGCCGTTGCTTGAAAAACACTGCCTAGAGTGTCACAGTGGTGATGCTCCGAAGGGGGACTTGAGTCTGGACTCTGCGCGGGGCTGGAGGAGTGCAGGAGTGATCGAGCCGCAGCGCAGTCAGGGTAGTCGACTCTATGAAGTGGTGCTCAGCGAGGACTCCGATGAACGGATGCCACCACCACCTGCGATGGGGCTTAGTGACAGAGAAAAGGATGTATTGCGAGCTTGGATTGATTCCGGCGCATTTGATCCGAGAGAGGGGAAGGAGGGTGATTCCGGTGAGATGCCTGCAGGCCCCAAGAAGCGTCCGCGTGTTTTTGAGATTACGGATACAGATCTATCTCATTGGGCATTTCAGCCACTGAGTAGACTTGATTCGGACGATCCAGCGCTGCGTGAAATACGATTGTCTCAAAGTCCTTCCGACATCATTGATGCTCTTTTGAAGACCAAGGGGGATTTAGCAGCACCTCGTACGCGATTAAGGCGACTTTTTTATGACCTATGGGGGCTCCCACCGACTTATGCGCAAGTGCAGGCATTTGAGCAAGACTCATCCGAGGTGAAGTGGAACCGAATGGTTGATGAGTTATTAGAATCGAGATCCTATGCAGAACGATGGGGGCAGTATTGGCTTGATTGGGTGCGCTACGCGGAAACCAACGGATATGAACGGGATGGCGTAAAGCCGAATGCTTGGCGTTATCGCGACTACGTGATAGACGCTTTTTAGCGAGACAAGCCATACGATCGTTTTTTGCTCGAGCAGCTTGCTGGAGACTTGTTGATTAAAGAGCAAGGTCTGAGTTTGGAGAGCCATGAGCAGCAATGGCGTGAGTCGATGGTTGCAACTGGTTTTTTTCGATTGCATGTCTGGGATGATGAGCCCGACGATACTTTGGTCGCGGAGTACGATGATGCCGACGATGTGATGGTCAGCATAGGTTCGGCAATGATGGGGTTAACCATTGGCTGCGCGCGATGTCACGATCATAAATTTGACCCGATCAGTCAGAGGGATTATTACTCGATGTTGGCCTATTTTCGTCAGATTGAGCCCTACGGATTGAGTAAGAAAGGTGGTGGAGGGCGTGGGACGGGAAGGATTCAGCGTTCGCTG
This sequence comes from uncultured Bordetella sp., assembly GCA_964556335.1. Taxonomy (GTDB): domain Bacteria; phylum Pseudomonadota; class Gammaproteobacteria; order Burkholderiales; family Burkholderiaceae_A; genus Hahnella. The sequence goes on along the minus strand of CAZKWK010000324.1, from coordinate 136 downwards.
GTTCCAGAGGCGCAGACCCGTGCTTGGGAGGAAGATCGCCAGCGACCGATTGCAGAAACGCAGAAGACGCTTGATGCGGCCAGCGACCCGGCAATTCGGCTTGATCTAGACGGTAAGATCCGTCAATTGCGAGACA
>CAZKWK010000323.1:0-1665 GCA_964556335.1 uncultured Bordetella sp. | reverse complement strand
GCATTGGGGCAGAAGAACGTGGCCAGTCCGAGGCCATCGGCCGCAATCTCTTTGTTATGGCCGGACTCAAAGTTCCACTCATCTCGGCGGTGATCGGCGAAGGGGGCTCAGGCGGCGCCCTTGCAATTGCTGTCGGCGACCATATGGTGATGCTGCAGTACGCCACCTATTCGGTCATTTCGCCAGAAGGCTGTGCGTCTATCCTCTGGAAGAGTGCGGAGCGAGCGCCCGAGGCCGCCGAAGCACTGGGTATCACGGCCCAGCGATTGAAGGCTTTGGGCCTCATTGACCGCGTGGTGCAAGAGCCACTGGGAGGCGCGCATCGCGCACCCGACGTGGCGGCCGGACACCTGAAGAAAGCCATAGAAGAGGGCCTCAAGCTCGTTACAGGACTCGAAACCGAGGACCTGCTCGCCCGTCGGCAGGCCCGTATCCGGGCCTATGGCAAGTTCAAAGAAGCCAGCTAGAGAAGCGGCCGTTTTCGGTGCGCTGGCCGCGCCGCCGGCTGGGCTGCAGCCTGGGCTAATCGTGGTGGGCTACTCCGGTGGCCTAGATTCCAGCGTACTGCTGCACGGACTCCACCAGCACATTAGACAGACGCCCGCATGGCGCGGATTCTCATTGCTGGCGGTTCATATCAATCACCGACTGCAGCCCGCAGCATCCCGCATGGAGCAACACTGCCGAAGGTTCTGCAAGTCGCTGGATGTGCCCCTGCTCGTGCGCAGACCGCGCATCTCTGAGGCGCAGAAATCCGACCTCGGTGTCGAGGCTGCGGCCCGTCAGGCCCGCCGGCAATGCCTCCAGGCAATTGCCCAACAAAAGAAGGCGCGGGCAATCGCGCTAGCCCACCACCAAGACGACCTGGTGGAGACCATGCTTTTACAGTGGATGCGCGGTGCAGGCCTTGAGGGGCTGACGGCCATGCAGGTGGTCTCGCCGCGAACTGAGGGTCTGCTCTGGAGACCCTTGCTGGTCTGCGAGAAGGTCTCCTTAGAGGCCTACGCCCAGTCGCAAAAGCTCTGCTGGATAGAAGACCCTAGCAATGCCCTACCCGACTTTGACCGTAATCGTCTCCGCCAACAGGTATTGCCCGTTCTGCGGCAGATGCGCGCTGGCGCCATAGGCGCCATGGCCCGAAGTATTGGGCTGCTGCAAGATACGCGGGGGCTTCTGGAAGAGATCACCGCAAAGGATCTGAAGACCTGCCAGGCAGAGACCAACGCGACGCTGCGCCTAGCGCCATTGTGCGCGCTGGGCCGACAGCGGATGGCCCGTGTGTTGCGCACCTGGATTGCCTTGCATGGGCTCGTCATGCCACCGAGCCGACGGCTTGAAGAGTTTGTTAGACAGCTTGCGGCCGTCGGGCCTGAGAGCCGGGCGCAGCTTACCGTGGCACCCGCTGTGGCTGGAGAATCAGGCGGTTTTCGGGTATGGTTGCGGGCGGGATTTTTACACCTCGAACGCTTATAACAACGACCAACCGATCTGCTTCTCGCAGGTTTCTCTCATGTCTCTCATTGTTCATAAATACGGTGGCACCAGCATGGGGTCCACCGAACGCATACAGAATGTGGCCCGGCGTGTGGCCAAGTGGCACCGGGCAGGCCACCAGATGGTGGTGGTGCCCTCGGCCATGAGCGGCGAGACCAATCGCCTTCTTGG
>CAZKWK010000322.1:0-1680 GCA_964556335.1 uncultured Bordetella sp. | reverse complement strand
GTACCGCTCAAGGCCCTCGGCCGCGGTGACCTGCTTGAGAATGCTTACTTTTTTGTCTGCCGGGAAATGCGGATTGGTGCGCGTCGATTCGAGCTGCTGCTGAATCCAGCGCTTCTCGGCTGGATCGGAGACATACATAAACTCCGCACCAATCTTGCCGCAGTAGGTGTCTTTGAGTGCCTGAATAATTTCCCTCAGGCTCATCTGCTCCTGACCGAAATAGAGGTTGTCGGCGCGGAAGGTGGTGTCGAGATCGGACTCCGAGAAGTCGTAGAAGGCATGCTCGAGCTCGGGAATTGTGGGACGCTCGCGCAGCTTTAAGGGGTCTAGGTCGGCCCACTGATTTCCAAGGTAGCGATAGGCGGCAATCAGCGACTGGACATGTATCTGCTTTCGCGCGACCGACAGATCGCGTTCGGCGAGTCGTGGCAGAAACTGGTTGTGTTTTGCGCGCTGTGCAAATGATTCGATCACCGGCGCATGTGGAAGATCGCGGGTATCTGCGTCTCCGTTTGTCGCTGGAACGTTCTGCAGTTGGTCGAAATAGCGACGCCAGTTGTCTGTTACTGACCCAGGGTTGTCGAGGTACATCTCATAGAGTTCCTCGACATACGGTGCGTTCGCACCAAAGAGATACGAATTGAGCTGAAAGCTCTTCATCATGATTGCTTCACCTTTCTTAGCCTATGGCCTGAAACGATGCGGGGAACCCCTCTGCGTGATGACGAAGTCACCGTACAGATTGCAACAGTGTAAAGTCCCCTACCCCTCCTCCAATGAACAAAAGGGGCCTTTACAGCCCCTCCCCCAAAAAAACCTATCGTGCATCCAACGGCTTCACTGGCCGCTCGGTGAGCCCCGTGTACAACTGGCGGGGACGCCCAATCTTATATTCCGGATCGACGATCATTTCTTTCCACTGCGAGACCCAGCCAATAGTGCGGGCCACTGCGAAAATACAAGTAAACATGTTTACAGGAATTCCGAGTGCTCGCTGCACAATACCCGAGTAGAAATCCACATTGGGATAGAGCTTGCGCTGCACGAAGTAGTCGTCTTCCAGTGCGATCTTCTCCAGTGCCATCGCGAGCCTAAAGAGCGGATCGTTCTCTAGACCCAACTCGGCAAGGACCTCTTTACAGGTTTCTTGCATCAGCTTGGCCCGCGGGTCGAAATTCTTATAGACCCGATGTCCAAAGCCCATGAGCCGGGCGCCGGAGTTCTTGTCTTTCACTTTCTCCATAAACTCGCCCACCTTGGCGAGTCCCCCGTTTGCCTGGATCTCTTCTAGCATCTCTAGGCAGGCCTGATTTGCGCCGCCATGCGCTGGGCCCCAGAGGCAAGCCACACCCGCGGCGATGGCCGAGAAAGGACTTGTCCCTGAAGATCCGCAGAGCCGCACGGTTGAGGTGGAGGCATTCTGCTCATGATCGGCGTGCAGCGTGAGGATGCGATCGAGTGCGCGCTCAAGAATGGGGTTGGGCTCGTACTTCTCGCAGGGGGTCGCAAACATCATATGCATGAAGTTGCCCGCATACGAGAGATGGTTCTGCGGGTACATATTTGGCTGCCCCACCGAGTACTTGTAGGCCATGGCCGCAAGCGTTGGCATCTTTGCGATTAGGCGAATAAACGAGATGTCTTGTTGCTCGGGCGAGTTGATATCGAGGCTATCTGGAT
>CAZKWK010000321.1:0-1691 GCA_964556335.1 uncultured Bordetella sp. | reverse complement strand
TTCGCCCGGCACTGCCAACACAAAGGTCTTGTTCCGAAAGGCGTGAATATAGGGCGCGACATCGCGCAGCCAGGAGACGAAATCAGGGGTCGAACTTGTCATGGTGCGCACACAATAGGCGCTGAGGGCGCGGCTTGCAAGCGAGCTCCTATAATGCCCGCGTGACTCTGCCCACCCCTCCTTCGCCCGAGGCCCTGCAAAACCGGGCGGTCGCCTTAGGTCTGCAGTTTCCCGCAGAACTCCCGGTCTCTTCGCGATGGCAAGAAATTGCGCAGGCCCTGCTGGCCCATCAGGTGCTCATCCTCTGCGGTGAGACGGGCTCAGGCAAGACCACCCAGCTGCCCAAGATCGCCCTGGCCTGTGGCTTCGGGGCCAAGGGCAAGTCCATTGGCCATACCCAGCCACGCAGGCTGGCGGCGGTCTCGGTGGCCCGGCGTATCGCCCAAGAAATCAAGTCGGAGTGCGGGCGCATGCCGGGTGCGCGGGTCGGCTACAAGATTCGGTTTAACGACCAGTCGCGGCCTGGTGTGCCCATTAAGCTGCTCACCGACGGCATGTTGCTCGCCGAGACCCAGGCCGACCCCAGGCTTGAGGCTTACGACCTCATCATCATCGATGAGGCCCATGAGCGCAGCCTCAATATCGACTTCCTGCTGGGCTATCTGCATAACCTGCTCGCGCAGCGCCCGAAGCTCAAGCTCATCATCACCTCGGCCACGCTCGATGCCGAGAAGTTCTCCCGACATTTTTTCAACGCGCCCATTCTCGAGGTCTCCGGCCGACTCTATCCTGTCGAGATGCGGTATCGGCCGCCTGAAAAGGACGATGACGATCTTATCGATCGGGTGGTCGCGGGCATCGAGGCGGCCCTTGCGGAACCCGTCGGCGCAGGGCCTGCCGATGTGCTTGTCTTTCTGCCCGGGGAACGCGAGATTCGCGCCACGTCTGATGCCTTGGCGGATCGGCTACGCCCCGTCTCGGGTCATGGTCGCCGACAGAGTGTCGAGGTCTTGCCCCTCTTTTCGCGCCTGACCCAGGCAGACCAAGACCGCATCTTTCGGTCGGCAGAGGGCCGCCGCGTGGTGCTCTCCACCAACCTCGCCGAGACATCGATCACGGTACCGGGCATTCGTTATGTGGTGGATGCGGGCCTGGCCCGTGTGAAGCGCTATCGCTACAAGGGTAAGGTCGAGCAGTTGCAGATAGAGCCCGTGAGCCAGGCCCAGGCCCAGCAGCGGGCGGGCCGTGCCGGCCGGCTGTCAGAAGGCATCTGCATTCGGCTCTACAGCGAAGAAGATTTCCTGTCGCGCCCGGTGCACGCCGACCCAGAGATTCACCGTAGTTCGCTTGCCTCGGTGATTCTGCAGATGAAGGCGTTGCACCTGCCTGCCATTGAAGTGTTTCCTTTTGTCGATCCACCGTCAAAGAAGGCCATCGCCGATGGGCTGGCCCTGCTTAACGAGCTCGGGGCACTTGACAGCGCGGGCGGGCTCACCGAGATCGGCCGCGATATTGCCGCACTGCCGCTCGACCCCAAGCTCGCTCGCATGTTGGTGGCTGCCCGCCAGAGGGGATGTCTGAAGGAGATGGCCGTGCTCGTGGCCGCCCTGTCGGTGCAAGACCCACGCGATCGGCCTTTGGCCGAGCAGCAGGCGGCCGATGCGGCCCACAAGAAATTTGCCGATGAGAAG
>CAZKWK010000320.1:1331-1691 GCA_964556335.1 uncultured Bordetella sp. | reverse complement strand
GGTGGTGTAGTCGAGCGGAGGACGGAAGATGATCCCGGCCGAAGGTAACAATATTGAACTTGCGGAAAGCCGGCAGATTGACCGGCTACCGGTTTACGGAAGATCCACGCATCTTCCGAGGAGGAAACAGGATTACCATGGCTGATATTCAAGCGATTGTTGAACAGATCAAGACTTTGACCCTTCTTGAGGCTTCCGAGCTCGTCAAGGCGCTCGAGGAGACCTTTGGCGTCTCGGCCGCCGCGGCTGCCGCGCCGGTTGTCGTCGCTGCCGCTGGCGCTGCTCCGGCTGCCGCCGCTGAGGAGAAGGACTCCTTCGATGTCGTGCTGACCAATGCCGGCGCGAACAAGATCAACGTGA
>CAZKWK010000320.1:0-1321 GCA_964556335.1 uncultured Bordetella sp. | reverse complement strand
GCCTTGGCCTCAAGGAGGCGAAGGATCTCGTTGACGGTGCTCCGAAGACCGTCAAGGAGGCTGTCTCCAAGGATGACGCCGAGAAGATGAAGAAGCAGCTCACCGAAGCTGGCGCAGCGGTCGATCTCAAGTAGTCGGAGATCTGGGAAACGCAATGTCGAGAGCTCAAGCGGGAGGCGGGCCAATTCTCCTGGTTGAGCTTCTCGCCATTAGGCTTCCCCCAGATCCCTCCCACTCCCAAGTCGTGATCGGTCAGGTCGCGGAGAACTTTTCCCTCGACCGACCACGTTACTCCATTGATCCGGGAGCCGTTTCAGCAAAAGACTGGCGGTTGAATTCTGGCAAGATTAGAGTTCGTGGTCTTGATCACCTCCAGGAGACTCTCAGGCAGAACTTTTTCATGTTTTCTGTGACGAGAGTGAAGCCCTTGCTTTACATATTGTCAACGACAAAATATACTCACAGGTATTAAGCATCGGCATTTTTTACAACAATGGGTTAGCGCGATTAACCGCATTAGGCGCGGCAGGGGCATGTTCTACCCTGGCCGCCTTTTTGGCGTTGGAGACGCGAGACATATTTTGACCGCTCATCGCCGGGCTGAAACGCGGGCCGTGTTCAGCCGGGCGTCCTCTCCGATGCGGGTTCTCCCCAGAGACGCAAGCCGGCTTGAGCAGGCCAGGCGGAGAGAACTGGCGGAAAGAACAGGCCCCAAGTGGATATGTTCGCGGGATATACCGTGGGGTATTTCTTGGTGATGTAGGTGGGGATATGGGTGGTCAGTCATCTGGCAAATTGCCACGGCCGACCATGACGCGTCACCAGGGGTTCAATTTTTGCTGATACGCGCGGCTGAGGCGGCGAAGAGATCTGGCCGCGTATCATTCTGAGAGATCTGATCTATCACCTGACCACTGCGCGGAGACGATCGATTGCCCTGATCGGTCGGGAATGCAGCACAGGGGTCGAAGATTTCGTAGTTCTGGCTGAGGGTGTGATTCGAGATGGCTATCGACATGAATCAAACAACATCAAGTACCAACGGCAACAACGGGAACATTGTCTCGAACAATCGTCCCCGCTACGACTTTTCGAAGATTCGCACCTCGGTGCGCATTCCGAACCTGATCGAAGTTCAGCGGGAGAGTTATGATCGGTTCCTGCAGATGGATCTGCTGCCCCCCGAGCGCGACAACGCCGGCTTCTGCCCCTTGCCGGCGCCCCTGCCGGCCGCCCCCGCGACCACGCCGCGCCCCCAGCACATCCGACTCGTGCGCGACGCCTCGGGGGACCTGCTGCGCATTCGCGCCGGCACCACGCT
>CAZKWK010000319.1:0-1695 GCA_964556335.1 uncultured Bordetella sp. | reverse complement strand
GTTCAACACAGCAATCTCGCAGTTCATAGAGATGAGTCAAATGATGCTCACAAGAGAAGATGCAGAGAGAGAGAGAGCAGGAATGAGAGGAACAGTAAGAGAGATACAGGCTTGAGAGGGAGGATGCAGAGGATTGGCGCGAACAAAGGTTGGAGAGACAGATGCAACAACATATGGAAATGATGAAGATGATGAGGATGAGTGTCATGCATTTGAAAAAAAAAGTTGCAGAAGAACAAAAGCATGATGAGGAAAATGAACAGGAGTAAATGAGTTCTTTTTTTCTGTGGAAATGAATTCCATTTTTTAGAGATGATATTTTAGACAAATAATGTTAACACTCAGTTCATTATTCAATGATGATATGAATTAACATCTAACTTCATTTTAATTGATATCTAAATACCTCAGCTGTAATGTACAGTTCATTTACATTTTCATTCAGAGAAGGCATGTAGACATTCTTAATCTGATTAATCCCAATTTTTTGCATGCAGGTTGTACAAAAGAATCATCGTGGTTATCATAATCTTCCTATGACCAAAGTGTTCAAAGGGAAGACGGTCTTTCAGGCAAGGAAATGAAGCCTGGAAACTTCTCATGCCCCACTCGACAGCTTGGCGCATTGATGTAGCCTCTCTGCGAATTGTCATATCTTCAAGAGTCATATCAACCAACTCATTTCCTGACTTAATGAGAAATGGATGGTTAGTGCATGCAAAAGCAGAATCAACTGTGCAGCATCCCCTTGTTCTGTTATACACTCCTTCAAGTTTGTTGTATATCTTTCCCATCCCAGCAATGACACCGTCAGGGATCAATCCAGGAACATTGTAGCAGCAGATGGGGATGCTTCCATCTGGAAAAAACACAAACACAGCACTAACATAATGATCACAAGTCCATCTGTTGTAGAACATGTTTTGTTCATCGTCATCTTGGGAACATTCAATTGTTTTTTTAAACCCATCCATCATGCGCCAACATTGATCGAGAGAGGGATGTTGACTTCCGACAACATCCATGAACTGGTGAATTTTTTCATCATCCGGAATCTGTACTGTGGCCTCATCGATACCCATCAGCACACGGACAAGAACATGCATGCAAAAACTCAAGTAATCTGTGATTCCTGTCATACTAATCCCAAAAATCATTTGCAAAACCATATTTGATCATTGAGTGTGTGTCCATGCCAAGATCAAACCAAGACCATCAAATGACGTCAACAAATGTGGCCGGCCGCTCTGATTTTTTTTCAACTGTATGAAACCATTACCGGAAAATGGCGTGTACTTCTTGTACCACATCTCAAATCTCTTGTAAAGAAGGTGAAAAGTTTCAAAATCTATCCCAGTTAGAGTGATCAAAGCTTGATCACTGTTACAATGAAATACTCACCCCCAAGGGCTTTCACGGGGCAAAGGCAGAGAACATCTTGAAATTCAGCGGTACTTCTTCCTCTTTTCTGATTCGGAGAGATGCCTGTAGAACTGCTTGTGGTATCGCGAGTGGATGAAGATATTGTTCTCTCCTTCCTCAAAGTGCATGACAACAGTCATGAGCATACAGTTATTGGAAAATATCATGGTTGAGAACAATGAGGTAAAAGAGTCACACTCCATCTCTCTTTTAGTCTCTCTCCATTCTCCATGTGATCACTGGAAAATACAAATACAAATAAAATCATTAAAA
>CAZKWK010000318.1:0-1724 GCA_964556335.1 uncultured Bordetella sp. | reverse complement strand
GGGGATGGGAATATGTTTGTATGGAAATGATACCATGTATGAAGGGCAATGGAAAAGAAACAAGGAGGTGCGTATACGAGTTCCTCGTTTGTTTCTCTGCTGATAAAAGAGTTTCCTCGTTGAAATGTACCTGAAACCTCTCTCTTAACTTCAGCATGGCAAAGGGACGCTCATGACACCCGACCGATCAAAGATCATTTATCAAGGTGACTGGGAACGAGGGAGGATGCACGGAACGGGCTCATACTATTACCACAAAGATGTTTCGCTTGGTGGGGTCGATATCTCGGGGAAGGAAATGGGACATTATGTTGGGGAATTCAGAGAGAACCAGAGGAATGGAAGAGGGTGAGTTCATTGACGTTTTCTTTGTAATCACGCTATCATCATTTCGTATCGACAAACAGTCCGATTTATACTTTTGCGTTTGTGCTCGTCCCAAGCACCTATACATTCCCTGACGGATCAGTGTACGAAGGAGAATGGAGGGACAATATGCCAAATGGTTGGGGAGTGTTTCGCTGGCCAGATAATTCTGTGTTTCAAGGATTTTGGAAAGATGGTCGCCGCCACGGCAATAGTGGTACTCTCATAGTTTCGGATGGATTCCGTTACGAGGGAGCATGGGTTGATAATGCTATGGAAGGCCGGGGCGTTGCAACGGTGAGTCGATTATTGCGCCATGATGTGTTTCTGTTTGTTGGTTCTGTCATGTTGCAATTTGTTTCGTGTGGCTTGGTCCAATAAATGTTTTGCCCTGTATAGTATCCTGGTGGTCAAATATACGAGGGTATGTGGGTTGCGGGTCGACGAGAAGGAAGAGGAACCATTCGTTTCACAAATGGAGCAATTTGTGAGTACACTATTTTCATAAGGTCTCTATTTTCAATGTAGTCCTACTTATCATCGGCGCGTCACTGATTGGTGGACTCAGACGAAGGCAGATTTAAAGATGATAACATGGAAGGTCAAGGGACAATGAAAATGAGTCGTAATGTTATCATTCCCCCACATTCTGAAGACGAAGAAAGTGGGGAAGATCCCAAAGCAGATAAATCACAGAGAGATGGTACGCCCAAGAATGACTGGATGATACCAATTGAATTCCAAAGTGATATTAGCCACATTCACCAGAAGGCAGGGTTTACACAAGTTGGATTGTAGATGATGCGAGCCCCCTAAATTCAATTGTTCTCTCCGTATACTTACAATCACATCTTGTACCGAACACACCAGGGTGTGAATTGTATGAAAAGGTAAACTTCGCAAGAGAACGCTAAATAAGAGACAAAATGGGCCTTTCAGTATTTTCTCCTAAGCACGATATTGCCGACATATCACGTATTCTCACTATGTTTGCCTTGGAATGAGTTGTTTCTATTTGTGTGTTCATGTGTAATTCTTGAGATGTTTAAGATCCTGTCAACAGCAAGATTAATTCAATTCTGATGAATCCACTAAGTGTGGAACCATCCCAAAAGCTTCCTGAATGCATTGACGCTAGAGCAGAGAGAATGGAGTATACAAGCCATGTGGCTGGACCAGTCCATCATAGCTGCCAGCAAATGCCAGAACGAACATTTTTGGTTTCTCTATTCAACAGAAGCATTGAAAATTTATCTTATTAAGCTCTCCTCTTCGAAACATTCACAATCATCATCTTGATTGGTTGGTAATATATATTTCTGTTCTAAAATAATTCTGTTCTAGAACATTAGTGCATT
>CAZKWK010000317.1:0-1730 GCA_964556335.1 uncultured Bordetella sp. | reverse complement strand
TTTGTTCCCCAGTGGAGGCGAAGGGCTGGACCCAAAAATCGACTGGACCCTCGTCAAGTTCGGCCAGAAACTCCGGCGTAAGTCCCGATGGTGCATCGTCACCCGAATTTTTTCCCAGATTCCCGGCAAGGGCTCTGAAGCCACGCTCCGCTTCCCGTCTCTGCTCCGGCGTAGCGTTTGGATTCTCTTTATTCCATCTGGAGCTCATCAGGCGTGCAGTTATATATTCCATCTGGGCTCGGTATATCTGTGATCCCTTCTCGGGGAAGTCTGGATAACGTTGTTGAAACCTCGCCATGAGTGCTTCTGCTTGCGCCCGGGCTTCTTGGTAGCGCTTCAAATCCTGAGCCGCTTTTTCTCTTTGTCGCTTCTGCGCTGCTTTTTCCTGCAGCCTCTTGGAGATGGCGTTCAAACCAAATCGGTTATTGAATTGTTTGAGATTGCTAGAGATCGTATTGATCAACCGCGGTACCGCGTTGGCAGTTGATACGGTGCTTGCAATGGGAAGCGCGCTGGCATTGGCCTGAGCCACGATGGCGGCATTGCGTGTCATCCGGGGGTGGCGCGAGGCCTGCGCTGCGTCGGCAATGCCCCCCCCGGGCGGGTCACAGGCAGCGGCGAGGTCGTAGCTCCCGCTGGCAATCCTCAGACTGGTGCGAACGCCTCCCCGCTGCCCAGCCAGCGCTGCGTCCGTTCTAGTGCTCACAACGTCCAGATAGAGCGTTGGGGCTGCGCCGGTTCCGAACTGGTACTCTTGGAAAGTAGTCGACAACCCGCACAGCGTACGGGTGTAGGTGCCCCATGTATTCACAGATGTGAAAGTGAGAGGCGCACCGCCGTTTGTGCTGATCGACAAGTTGGCGCCGGTCGGAGCGTTAGACGCGTTCGTTGAGAGCGTGCCGCTCAGGACATAGCCATTGGTGAACGTGTTGGCCTGCGTGTTGGTGAAGTTGTAATTGGTCTGAGCGAGAGCGACGCTGGCACTCATAAGGGGGCCCAAGGCCAGGAAAAGTTTTTCGGATTTGGTACCCACAACGTCCTCGTTAAAACTAGTTTTGGTTGCCCAGTGTAAGAGAAAGTAAATTTTGTCGGTAGATTCAAAATTCGGGTGTCGATCAGGGCATGAACTGATTGACACGGCCCTTGCCCAAACCGTAACGTAGTAAGACCCGCTGGTGCATGTGAGTCGCAACCAGATCGAATCGGAGAAGGTGGGGAAGCCTTTAACCTTACCGGCAATATTAGGTCCAACGGTAGCGAGACTCTCAAGGTGGCATGCAGAATAAGAACGATGCATGCACTACATGGACACACGACTCCGATATCTAGCGCTAGACAACGATGCCCAGATTTTTTGATGATCTGTGCAAAACAGTGATTAGGCTGGTGGGCAGGCCATGCCTCGAAGTCGGGGGGTTGTGGGGGTACGGTGGGGTCTAGTTAAGCCGCTTCATGACCCAGCATCGACCTTTTGCGCGGCTTGGACCTAGCGACGCAGCTCCCGTAAGCTGTGTTCGGGCAAGAGATTTCCTGTCCCAATTTTGTCCCACTAACCCAGCAGAAAGCGGGTCAAGGCTCAAGCCTGAGGTGGGCTAAGTTGTTGATTTGTATAGCTCCCCCAGTCGCCCTGCTCACCATCTACGACATGTGCAAGGCCGTCGACCGCGGCATGACCATCAGCGATGTGCACCTGCTGGAGAAGCACGGCGGCAAGAGTGGGAGTTGGGTGG
>CAZKWK010000316.1:0-1733 GCA_964556335.1 uncultured Bordetella sp. | reverse complement strand
AAAACAAAACCCCCGGCTTGTGGCCAGGGGTTTTTCTTGCTTCTAAGGGGTAAAGCCGAAGCGAAGAACCTTTTCTACCTATTTAATCTTGGCTTCTTTGTACATCACATGCTTGCGTGCACGCGGATCAAATTTTTTGATCTCGATTTTCTCGGGCGTTGTTTTCTTGTTCTTCGTGGTGGTGTAGAAATGCCCCGTACCAGCGGAGGACTCTAGTTTGATTTTTTCGCGACCTGACTTTGCCATGCTGTTTGTCCGCTCTTAGTAAAGGATATTAGGCTTCACCGCGTGCGCGCAGATCGGCGAGCACGGCCTCGATGCCGTTTTTCGTAATCGTACGCACGGCGGCGGTCGATACGCGCAGACGCACCCAACGGCGCTCGCTCTCAACCCAAAACTTCCGGTACTGCAGGTTGGGCAGAAAACGGCGTTTCGTCTTGTTGTTCGCGTGAGAAACATTGTTCCCCACCATTGGTTTTTTGCCGGTTACTTGGCAAACACGGGCCATGATGATTCCTTAAAAATTTCGCGTGACACGATACTGCAAGGGGGAGCGCCCACTCCGTGTGCGGAGAAATAGGCAAAGACTCGGAATTGTAGTCAGCCAAGCGGATGAGGTCAACTTTGGCGGTCGTACAGGGCTTATACACGTGGCCAACCCGCTGGCCAAGGCAAGGATGGACCCTAGCATCACAGAGAAAAAGAAAAAAAGTTAGCGCACACACTCAAACTCGCTGACCGAATCTCCAGCGACCAAGAGGTGGGCCCAGAGGTCGATTTCGAGTTGCTGTAAGAGCTGTCTCAGGCGGGTGGTGAGCTGCCGATCGGCTTGGCTCGGCTCGTCCATGCCAGAGGGATGGTTGTGGAAGATGACTAGGCGGCTGGCATTGAGTTGTAGCGCCCGCGACACAATCTCCCGTGGATAGACGCTGGTTTCTGAGAGGCTCCCGCGGAAAAGCTCCTCGATGCGAATGAGGCGGAGTCTTCGGTCGAGAAACGCCGCTCCAAAGACCTCATAGGGGCGGCCTGAGAGGTGCGTTCTTAGCCAGGGAGCGAGCGCTAACGGACTGGGGAGGGGTTGTCCCGTCGGGAGTTGGGCGCGTGCCGCCCGACGGCTGACCTCTCCAGCGGCCTGGAGCAGCGAGAACTTGGCGGTCCCAATCCCCGGCTGTTGCCCAATCTGGCTGAAGGGGGCAGACAGGACCGCCGAGAGGCTTCCCAGTTCGCCAATCAGAAGTCTGGCCAGGGCCACGCAGTTGAGATCTCGGGTGCCGGTTTGGAGCAATACAGCCAGAAGTTCGGCGTCGGAAAGGCTATTCACCCCGCGAGCCATCAGTTTCTCTCGCGGCCCTTCCTCCATAAAGCCCTCGCGTCCTGGGGCGTTGACGGTGGGCTGGGAAGCGCCCGCATCGGCGGCGAAGAGGGGTGATCGAAAAAGTGTGCTGTGCATCTGAGGTCTGCCTTTCCATGGTGAGAGAGATCGGCCTCAAGGCTGCGGGGAGGATGGCCGCGCCACCATTGGCCAGATGCTGGAGGAGGCAAATCCCTTTACAGTGGAGCTGGACCGGAACGGGGCGGAACGGTGGTTTGTCTCTTAGCGCGAGCCCGCTACGCACAATAATTAAAGAAAAGGAATGACGTATGACGAAGGCCTATGCGATTGCACAGATGAAGGTAGACAATCCAGAGGGGTATACGGCGTACAGCCGTGAAGTTGCCTCCACCCTGGTGCC
>CAZKWK010000315.1:0-1748 GCA_964556335.1 uncultured Bordetella sp. | reverse complement strand
GAGTGCTGAAAATGAAAGCCGCGTATCGTGCCGGCGCTGTGGTTAACGACGTGATTGATCTCCACCACCGAAAACGGGTGCGGTAGCTTTGCTTTAACGGCCCTGTCTAAAACCTTCACCAGCCCCCCCCGCGTATCGGACACTGTCTGAAGATGGAACTTGTGCGGCTGATACATCGCCGGCCTCATACGCGTGCCACCGCGCCACTGCGGTGCAGAAAGTGTTGGATGTCAGACAAGACCAGTGCGTCAGGGTTCTCCCCTTTCGAAAACCGTTGATACCAACTCACCGTCTTCTCGATAGCCTCAGCAACCGGAAAAATCGGCCTCACGCCAAGCACCTTCTGTGCGGCACCGTTATCAATAGAAAGCATGTGGGTCTCAGGCTTTTGCGGCGCAACGGGGCTGCGGATCTCAAGCCCAGTGTTTCCCCAAGAGGTCGAGGCAAGACGTATCACCTCGGACACCGAAATACAGTCTTCAGCAGCCGGGCCAAAGTTCAGTGCAACGGGTACCGCTTTGCCGCAATAGGCCGCCTCGGCATACATAAGATAAGCGCGCAGCGGTTCCAGCACATGTTGCCACGGGCGGGTGGCATGGGGGTACCGCACTTCTAAAGTGGGCTCGCCACGTATGAGGGCCCGCATCAGATCGGGAATGAGGCGATTGTCGGCCCAGTCGCCGCCCCCAATCACATTTCCGGCGCGGGCGACGATGATCTTGCACTCGTCAGGGCGCAGAATAGACTTCTGGTAAGACTGCGCGATGAGCTCTGCGCCCACCTTGCTCGCGCTATAGGGGTCAAACCCCCAAAGTGCGTCGTCTTCACTAAATGATGCCTGCCCCGCCGCCAGGTCTGTACGGTAGACCTTGTCGGTGGTGATAATTGTGGCTACCTTTACGCACGGGGTACGGCGAAGCGCCTCAATAACATTGAGCGTGCCGAGCGTGTTGGTTGTGAAGGTCTCGTACGGATGCTTGTATCCATCAATCACCAGGGGCTGGGCAGCCAGGTGGAAGATAAATTCGGGGGAAAAGGAGGCTATTGCTTCAGAGATCGCCACAAAGTCGCGAATGTCGGCAATAGACTCAGCCTCTAGCTTTGTAGCGGTGTTCGCCTGAAAATACAGCGCCTCTTTGTGCCTGGGGGAAAGCGCGTAGCCCGCACAGACGGCGCCGAGTTCGCGTAGCAAAGAGACCAGCCAGGCGCCCTTAAATCCGGTATGGCCGGTAATGAGAACCCTACGGCCATGCCAAAACTGCTTCACCAGACCTTCCATGGGGGCGTGGCAGTGGCCCAGAGTTCTTCCAGGAGATTCTTCTCTCGCAAGGTATCCATTGGCTGCCAGAAGCCTCGGTGCACAAAAGCCATGAGCTCTCCGTCGGATGCAAGGGTCTCCAGCGGGTAACGCTCCCAGACTTCTTGGTCATCGCGGATGAGCTGAACCACCGAGGGTTCCAGTACGAAGAAACCACCATTGATGTATCCCTCGCCGGTGGCGGGCTTCTCTTGAAACCCCTGCACCTGTTGGCCAGCAAGGGACAGCGCGCCATATCGGGCCTGAGGCAGGGCAGCGGTAAGCGTTGCCTTCTTTCCATGGTTCTTGTGGAAGGCAATGAGTTCTTCGATATTGACTGAACACAGGCCATCGCCATAGGTGAGGCAAAAAGGCTCATCTGGGTCAAGGTACTGGCGTACACGGCCGATACGACCGCCAGTCATGGTCTGCTCGCCGGTGTCCACCAGGG
>CAZKWK010000314.1:0-1748 GCA_964556335.1 uncultured Bordetella sp. | reverse complement strand
TGAAGTCGTAACAAGGTAACCGTAGGGGAACCTGCGGTTGGATCACCTCCTTTCTATAGGAGAAATACAGATATGCCCACGGGTATAGGCTGTATATTGTTCGAATGTCCCGCAAGGGACACGACGAAGCGCTAGGCCGTAATTAACACAAAAAATGAATTTTCTTAGAACCGGATTAACTTTCTGTTCTTTCCCAGGTATCTGATAGCAGCGACAGGATCACTCAACCGATCCCTGGCCGCCGACCTGTCCCCTCAGGGGGCCGTAGCTCAGTTGGTAGAGCGCCTGCTTTGCAAGCAGGATGTCGTCGGTTCGACTCCGTCCGGCTCCACCACCTCAACGGTCGCGTAGCTCAGTTGGTTAGAGCACCGCCTTGATAAGGCGGGGGTCGATGGTTCAAGTCCATCCGCGACCACCATTGGGCTGCTTAACCTATCAGAAACCTGAACGGCTTTCCGTTCTTTGACAGTTTGCGCATAGTGGGATTACTACAATTGTAATACCATCGTGCCTAGAATACTTTGAGAACGGCGAAAGATTACAACCAATAGCAGAAAGTTACAAGCAACAGTGTGGATGCCTTGGCGACATCTGGCGAAGAAGGACGCGACAAGCTGCGATAAGCCCCGGGGAGCCGCAAATAGGCCGATCCGGGGATTTCCGAATGGGGAAACCCTGTCAGCAATGACAATCCTGCCCTGAATTCAATAGGGGCAGAGAAGCAAACCTGGAGAAGTGAAACATCTCAGTATCCAGAGGAAAAGAAAGCGAATGCGATTCCCTCAGTAGTGGCGAACGAAAGGGGAACAGCCCAAACCAAGAGGACTTGTCCTCCTGGGGTACGGGCCTCGACGTGAGACTGAAGAGGTTAGGCGAAGCGTTTGAATGACGCGTCACAGAGGGTGAGAACCCCGTAGCCAAAAACCCGATCAGCTCTAGAGGTACCCAGAGTAGCACCGGACACGTGAAACCCGGTGTGAAAAAAACGCAGACCACTGCGTAAGGCTAAATACACGATGTCGACCGATAGTGAAGAGTACCGCGAGGGAAAGGTGAAAAGCACCCCTGTTAGGGGAGTGAAAAGTACCTGAAACCTGTTGCTTACAAGCGGTCGGAGCCCCCTCGTGGGGTGACGGCGTACCTTTTGCATAATGGGTCTGGGAGTTAACGTAAGGAGCCAGCCTAAGGTCCCTCAGGACCGGAGGCGCAGCGAAAGCGAGTCTGAATAGGGCGTTTAGTTCCTTGCGTTATACCCGAAGCGGAGGTGATCTACCCATGACCAGGTTGAAGCCCAAGTAACATTGGGTGGAGGACCGAACTGATGGCACTTGAGAATGCCCCGGATGAGTTGTGGGTAGGAGTGAAAGGCTAATCAAACCCCGTAATAGCTGGTTCTCTCCGAAATATATTTAGGTATAGCGTCCAGCGCTGACCCGTGGGGGTAGAGCACTGAAAAGGCTAGGGGACACACCCGTCTACCAACCCTTATCAAACTCCGAATACCACGGGGCGAAGCTGGGCAGTCAGGCAGTGGGGGATAAGCTTCATTGCCGAGAGGAAAACAGTCCAGACCACCAATTAAGGCCCCAAAGACGTAGCTAAGTGGATTAAAGAATGTGAACTTGCACAGACAATAGGGATGTTGGCTTAGAGGCAGCCACCATTTAAACAGTGCGTAACAGCTGACCTATCGAGTGAGTTTGCGTCTAAGATGATCGGGACTAAGCGACGCGCCGAAGTTGTGGGCT
>CAZKWK010000313.1:0-1752 GCA_964556335.1 uncultured Bordetella sp. | reverse complement strand
GCGCTGATTCGACTTGATCATGATTAAGTGGTAACAGTGCCGGTGGCTGCTTGTAAATAGGCTCTCTTGGAACTAGTGCAGCTAATGAATCGCTGCTGCCCCATTGTGTCAATGGGGAAAGCAAAAATGAGGAAACAACAAGACCACCACCTAACCATAACAGTTTGCGTGGAAGGAGATGGAAAGAGTCTTTGGGTAGCAATTAGTCACCCGTGACTTCAGACACAATCAACCAGCGGCCATTTTGGCGTGACAGAGTGAGGGTTTTCCGTGTCGTATTGGTGTAATTATTTGACCGGTAGCGCTGACGAAAATGGACTTTAGACGTTTCGCCAATAATTGACACCGTGGGTTGAGAAATTTCAACACGAATCTTGCCGCGACCTGTGATGCGGGTACGTCTTTCGGCCTCCCACTGGGCGCGTGTTAGTTCGCCAGCGGGTTTGAAATCTCTACTGTAGGCAGCAAGATAGGAATTGATGTCTTTCTTAGACCAATCTGATGCCCACTGGCGTACCACTTTTAATACTTCTTCACTTTGATTGACAGCGATGGGGGCAGGTTCGGGCTTGGACTTAGGTTCGACCTTCGGTGCTTCAAGCTTGACTGGTTCAGTCTTTACAGGTTCGGACTTGGCAACAGGCGCCACCGCCGCAGGTGGCGTTGTGGGTACTGGCGCTGTGCTGGGCTTGGGCGCTGCTGGCGCAGCCGTAACGGGAGTGGTAACAGGAGCAGGGGGGGTAGGTGTGGGGGTAGTAACAATAGGGGCAGGCGCAACGGAGCGGTGGGCCGTATTCTGGCTACCGGTCAAGTCGCGTAACAGAGATAGCTTTGGATATGCCGTATTGTTCGAAGAGTCAAGTTGCAAAGCACGACCATAGGCCTCACCCGCAAGTTTGGCATAAACATCTCCTAGATTTTCATAGGCTGTGGCATAGCGCGGATCGGTGCGGATTGCCATTTCTAGTGCGGCGCGAGCTTTATCATATTGTCCCGTTCCTGCATATAGCACTGCGAGGTTGTTATGAGGCTCAGGCAATTCAGGAAAATCTTCAGACAACTTTTGAAACAAGGTAATAGCTTCTTGAGTCCGTTTTTGTTCGGTTAAGATCAGCGCTTTGAGAAAACGCATTTGTGCATCGCGCGGCTTTGTTGCTAAGTAAATATCTGCCTTTTGCAGAGCTTGATCTAACTGGCCTCCACGTAACAAGCGCTGCACGTCATTGGTTTCCGCAGCATTTTGTGCGAAAGCTGAAACTGATAAGCATAAAGCTACTGCTAAGGCGGCGCATAGGCGAATAAGTAATCCAATGCTCGACCAAAGAGGTGCTGAGTGTTCTCTATAAGCAGGCATAAATAGGTTATGAGTTTGGGTGTTGATCAACTATTCACCATGACCTGGCATTAGAACCAGCACCGGCGCAGGTAAAATAGATGGCTTAATATACATCTAAACAAAATTCTACCATCAGTTTTTAGCGCTCACCACATGCTGCATATCTTCAACACGCTAACACGGCGCAAAGAGTATTTTTCCCCACTTCATCCTGGTGAGGTTCGCCTCTACGTATGCGGTATGACGGTCTATGACTATTGCCACCTGGGTCATGCGCGCATGATGGTGGCGTTTGATGTGGTGCAGCGCTGGTTGCGTGTGTTGGGTTACAAGGTGACCTACGTACGCAATATTACCGATATTGACGACAAAATCATCAGGCGAGCCGTGGAAAATGGTGAGACCATTTCCGCTTT
>CAZKWK010000312.1:0-1752 GCA_964556335.1 uncultured Bordetella sp. | reverse complement strand
ATGTTTATTTGACTCATAATATAAAATACATAAGTATTTAATATTAAACGATACAATATATCGTGTTTAGTTGGAGTAAGCAACACCAGCCATGCCGCTCATCACACGGAGCACGTTGTAATTGACAGCATAGACGCGAACCTTAGCAGTCGCGGTACCGGCAACGGTGCCAGACGAGAGAACGAGCTGGAGCACGGCGTTGTCGATACGGGAGAAGTTGCACGTGCCACTGGGCTGGTGCTCCTCGGGTCTGAGGGCAAAGGAATACACGTTGATACCGGTATCGGGTGTGCGGGTGTGGTGCTGGAAGGGTTGAACGACGTCGAAGTAGGATCCCTCGCGCTCAGAGAAGCGGTCCTGGCCGTTGAGCTGGAGCTTGGCAGTGACCACGGGGTTCTCACCCCAGCAGTGAAGGTCAAGAGCAGTCTCAGCAATGACGAAGGTGCCGGCATCAGAGAGGGTGGAGCCAGTAACCGCACCAGCAACATCCGTGAAGGGAGTCATGTTGGCGTTGTTCGAGGCCCAGTCGCTACCAG
The DNA here is from genome assembly GCA_964556335.1 of uncultured Bordetella sp. GTDB lineage: Bacteria > Pseudomonadota > Gammaproteobacteria > Burkholderiales > Burkholderiaceae_A > Hahnella. The sequence goes on along the minus strand of CAZKWK010000312.1, from coordinate 1,216 downwards.
CGTTCATGGCGCTAGCGTTGGCAGCACCAGCCATCTGGAAGAGACCAGAGCCAGTGATGAAAGCGTTAGCACCAGATGTCTCAGCAGGTCCGCCGAAAGCATGGATAGCAGGGGGAAGAGCATCGATGGCATCAGTGTAGTTGAAGGGCTGGGCACCGAGGGTCTTGAAGAGCACGGAGGCAGCATCAAGGGAGGCGCAGTAATCAACGTTGGCATCAGGCTGCACAACCCAGATAAGCTCCTTGCAGGGGTGGTTGAAGTTGAGCTTGATCTTGTTGGAGGAGGAACCCACCGACTCATCACCAGTGTATTGCACCTGCTCGATGAGGTACTCGTGGGGGTTCTGGGCCATCTTTCTGCGCTCGTCAGCATCGAGGAAGATGTAATCGACGTAGAGAGAGGCGGCAACAAGGGACTGCTGGTAAGCCTGGGAGACAGACTGGGTACCAGAAGTGGCGGAAAGGGACTTCACGGCCCAGAGGCACTCACCAATGGGGCGGAAATCGATGTTGATCTTAACCTCGTGGTACTGGAGAGCAATAAGAGGAAGAGCAAGACCAGGGTTGCGGGCGAACCAGAACTGGAGGGGCACGTAGAGAGTGGTCTCGGGAAGGGCGTTGCGGGGAGCGCACACTTGGGTGGGGCCACCGGAGGCAGCGCAGGGGCCAGAGACGTTGGCGAAGGTGGGATCGGTAATGTATGTAAGCTGGGTGGTGTGGCCGACCATCTTGAAGTAGCCCTTGAGCTGCTCCGAAGGCATGGTAAGCTGGTTCCAGATGTGCATCCAATCACCGTATTGGCGGTCAATGCGCTGACCACCAATCTCAACCTCAACCTGAGCAATGAGCTGCTCACCGGGGAAGTCGAGCCAACGGGCATAGACATCACCACCGTTGCCAAGGGCCTGGTTAATCTCGGGAAGAGTAACCTGGAGGTAGGTGCGGTAGGCAAGATCACCGTTTCTGCTGATAGTGCAGGTAACACGGCGACCGAAATCAGCCTGACCGGAGAATGTCTGCTCGATACTCTCCATCGCGAAGTTCGTGTGGCGTCTGTAAGACACCTTCCAGTAAGTAATCTCAGGGGTTCCGGTAAGGAAGACGTCCTGAGCGCCATAGGCGACAAGTTGCATAAGACCACCAGCCATTTTTTTGGTTAGTTATTATACACTACAAAAAGAAAATATTTTGGGGAAATCCCTAAAATAAATGAAAAT
>CAZKWK010000311.1:0-1769 GCA_964556335.1 uncultured Bordetella sp. | reverse complement strand
TCAGGGAGACGTTCATGACATCATTCTCTCTTTGATAACCAGATGTGCCTCGATTATAGCAAAGATTGTTACTTTTAGGGTCACAGCAGGTTCCCCTCAGATGAGCTTTGGCCATCCCCACATCACGCTCCAGCATGAACAGGTAGGGCTTGGGCACGCGCACGCCGGCAGAAGCCAGTTTGTACAGCGCCTCAACCTCGGCATTGAGCCAGGCGCTTTCGGCTTCTTTCTGGCCATGGCGGGTGCGTTTGGACATGGCGCGGGCATCACGGCTACCGCGTATCTTGCGACCCTCCTGATACTCGGCAGCCTGCTTGAAGCTGCGCTGGTGGGCCTCCTTGTACACCTTGGCGCAGCGGATCTCCCGCCCACATCGCACCACAAAGACCTGGGCTTCCTTGCCGCTCTTGAGCTGGCTGATGACTTCGTCGACCAGGCCTTCGTCCAGCATCGACTGCAATCTGTTGGGGATCTTCATGAGGGCCCTGTACCGTGGGTTCGCGGGTAGAATAACCGGCATGGGCAGTGATGACAAATAGTGGTGTTCGAGACGGATCGTTCTTGCGGGACCGACGGCCCGCTCGCATTACATCCTGAACGGTGAATCGCGGTGCACATTCCAGCGGAAAATCTGGTTAGCGCTTGGTCTCGCATGCTGGTGAACTGGCAGCCAGCTCTATGGAGTACTGCCTTTTCACGAGCAAGAGCAAAACCCAAAAGTGACTCCTGTTTCATCGCCAAACAATGGGAATCCATCGATGAACCTTTTCCGCATATTCAGAATATGCTTGCCCAAACAAGGAATGCATCGCACGCTCTTCGGGAATTATTTGAAACCTTGTGATGAATATTACAAATCCTGCCACACCCAACACTGACCCCATCGACCCAAGAAGAAGCGTCCATGCCACTAGTAAAAGTGCAAACCCTAGATACATCGGATTTCGGGTGAAGCGGTATACACCTGTGGTTACCAACGATGATGCCGAGTCTGGCTGAAGAGGATTAACCGTTGTTTTTGCAGAGCGAAACGCCTGCACACCTGCGAAGCAGAAAAAAATTCCCGCAATGAGCGTTAAAACCATGAAGATCGTCCTCGCAACTCCGGGCTGGGACGAAGTCATCGATCCACCTGGAAACAGCCACATCAAAAAGCCAAAAATGATCACAGCCAACACTGGTGGAATTCTGTTTTCAAGTGCTTTCATTATCGTCATCTCCGACAGAGTCGCAGTGGAAATTCTTTTTCATGATACCATTTTGGCGTGGGGACACCGGCTACGCCGAATCCGGCATCACTTCACCATCCAACTGCAATCGTGCATACCACCAGAAGTTGCCGTGTTGAGACCGGGCAAGTCGGAAAGCATGGAAGCCATCTCATCGGCAGATGCATCTTTTTCCTGCAAGGCGCCCAATTTCTCTAGCCACAAATCGCGTGAAGGCACCCTCACCCGCCGCACTTCCTCGTTCCCGAGTGGTCGCTGACGGGCAATCACGGCCGGCTCATCACAATCAGCCGTCCGGGTTTCCAGGCATTTCGCCCGCGCGCGTGGCACCCAGTCGCGCAACGCGGCGCAGTCCAACCCATAACGCTCCTTGCAGGTGGCATCGACGCTGAGTTCATGACAGTAAAAGCCGCTGCTGCGAAGACAGACCATGTCCTCTTTTGACAGGCGAGATTCCGCCGGCAAGGATTCCCCGACACGGTATTCCATCAGGGATGCGGGGCGGCGCACCATGAAATCCCAGGCCGAATCACAGGCCTC
>CAZKWK010000310.1:406-1770 GCA_964556335.1 uncultured Bordetella sp. | reverse complement strand
CCCAATGAGGACCGCGATGCCACTCGTAAAGCCAATAACAATGGAAATGGGAATCAGCCGCACCAGCTCGCCCATGCGCAGAAATCCCATGATGATCATGAGCACGCCCGCGCAGGCCGTGGCAATGAGCAGATTAGGAATGCCGTAGCGCTCCACAATGGCATAGACCACCACAATGAAAGCGCCCGCCGGGCCACCAATCTGCACACTGGAGCCGCCAAGGGCGGAGATGAGAAAGCCCGCGATGATGGCGGTAAAGAGCCCGGCCTGCGGAGGCAGCCCCGAGGCAATGGCAAAGGTCATGGCCAGTGGCAGGGCCACAAAGCCCACGGTGAGGCCGGCGGAGAGGTCTGCCAGGAATTTCTGGCGGCTGTACTGCGGAAGGTGATCGAGGAGTCGCGGCCGAAATCGGGTGACTGTATGCGGCAGAGCCATGCGCGATTATGCAATGATCTGGCGGTGAAGATTCTTGTCAGCCTGCTTCTGGCCCACATTTTTTCGATGCTGGGCTTCTCGAGTTATGCCGCGGCCCTCACCCTTCTGCAGGCACTCTGGCAGCTCTCCAATACCGAGGCAGGCCTCATCGCCAGCGGCTTTTTTATGGGCTATATGGTGAGCGTCTCGATGTGGTCCGCCATGACCGACCGCCGAGATGCGCGGCAGGTCTATGCCCTGGGCTGCCTGATCAGCGCCACTGCCAGCCTAGGGTTTGGGCTCTTTGCGCAAGGCTTTGTCTCGGCCATGGCCTTTCAGTTGCTGCTGGGGGCAGGCGTGGCGGCAACCTATATGCCGGGTCTGCGCATACTGGCCGAAGGTCTGCAAGGCGAGGCGAACCAGAGCCGCGCAGTCTCTTTCTACACAGCCTTCTTTGGCATTGGCGTGGCGGGGTCCCTCGTCTTATCGGGCTGGGCGATTGATGCCCTTGGCTGGCGTTGGGCCATGGCTCTGCCTGCAGCGGGTCCTCTGATGGCCCTGGGCCTCATGGTCTATGCCACGGGCGGATGGGGACTACGGCGGCGAGGCGGTCATGCCGCAAGGCCCCATACAACCAAGCCTGCTGAGGCGCATACAACGAAGCAACCAACGAACAAAGGGGCCGATCAAGTCGCTCACGTCGTACCGCCAACCTCGGTAATAAAGACGGTGCGCGGCACCCTGGAGTTAATCTTCCCCATCGGCGCCTGGCGTCGCGCTCTGCGCGAGAAGGCGGTGGTGGGCTACACGGTGGGCTATGGGGTCCATTGCCTGGAGCTCTTTGGGTCTCGGTCATGGACCGTGGCCTTCCTGGCCTTTGTCGTGGCGTTGCATCCGGATGGCGCAGTGCCCATGGCAGCCGCCACCATGGCGGCGGTGGTGAACCTGCC
>CAZKWK010000310.1:0-396 GCA_964556335.1 uncultured Bordetella sp. | reverse complement strand
GCGCGCCTGGATTGTTTTGGTCATGACCTCAGGCAGCCTGATGGGCGTCACGATGAGCCTGCTGGCCGAGTCCCACTGGATGCTGGTCTTTGTATTGGTGGGGCTGCATTCAATGCTCATCATGGCCGACTCGGCCACCCTCACCGCGGGTCTGGTGGCGAGCGCCCCCCAAGAAGTACGCGGTGCCGCACTGGGCTTTTATTCCCTCATGGGGTTTGGCGCTGGGGCCATCGGGCCCGCACTCTTTGGCTTGGCCCTCGACCTCTCAGGTGGAGCGACAGAGCCTGTGGCCTGGGCCATGGGATTTCTGGCCTTAGGCCTGGGCTGCCTAGCCTACCCGTTGATCGACCGGCGACTCTTTGGGTCCAGCCCGTTAGAAGGAAAGCGCACAGGCCG
>CAZKWK010000309.1:0-1772 GCA_964556335.1 uncultured Bordetella sp. | reverse complement strand
CCCAGGCCAAAGACTGGGTGCGTCGCTGCCTGGCCACGAAGTACAAAGACTGTCCTCGTATTTAATTTCAGGGGCGCGCCCCTACGCCGTACGCCCCGTAGGCCCCCCGTACGTGCCTCCCACCCCCCCACCCCGTATGCCTCATTCGCCGCATATGCGAAATGGCATGGGGCCGGGCGAACGAGAGCGTTCGCGATAGTTGGTACAACGTATGAGGCGCACTAAGGGCACGAGTTTGCCGCCCAATTCTTTGCCGTCGGAAAAACGTCGCCGCTTTTGGCATAGCGGTTGCTTTTGTCCCCCCACCCCCTTGTGGATAAAGGAGTGCTGTGGTGACAAACGCGACAACAGAGACCTGCAACGCCTTGTGGCTGGATCCGTTCCAGCCTGCGGGCGAACGGGAACGGGCCTGTCTGGCAAATGCCGGACTCACACTACTGCCCGTTCGTACCCTCGATGATCTGCGTCATGCGCTGAAGTCTGCCCAGGTGGTGGTCGTGCGCCTCGTCGGCGACACGAGTCTGCTCACCGACGTAAAGCAGCTCATCCAGGCCTTTAAACCCCATATTCCTGTCTTCTGCCGCACCGACCGTCAGGCCTTTGATCTTGGCATTGAAGCGATGCAGCTTGGGGCCTGCCATGTGCTCATCCACGATGATTTCTCCGAAGAGTCGTGGCGTCTGGCACAGGCCTATCTGGAGAAGGCCCAGGCCTTGGCCCATAAGCCTTTGTCCACTGCTGTATCAGCAGGCCGCACACAGTCCTCTGAATCCGGTGGTGCAGTGGTATCCGCGACCGGCTCCGCCGGGCAGGCGCCCCCCACAGCCGCACACAGTCATGCAACGGGTGCGGCGGCAGCCAACGCCACCGACACCCTTGCTGGCGCAAGCCAGAAGACCTTCGTCTTTGTCGACCCCAATAGCCAGAAGCTCTTGGCCTTGGCCCAACGAGTGGCCCAGGCCCAGGTCACCACACTGATTACCGGGCCCACAGGCTCTGGTAAAGAAGTACTCGCCACCGTCATTCATGAGGCCTCCTCGAGGGCAAGTGCGCCCTTTGTGAGCCTGAACTGCGGTGCGATTCCTGAGCATCTTATGGAAGACATGCTCTTTGGTCACGAGAAGGGCGCCTACACGGGTGCGATTCGTGAACATAGAGGCATCTTTGAGCAGGCCCAGGGCGGCACGGTATTTCTCGATGAAATTGGCGAGTTGCCCCCGGCGCTACAGACCAAGCTGCTGCGCGTTTTGCAAGAGCGCAAGATCACGCGGCTTGGGGGTACCCAAGAAATTGCGCTGGATTTTCGTCTGGTAGCCGCAACCAACAAAGACCTCAAAGAGGCCATGGCCCGGCGCGAGTTTCGTGAAGATCTCTATTTCCGTATTAGTACTTTTCGGCTGAACATTCCCGCCTTGCGTCTGCGGTCGGCCGACATACTGCCCTTGGCAGCCACCATCTTGGCCCGTCATTGTGCGGAGGCAGAGGTCAAGCGCCTCTCTCCTTCCGCCCAGCAGGCGCTTCTGGCCTACCACTGGCCAGGCAATGTGCGCGAGCTCGAGAATGTGATGCTGCGTGCGCTTGTATTCTGCCCAGGCGATACGCTCGAGGCAGAGCACCTGGTCTTTGATGATCTGCAGAGCGATGTACCGCCGGCTGCCTTTGCGCAGTCTGGCTGGATGGCGAGCGACCACGAGGCCGCGCGTACCATGCAGTCAGAGGAGCGCTCTGCACAGGCGGCTGCCGCGCCTTCGCCGGAGAGCCTGCGCGATGCG
>CAZKWK010000308.1:0-1781 GCA_964556335.1 uncultured Bordetella sp. | reverse complement strand
CGGCTCAGATCCAAAGGTAACGCAGGCAGTACTAATGGTCGATGATTCTTCAATACGCGCTATCTGCAGAAGTGCGCGCAACGAGACACTGTCTTTAGGAAGGCTTTCTGCAATACGGAAGCGTAGGCTCATAGCAAGTCCCTTAATGCAATAGTGTTGGCTGGTGATCGGGTCGCACGGGTGACGAGGTCTGCGTAGCCGGCGGCTAACCAGAGCCCAACCTCCCAGCAGCTCGTGCGTACCCCACCGGATGTGTGTCTGCGAGGGGTGCGCAGTGCCGACACGCAGGGCACTCGCTGGGGCGAACACAGACCGTCGGCACACTTTGATAAGACGGAAAGGGTGGTGAGCGCATGGCTGAAGATGCGCGATTGGAACAAGACCACCCAGTGCTTGTCCTCGGGGTGCCAGATGTTCGGCTCGGCGACTACGACGGTGGGTAGTGCCAGGGAACAAACATGCAGATCCAAAAGCCTCGTCAGTACCTCTTGGGTCTGTCGCTCGCTCAGCGAATGTGCCCCTTCGCTGTCTTCCGCATAAAGGTCTGGGCGAACGACACGCAGGAGATGCGCAGACTTTGTCCACTGGCGCGGGTGTGATGTGTCTGTTCTGGGGAGCTGATAGACGAGCTTCAGCCAGGCGCCTGTCTGGACGTTTGCACCGTGGATGTTGTGTGCCATGGCCCCCAGACCGAACCATTCGATAGTCTTGAGTCCAAACATGGCTAGGCGACTCCTATGGTGAGCGGGGGGTCCAATGCTTCTAAGGCACGCCACCAACCGCGTACGAGCGCGGTAAGATCTTGCGGCGACTCGACCGCCTTTGTGTGTAGCCGACTCGACAGAAGGTTGATCAACGCAACCTGAGCGGGTCGCGCAAGGTTTGTCTTCTTCGATAGCTCCTCAAACTCGGCAAATGCCTTACCGCGCGCCGACCCTGCCGACACCCGTTCGATGAGCCTGGTGGGTACCGATGCTTCGCGGTAGATGCGAGCGAGGTCTTCGGAGACAGCCAGTGGCAGACGCTCGTGCGCAGAGGTCTGCACCAGCCACCAGGCACAGGCCGCCGAGGCGCCCGCCTCAAGGCCACTAATTGCATCCATAACGAGCGCGCCCCGCTCATCGTCCTGTAGCTGATCACAGCCAAGGGTTCGCTCGATGCGCCTGAGAGGGTCACGCTCAAGCAAGATCTCCGAGCGTGCATCGTCTGCACCGGCAAAGGCAATGACTGAGACCTCTCGGTGCAGGGCAAGCAGTTTGATCTGCTCGTAGGGCTTGCCGCTTGCTGTAAAGGGCAAAGAGTGGGAGAACGCGAGCCAGGCCGATTGGCTCAAGCGCACACTGCTGTCTTCGACCGAGAGAACATGGAAGGTGGCTGCATGCACCAGAGCGATGTTTCTGGCGATGAGAACAGCGCGGCGTGAACTGACCGGTAGGCCCGCTGCCGCGAGCCCGGCGGTCATGCGCAGGGTGTAGTCATCTATCTGATCCCCCCAGAGCTGCGCTACCTGGTCTGCCCAGATTCGTATTGCGGCGAGCTGCTCCCTGAGGTCGGTAACCCCGCGTGGGCTATTGGACGACTTCAGAACGCGGCGTTGGGACGCTTCGGGCAACGACTGCCAGCCCGGAATGGTGACGTGAAAGGCGAAGCGGTCGGCCAATGCGACATCAAGGGCCTCGCTGCCAATATAGTCACCTTGGTCATCGATCAGAGGCGGATTCATCGCAGCCCAGCGGTGCACAAGGTCGGGTAGCGCGATGCCTTGAACCCGACGCTCGTGA
>CAZKWK010000307.1:0-1782 GCA_964556335.1 uncultured Bordetella sp. | reverse complement strand
GTTTGAGGGAATAGTCTTTGTCAAAGATGTGTATCGAAGGCTTTGGGGGCAGCAGGGTGTCAGCACCTGGGAGATACGGGAGGCGATCCGCCTGGGCATCACGTGGCTAGGGCGAGATCTCGAACAGACGCTTATTGGCCTCCCCCTTTTGGGGGGTCACGATCCGGCGCAGGCGACAGCTACCGGTGACCCGGTATCTCTCAACGAGTTTCTTAAGGGGCTGTCAGACGAGTATTGCGGGAAGCTTGAAGGAATGTCTGTCGACGCAGGCAAAAACGCAGCCGAGTCTTTGCGAGCCACACAGATCGTGCCGGCCAAGGTGTCTGCCCGCGCACAGCTACGAAGGCTCTTTGCGTATCTTGCCCATGGCCATGGCACGGCAAGAATCGGGTGCGACGCGGAATCGCGGGTCGAGGTACTTACGCCAACACCCGCCCGTGATCGACGCGCTATCGTGCAGCGCCAGCTAGGGATGCAGCCGCTTCTCTATAAGGCAGAGAGCACGCAGAGACGTACAAGGAAGAGTGAGCGGGTGCATGTCTATGTGGATGTCTCGGGAAGCATGAGCGGTGTGGTGCAGCCTCTTTACGGGGCCATGATCGACTGCCAAGACTGGGTGGCCGACACCGTGCATCTCTTCTCCACCAAGGTAAGCGATATCTCTCTGACGGCGTTGAAATCGGGCAAGCTCTCTTCTACAGGCGGTACCGATATCGAGTGTGTTGCCAGGCACCTTGATGCCAAGGGAATTGCTCGTGCAGTTATTCTTACCGACGGCTTCGTTGGCAAGCCTTCGAAGGACGCCGCCAGAGTGCTCTCGAGAGTGAGGCTTGCTGCAGGCTGGGTTGGTAGCGCGGTGACGCAAGAGTATATCGGCCCCTTTGTCGGCCGCCAGGCGGAACTACGACTCGCAGTTGACTAATGTTTAGCTGTGAACGTTACGGTTCTCACGACCCGTCCGGGACATAAAGCGATGGGTATAAGAGGGCACGGGTCGAGGTACTTCATGAGCATAGAAACGCGAAGCCCACAGGCGGGACAGGCCGCCCTGGGTGATGGCTTGGGTGACGAGAAGAGTGCCCGAGGCACCCGTAAGGCCGCATGGGGGTAGGGCCCCCACTGCTTGACGAGTTGGACGGCAATTTCACTGAGCCGAAATCGCAACAGCCATGGTGTTTGGAAGTGCATCCTTCCGATCATGTGGAGACGCAGGATCATCTGGTGATCCACACCCCACGCTCGAATCAAAATAACGCTTTCGTCCTAAAGGACTTCGATAAACGACCATCCCTCACAGACGTGTGGTTTCCCTCACACCAGGAACTATGTCTCCGCGGACCCGCCAAAGAGGTCCTCTAACTTCTGCCTTGCCGAATCGTTGGCACTAGTCTTACTGGGCTGAACCTTGGGGTATTCCTCAGCAATGCGGTCTTCAAGATAGGTCGCTGGGTTCGGCGCAGCGCAGAGCCTTCGCACCACTTCCTCTGGCACTGGCCGAAACGCCAACATCTTCCCATTTCGCCATGTGACTTCGAGATGGCGAGACGCCGTATCAAACGAGACTCTGGCGACCTCCCCTGTCACAAACTCTTTAAGCATCATGCGCTCCTCTGTTTGATGGGGCATTTACGCCTGAAAGTACCTCAGCAATCAATGCAACGACCAAGGGTTCGCACTGGCGGCACTTGTTACAGATACGCTCCTTGGCCCTGAGCGCATCAATGGACGACACAGGGTATCGTTGAAGGTACTCTCTCAAGTCTTCCTCCCAGACACCGTTAC
>CAZKWK010000306.1:0-1788 GCA_964556335.1 uncultured Bordetella sp. | reverse complement strand
ATCTTGCTCGAGCGAGGCGCGGTATTGCACATGCACCCCGCGGGCCTCTAGCCAGTCTCGGTCGGCTGCACTCATGTCGGTGCGGGGGCAGGCACTACCGACATACCGCACATCGGCACCGCTTTCGATCAGCATGCGGGCCACAAGCAGCTCAGAGCCTTCATAGCCACTCACGGTGATACGCCCTTTGATCGGCGCGCGATCGCGGTTTGCTTTGATTCCGGGTAACACGGCCTGCTTGGCAGCCGCGATTTTTTCTTCAGGGGTGTTCGTTGCCCTGCCAATCGCATCGAGCCAGGCAGCGGTGCCTTCATAGCCGATCGGCGCAGAGCCCACCATGGGTCTGCCAGCGGAGGCAAAGACGCGCATGCTGGCGGTGTAGAAAGGGTGAATCGCCGCCACCGCAGCACAGTCTAGTGCGGCATAGAGCTCACGCCATTCGCGGGTGGGTACCACGGGCCCTGCGGCAAGCTGCATGGGCGCGAGCATCTGACCAATCACCATGGGGTCGGCCGGAAACATCTCACCCAAGAGCGTAATGGTGGGCAACGCACTCTTGCCCGTACGAGGTGCGGCCACGGGGCCCGCCTGAACCTCTTGCATCGCATACTGCAGCATGGCCCCCGCGAGCACATCCTTTGCCTCGGCATGCGTGGGTACGCCAAAGCCAGGCACAGCAATACCGATGACGCGCACACCGTTGATCTCTTTGGGTAGCAACTGCAGCGGCACGCCACTGGCCGTGGGCACACAGAGATTGATGATTACGAGCGCATCCAGCTGTGCGGGATCCGCCTGGGCATAGACGGCTTCGCGAATGTCTTCGAAGAGCTTGCCAGTCACCAATGTTTCTGAGTTGAAGGGCACATAGCCCACGGGCCTGCGGGCGCCGTAGAAGTGGGAGGTAAAGGTGAGGCCATACACACAGCAGGCGCTGCCCGACAGAATGGTGGCGGTGCGCCGCATACGCAGGCCCACGCGCAATGAGCCAAAGGCAGGACACATGCTCTGCGGCTGATCATGCGGGCCCTTAGGGTAGTCTTTGGCGTACTGGGTGAGCACTTCCGATTTTCCAGAGGCATGGGCGGAGGCGAGCATGCGTTCTTTGCCAGAGACACACGATGCGCCGCCGTCGACAGCGGCTGCCATTCCCACTCCCTCGGTGAGCGGTGCTGCGCTTTGCGCGCCCTCGGCCAGGGAGGCCACCTTCTGATCGCCCTCGGCCAGCGGGCTTGTCGCCTCGCGCGGCGTACGCAAGCGCTCGTCGGCCAAGCCCGCAATGTCCTCGGGCTGACCTCTGCCGTGCGAAGCGTCTGCCGACAGAATAGGAATAGGCTGACGTGCGTTCATGCCATTAGGCCTGGTCGTAGACCACTTCGAGCGAGGGCTTGGCGATCTCTTCGCGGCCCATCATGTCAAAGACGGTGGCGGGTTCGAGCACGACATCACGGCCCACGGCGCTTCCCGAAAAGAGGCCTAAGAGTTCGTCTTGCGACAAGGGCTTGGGCCGCACAGGCGGGGCTTCCGCCACATTGGTGGCGAGCGTTTCAAACATCGCGCTCCACTGACCGCCGGGTTTGCCAATAATCTCGTACGAGGCACTCTTGCGGCGAATATCTTCGTGGGCGGGAATCGCTGACAAGACAGGAATTCCAGCCCGCTCGGCAAAGGCCGCTGCTTCACCGGTGCCATCGTCTTTGTTGATCACCATGCCCGCAACGCCCACATTGCCACCGAGCTTGCGGAAGTACTCCACCGCCGAGCAGACATTGTTGGCCACGTAGAGCG
>CAZKWK010000305.1:0-1790 GCA_964556335.1 uncultured Bordetella sp. | reverse complement strand
TCACATGGAGTATTTGTTGAGTGGTGGTGCAGGAGATCCAGGCACTCAATAAAGACCATGTGATTGGCGGTATTGATAGTCTGGCGGCTTCGGTCACCTCAGGGCTTGTTCAGCCCTTTACCGTGCGACTTCCGCAGAATACTGATCGGGTGGAAATTTTCAGCGAGGGGGATCTGGTACTCAATGGCGTCACCTTGGGCGCCTTGGTGCTTGAGAAGACCTCCAGTGGCGTGTCGCTTGTCATGCAGGCCACCGACGGGGCAGGGCGCCCTGTGCGTGAGGTCTTGCAGTCTTCGCTCACCAGCGTTGCGGGGGAGCCCGTCGTTTTCGAGATTACGGCTGACCATATGCAGGCATGGCTCAAGGCCCAGCCCGGCTGGGGGCAGGGCGAACGGCAGGTACTACAGTTTGGAGATGGTGCCCAGGGGGGCAGCATTACAGTAACGCTTGCACCAGGCCAGACCGTTACAGTGTCGAATATCGAGCCGTATCTCACCCCTGCAGAACTCGCAGACCGCGTTGCGGCCGCCATAGAAGACCATGCCTATTTTCGGGCCGTCTCGGGTCGGGCTGTGCAGGCGCTTCCCGATGGGTCTGTGGTCTTGCAGTTCGCTGCCACAGACAAAGACATGCCCCGCGCATCGATCGATGTAGGGTCAACCAGCATTGATGCTCGGGTGGTCTGGGAGCCCGCTGCCAACGGACAACTCGGGGTCGGCGAGACACAGACGTATCAGTTCTCTCCGGCCGCGGAATCTGGCTTTTTTAATGTCGGCGGTACCACTGTAGAGGTCGCCAAGGGCGATTCCTCCCGCGTGGTGGCAGAAAAGGTTGCGGCAGCCCTTGGCCATGCCCAGCGCATTCTGCGGTTTGAGGGAAAGCCCAACGCGGACAGTCTGCTGGTGGTCGAGGGCGTCACCATTCCTTTAAAACGTGATGCGCTTACGCTCGACCCAGACGACTACTGGACGGAGGGCGCCTCGGATCCTGATTTGATTGCCGCGGCGGTGAAACAGGCCTTAGAGGCAGATACCACCTGGCGCACCGCGAACCCTAATGTGACCTTGACGTATCTTCCGGGCGAAGGGCTTCGCTTTGGCTTTGGGCCTGATGTGCTTGAGCCGCCCGCAATCTCGGTCACGGTTCCCGCTGGTATTACCGCGACGCAGGCAGAGCCCACCCGGTTTATTGATGGCCACACCGGCAGGCGCGTGGTGCTCAACGATGACGGGTCAGTTACGGTGCGCTATCTCGCCACCGAGGGCGATGTACCTAATCTCGGCATTACGCCGGTCGTGACGCCCTGGCCTGAGGTACAGACTTTGCGGGTCACCGGCCTGCCCACGAGTCTTCCTACTGTGTTCTCGGTCGGTGGCAAAGAGGTCAGGATCACAAGCTTTGATCTGCTGGACTATGACCAGTCCGACCTATCGGTAACCCCAGCAGTCGAGGTTCCCCTAACCGAGGCGGCAGACAAACTCGCCCGCATTACCGCAAAGATTGCCCGCACCTTAGAGTCTGAGGAGCAGACCCTTCGGTTTGTCGGTAGCGCTTCTGGCGGCGAGACCCTAGAGATCTCTTGGGGCGACCTCACCATTCCGGTCACCCTTCCTGGCGATGCTTCTACGAGCTACACCGCTGCCCAGGTGGCCACTGCGGTAAAAGACGTTCTTTATCCTGCGCCCGACCCCGCTAACAGCAACACGCGCGCGGGTGCGTTTGCGGCGCGTTATTCGTTTGCCGAAGTCTTCACCGATGGCCAAGGGGGCCTGAGGGTGTTGTTTAACCCA
>CAZKWK010000304.1:0-1791 GCA_964556335.1 uncultured Bordetella sp. | reverse complement strand
GGACGGACGACGCTGGCTCCTCTGCGCACGTCAAGTATCCACCCAGCTAAAGTGATCGCCCTAGTCGGGATGGCTGACGGCAAGTTTCCGTCCGGCAATAAGCCGCATGGCAAGGAACTGAAGACTTCGATTCCTTCTACCGCCCTACCCTACCGCGAACAAAGCGAACAAAGAGGCATGCATGCGCTCATGCAGATAGTCTCAGCCGCGCAATCGCATCTGATCATCACCTACCAGGGCTACGCGGGCGAAACAGGCAAAGACGCACCTGCCGCGATGCCAGTCGAGATCCTCCGACAGGCCTGCGAGAAACTCTCGTCAGGATTCAAGACTCACCGCCACGCCCCGCTGTCCATGCAAGCCGGAGAGACCATGGACCAAGAGCGAAAAGCGCTCCACTTCGATCAAGCCGAGACCTTTGACCGAACCTCCGCGGCCCTTGCAACGATTCCAGTCATCGAAGAAGAAGCGATGCCCAAGATCGAGGTGGATACCAGCCACTGGCCACTCGACGCCTGGATCGCATTCTGGTCCGACCCTGTGCGTTACGCCCTCGAGTCCTTCAACGTCAAGCCGGCGAGAAAGGGCGAAGAACTAGCCTCCGACGAAGTCCTTTCCCTCAATCTAGGCCGCGGAAAAAAGCCCCACGAACTAACGAAACTCATGGAAAGGTGGGTGAAACGTTTCAATAAGATGCGCGGACGGCTTCCGGCCAACGACAAAGAAGCGACATTCTCCGGGGTCGTGCCAGCGGACGGACACGAGGCGTACGCTGAAATCTTGGCTAGCATCAATAATGGAGAAGAAGACGGAGTAACGAATTTCGACGAGCAGGTGACTGACTACCATGCCAGCGCCCGTCGAATCACTATTCCAACCTCAGCGTTCGAAACAGCCTACCTGGCCAACAACTGCCTGATTCTTTGTATAACCAAGAAAAAAATAGACGAATCGGATCTGCTCAAAGGCTTGGCAACGTTAGGATGGATACGACATAACGGCGAGCTTAAGACCGTGGAGTCCGTCGCCGTGATTGGCCCAAGGCATGGACTGAACAAGAATGGGACCCCAAAGAAAAACGGACTTGGTGCTAAGCCAAGGAGCGCGGAGCTGACAGGCAAAGCCGTTGACGAACTCCTCAGCAAAATGATCCTACTGGGGCGTAGCGCCGTCACGCCTGGTTTCTTCCTGGGTTACAGTACGACTAAATCAGCGATGGTTGGAGCTCTGGGTACATCCGGAAAGGGAGCAACGCTTACTGACCTTGATAACGGCAACGGGCGCGGCGACATTGCCAAGGAGGGGCATGCTCTCCTCGTGAACCCCTCTAAGTATGATTTTGAAGCCATGAATAAAGCCGTAAGTGAAGCACTTGGGCAATTCATGCGCTACACCGCAGGCGATATCGAAGAAATGATCACGCCTTCAAAGCCGGCCGACGAACTGCCAAAGCCTACGGCAAAGAAACACAGCGCCAGCAAGAAACCGAAAGCCCAAGAGAACCAAGAAAATGAGTGAGCACAAAGAATTCGACATCGCAAACTTCGATGTCACCAAAAACCGTTTCGTGGTGCTAGAAGCCGGCGCCGGATCAGGAAAGACACATGCACTGATCGAGCTAGTCGTGAAGCTAGTCCGTAACGGAACGCCCATCAGCAAGATCTTGATGGTGACTTTCACAAAGGCTGCCGCGTTGGAGATGCGTCAGCGTATTCGAGAGAAGCTGGAGGAAACCCTCCGAAGGAATCCTGCGGATACCGATGCGATGAGGGCTCTACAAGGACTGGGTGT
>CAZKWK010000303.1:1447-1802 GCA_964556335.1 uncultured Bordetella sp. | reverse complement strand
ATCTCAGCTTCAGTATTTACGTCTGCAGACTGCCGCAGGTATCCTGAATCATGTGCATCTGGACCAAGTTTCGAATACTCTGCGCCCAACAGCATCTACAGCTGGTTCATCGCAGTGATAGACGCCTTGAAATGGCTCGTCGCTGCAAGTTCTCATTAGCCCATCACTTAGGGAGAAGAAAATCGTGGAAATGGTCAATGTGCTCAATGAACTGATTCCCTTGGCTGTATCGTCCAGGAACCGGGAGATACGACTAGAAGACGGTAATCAGAGTTTTTCTGCTTTAGGTCTGGATAGCCTTGACCGATTGGTGATGCTTACATTCGTTCTGGATGTCTACCAGATTGAGACTGAT
>CAZKWK010000303.1:0-1437 GCA_964556335.1 uncultured Bordetella sp. | reverse complement strand
CCATGTTTGACACAGCCCTTGAACTGCAGGACTTTGTTTACGCACGCTCGCCGGTCCGATTCCCGGATAAGGAGTCGCTTGAGATTGCCGTAAAAAACTATGTCAAAAAGTAAGAGGCATAACGGCGTGATTGATAAGCCTGCTCAAGTCAACGCATATGACCAACGTGCTTTAATGACTTTTTTATTTAGGTCAATTTACGGCATAGCCTGCGTTGAGATCTAAGCCTAAGAGAGCATCCAATGGATAATAACACTGCCATCCAGGCGACCGATGTTTACGTGATCGAAGCCTTGACTGCACACAGCAAAGAAAGGCGACTCCTTGATGACTATAAAACGCCGATTTATGTTCATGAAGTTGCCCAATCATTATCGAACTCGCTAGTCCTTAAGGGACTACTTTTCGCGCCGCACGTGATCGTTGATCGGATGCTGTCCGGGCGTTGTATTCAGGATTTGGGCGTTTCCCCAGATAGAAAGGCATTCATTCTTGCTGCAGGGAACTCTGGATTTCTAGGCAATCCACCGAGAGTCGGTGATGCGGGCTCTGTGCTGGGGAGTCGTTACATGTCTCCGCCGATGCAAATTAATCAGATTTACGCCGGAAAAATTGCATCTAGTCTTGGCTATACCGGGCTGGTTCTCAGTGACTCTTCAGCATGCGCCAGCAGCTTGGTCGCAACCGATATGGCGCAGAATCTACTCGTCTCTGGGCGCTTCGACGAAGTGGCTATTCTTGCGGTTGAGAATCAGGTTTGCTTCTCAACTGTTGATTTTTTCATGGGCTATGGCGCCTGTCTAACCGCTGCCCAAATCGACTCAGGGCAGTTGCCTACGGCTTTTGACAGTAAAAATAAGGGATTTGTTCTTGGCCAAGGTGCTGCCTTCATGAGACTAGCCAGTGGCCGCGCTGTGCGACGTTCTTTAGTAACGCCGCTGGCGCAATTACTGGCAACTGCCGTAGCCTCCGAGCCTGAGGCGCCATCGCTGTCCCCGCGCACAGATGGTTTGGGCTATAAGAGAGTGATCCAGTTGGCCCTGAATCGGGCCGGATTGGCTCCTGCAGATGTTGATTTGATCAAGACGCACGGTACCGGAACGGCTTCAAATGATGAGGCGGAGGGTGGCGCCTTGCGAGACGTGTTTGGCACTGAGTTTGTTGCCACCAGCTATAAGCCTAGCATCGGTCATTCATTGGGGGCCAGCGGCCTGCTCGAACTGACGCTGGCTCTGCACGAAGCGCGCGACGGGACGATCTCAGAAATCGCCAATCGAACTGAAGACGATTCTTGCTTCATCTCTGTTCCCTACACCAAGCCGGTCAGCCGTATCCTGGGTCTTTCATCGGGTATGGGGAACATTTACGCAGCGGCGTTACTTCAGCGGCTATAGCGAGTGAGAGGTTCACGAGTAACGGCACTGGATTCTCGCCTTC
>CAZKWK010000302.1:952-1809 GCA_964556335.1 uncultured Bordetella sp. | reverse complement strand
GATCGACTACAAAGAAGAGCTAGAGGGCGCCCAGTTTGTAATTAAGAACCCGCACGCCACCACCACCTGTGGATGCGGGTCGAGCTTCTCGGTTTAGCCTTCGCGATTAAGCGCGCGCCGCCGCTGCGCTGTTTGCGTCAAGCATCTTTCGGCGATAGTCCAGTGGTGAGAGGTTGAGCCGCTGCCGAAAACGGCGGGTGAAGTAAGCTGCGTCGTCAAACCCCACCTTCTGCGCAATATCAGACACTTTCAAATTGGAATAGGCGAGTAACTCTTGCGCCTGCTCCATACGCCGGGCAGTGAGCCATTCCACGAAAGCCATGCCGGTCTGTTTTTTAAGCAACTGCGACAGATAGTTGGGCGAGAGACAGGCGGCTTCGGCAACCTGTTTGAGCGTAATGTCTTTGCCAAGCTCCTGATCGATGAATCGAAAAGCCCGTGTGAGGCTATCGGTACGCCAGTCCATGCAGGCCCGTTTCTGCCCCATTTGCAGATACTGGTCTTCAAACCGTTCGTTGGTAAGGCCAATGAGGTCGAGAATGAGTCCCCGCAGCCGCTCTGTGGTGCCCATGCGCCTATCAAGGTGAATGGCCATCATGCGCTTGGCAAGGTCGCAGATGTAGGCGAAGTCTCGGTCTGAGAAGACATAGTCGAGAACATGCTGGAAGCTAAAAGGTGCGAGTTCTGGGAAGGCTCTCACAGAGGCCTCTTCCATTTCAATGGGAGGCATCATGAGTTCTGGCCGCAAAAACCCAGAGGCGAAGTCAATCATGAAGTACTCATCGGGCAGGCCATCCGGCGTGCAGTGAACACGGTACGGCAGAATAAAAATGACCGAATTGGCCTGAAATACATGG
>CAZKWK010000302.1:0-942 GCA_964556335.1 uncultured Bordetella sp. | reverse complement strand
TAAAGTGCTTGCCATTGCCCTTGACGTTGATATGAATCTGAAAATACTCATGCCGATGGGGCGTGAGCACCCAACGAGAGTGCTTCTGATCACGTACCCAAAAATCAAACGAGTCTGCAAGCTCCAACATCTGGAGCGTACGGATTTTGTGATCCGGCCCATCAGTAGCGGCGGGTAGAACCGGAGACATAACTCGCAGGTTACTCCACAGCCTTTACCATGTCTTCGACCACTTTCTTCGCATCGCCGAAGACCATCATGGTCTTGTCCATGTAGAACAACTCATTGTCCAGGCCGGCGTAGCCGGAGGCCATGGACCGCTTGTTTACAATCACAGTAGCAGCCTTGTAGGCCTCGAGAATCGGCATGCCAAAGATGGGGCTGCCCGGCGTCCGTGCCGCAGGGTTCACGACATCGTTGGCACCGAGCACCAGTACGACATCGGTCTGGCCAAACTCGCCGTTGATGTCTTCCATTTCATGCACCTGGTCGTAAGGTACTTCAGCCTCAGCGAGCAGTACGTTCATATGCCCAGGCATGCGGCCTGCCACAGGGTGAATGGCGTACTTCACATCCACGCCCTTCTCAGTCAGCTTCTCGGTGAGTTCCTTCAGCGCATGTTGGGCGCGGGCTACGGCCAACCCGTAACCCGGAACGATGATGACCGTATCGGCGTTAGACAACAAAAAGGCTGCGTCGTCGGGAGACCCACTTTTAACAGGCCGTTGCTGGCCATCGCCCCCTGCGGCGGCAGTGCTTGCTTCTCCGCCAAAGCCCCCCAGAATGACGTTAAAGAAGCTGCGATTCATGGCCTTACACATGATGTAAGACAGAATCGCACCCGAGGAGCCGACCAACGAGCCGGCAATAATCAGCATGCTGTTACCCAGAGAAAAGCCAATACCTGCAGCCGCCCAGCCCGAGTAGCTATTGAGCATGCTG
>CAZKWK010000301.1:0-1809 GCA_964556335.1 uncultured Bordetella sp. | reverse complement strand
TTGCCCGATCGCAGACGGCCTGTCGGGCAGGCGCGAGGCTCGGACTGACTGAAGACGGCTGTTTCTCCGTCGTTGCAGGGGCTTCCGAATGGCGAATTTTGGATGAAGTTTTGGAAACTAAAAACGCTTGTAGCCACTCGCGCAGGTCTTTTTTTACCTCCTCGGCCCGCGTCTGTCGGGTAAGCATGTGCCAGCCCTCGGGGTAAACAACAAACTCCACATGGCTTGGGATCTTTTCTGAGTGCAGCGATAGCCGTGACAGCCATGCGCAGGTCGGTGCTGGTGGAATGATTCGATCGTTCAGGCCATACATCACGAGCGTGGGAGTCGGAAAGCGAATGGGATGGGCGAGGGCCTTATCCATGAGTTGGCTGATTCCGTAAAGGCTTGCGACCCGTGTCTCTTTGATAAAGAAGGGGTCTTCAGAGAGATCACGCGAGACGACCGGATCGTCTGTAGGGCGAATGCCCGGGTGTTGAATGCCACGCCCGGTAAACGTCATGTCGGGCGCAAGGGTGTTGAGCAGTTCAAGGCTCCAGCGTTGGTACCACGGCATGATCTGCATGCCCCAGACGGCTGGGGCCAGCAGCACCAGGGCATCCGCGGTAAGGCCGCCCGGCTCAGACGCCGCCCGTAATACTAAGGCACCCCCCATGCTCTCGCCGATGACCACCAGGGGCACAGAGGGGTATCGCTGCTTGAGGCCTCGGGCCACTGTGCGAATGTCCTCGATGAGCGGCTGATCCCCCGGCCATAGACCGGCATCGGGGTTGGTACCGAATCCGCGCTGATCGTAGGCATAGACTTGCGCGTTAAGTGCCTTAGCTGCCATCTCTGCTAACGGCACATAGGCCTTGCTGTAGTCGTTAAATCCGTGAATGCCAAGAATGATGAGCTGCGGATTTGGTTGGCGCCAGACCCGCAGGGGCAGCGCCCTGCCGTCGGCCGTGGTGACTGCCTCTGTGTAGGCCGTTCTGGCCTGAGCGCGTTCTTGCGTCTTGATGGGTGTTGATGCCGCCGTGCATCCGGTAAGCGTGGCCGCTGCGAGGCAGACACCCAGGAGTGCGCCTCGAAGTGAGTTCATAACACGGCTACCAGCCCGATTCACGAATAAGGACGGCGGCCGCATTTTGCAAGTAATACATGCCGGCAGAGCGTGGCGCACCGTGGATAACCAGGTCGCCCCGCCATTGGTGGTTGCGTAGGGCCTCTTCATGTTGTGCCACGGATTCTACGGTGAGCTGTACTCGGTAGACGGAGGCCTCAGGAATGATGGTGCTGCCCTGCTGGCGGGTGGAGATATGCCCACCTGTTCGAGAGTCGAAGGAGGCCGGCAGCGTCTTGGCGGGGTCGGGGTCGATCGTGATGACGCGCAGTCGCAGCGTAGGGCCATCGGCGCTATGGGGTGTGAAGAAGGCGCTGTCCCCCGGCTGTATGGCCTCCACATCGTTTTCATAGATGTAGGTTTCCACACTGAGCGGTCCCTGGGCCACCAAGACCGCAATGGGTTCTTTCGGGGCGAGCCACTGACCGAGTCGCAGGTCGGGCGTAAGGTCGCGTATCACGCCATCAAAGGGCGCTGTGGGGCGCAGCAGCGCAATCTCTTCTTCGGTAGCCTTCTTCTCGGCTACGGCCTCTGCCCATTGTTCTTGGCGACTCTGTAACTGTGCAATATCTGTTGCGCTTAGCGTTGCGGCGCTTGCCATCCAGCGCAGGCGTTCTTCTTTGGCAAAGACGCGCTGCCAACGGGCCTCGAGTTCTGGAGACCAGAGGGTTACAAGCGGATCGCCCTGTCGTACTTTCTGGTTT
>CAZKWK010000300.1:0-1812 GCA_964556335.1 uncultured Bordetella sp. | reverse complement strand
CGTTGGTAAGCCGATTCTTTGCAATGTTTTTCTGCAATATGGAGATCTGGTCGCTATTGGGCTCAAATGCGTGCACACGCCGGGTGGCCCCAATCTTGTGGGCCAGCACAATGGCATGATCACCAAAGTAGGCACCGCCGATCAGAACATCGCCCGGGGTCTGTCTCACCAGCGTGAGTAGCAGCTTGGTAGTCTGGGGCTCCCAGAGGTGGCTAGGGCGGTCTACGGCACGCAGAACAATATCGCGGGCGATCTTTGTTCTATAGAGAAAGTTGATATGCAGGCCATTGTCGAGTACCACCTCTAGCTCATCGGTCTCGCTAAAGAGCGCATCACAGATGGGGCCGGTTACCGACTCCCGTATATTTGCCGTAGCGCTATGCTTTTTTTCAAAGGCCATCAGAAGTGCAATGCACTGGTTACGTGTGTTCTCGTCACGGCCGAGACCTTGCAGTGCCGCAACAAGGGTCTGGGTACTAGCAACGCGGGGATCTGATCCCATGGGTACTCCTTAAAAAGGGTTTCTATACAAGTGGCCTTGCACTGCTCTGTGCCAAGGCCGACAGCGTGACAATTTCGCCCGACCATTGGTAGCGGGTCTTCAACTCTTGCTCGATCTCGGCAGCAATATTCCAAGGAAAAATAACAATCACGTCAGGGTGGTGAGACTCCAGATAACGTGGGCGCAGAATAGGGATGCGACTTCCTGGCATAAACCGCCCCTGTTTGGCTGCAGCGTTGTCCAATACCACCGAAATTAGGTCTGGCTTGATTCCGGCCCAGTTTAAAAGCGTATTACCCTTGGCGGCAGCGCCATAGCCAATGACCGATTTCCCAGCCATATGTAAGTCAAGGATCTTTTGCAAAAAAAGATTCTTCAGCCAGCGGCTCTTATGCGCAAAGGCCTCGTAGGGCGCCATAGTGTCGAGGCCCATCGCGACTTCTTCGGCAAGCAGACTGCCAACCTGAGCGGCCTCTGCGAAGCCTGCACCTAAGCGACAGGCAAAGACGCGAAGGCTTCCCCCATGGGTGGAAATCTTTTGAACGTCAAACACGCGCAGGCCTGCGGTTTTGAGCACTGCCTGCACCGACTTGAGCGAATAGTAGTAGAAGTGCTCGTGATAGATAGTGTCGAACTGGGTGTGCACCAAGAGGTTGAGCAGATGCGGAAACTCTATGGTGAGCACACCATGATCGGGATGAAGCAGATCGTGGATGCCCGCTGCAAAGTCATTGATGTTGGATACGTGGGCGAACACGTTGTTACAGGCAATAAGATCTGCCGGCCCATGCTTTGCGAGAATGTCGTGCGCAAGAGGCTGGGTGAAGAAAGCTTCTGTAATGGGAACACCCAACGCCCTGGCAGCGGCCGCTGGGCCTGGCGTGGGCTCTACGCCAAGGCACGGAATAGATCGCGCCACAAAGTTCTTCAGCAAGTAGCCGTCATTCGCGGCCAGTTCCACAACAAAACTCGAAGACCCAAGAGCGAGCCGCTCTACGACCTCTTCGGTGTACTGCTGTGCGTGCGCAAGCCACGACACCGACACACTGGAGAAATAAGGGTAGTCATCGTCAAAGAGGTCTTGGTCGCGCACCGCCGGGGTACATTGCGATAGGCCGCAGTCGGCGCATCGAAAGAGCCCTAGGGGGAAGAAGGTCTCAGGCGCATCGAGCAGCTCTCCTTTGAGCAGGCGGTTTGACGGGGGGGACACACCCATATCCAGAATGGGAACAAGCTCGGTGGATTTACAGTGACCACAGTGCATAGGCTTAGCCCTGAAAACGTTGATAAACAGAGCGCCATGTGGGCGC
>CAZKWK010000299.1:0-1824 GCA_964556335.1 uncultured Bordetella sp. | reverse complement strand
GCAGAAGTCGGAAGCCGGTTGGGAAAGGGTATCCGTCCAGAGCTTCGAAAGGGGTTGGTCGTTCCCACGCCGCCAGCCAATCCGCCAGCCGATTGTGCTAAAGTCATAGAAAGATAAAAGGTCACGGTAGAAGTTTCTAAAAACTGTTCTCTTTGTCTTTGGTGGAATGCAATGTTGGTGACGATGTCTATCAATCGAGGTGTACTTCCCTCACCGTAGTGGTCAGGGAAAATGAATCCATTTCGCTTGGTATAGGTCCGTGGATGAAAAGATGTTCGGACAGATGTGAAACCCGGCTGCTGCCTAATTGCTTGCCGGGGCGTGATATCATCTAAGGAGAAATCCAATTGCCTACCGTCCAGGTAATTCACCCAAAATCGCCTATATTGGGCATCTTCTCTGGCATAAGGCGTGCTCCAATAATCGACACTGACGATGTTCTTGTCTATATAGTTTTGTTGGAACTCTTGATTGTCTTCCCGTATAGTTCGGGTTGCCTGCCTATCTTCATCAAGTAGTTCATAGACCCGGCCTTGTTCCGGTGCATCTTTTCGTTGCAACTTCGATTGGTTGTCTGCCCCCCCCTGCTGCCCCACATGCACCAACTCATGCGCCAACAACTTCCTTCCTCCCTCGCTCCCCGGCTGATACTCCCCCTTCCCGAACACAATATCCCGCCCGCTCGTATACGCCCTTGCCTGTATCGCCGCCGCGCCCTCCGCCGCCCGCCCGCCCGTGTGGATACGCACCTGCCCGAAATCCTGTCCGAAACGGCTTTCCATAAACTGCCGGGTACCGCCATCCATCGGTTGGCCGCCGCCGGAGGAGAGGATGTTGGAAACGACAGAAGGCGCGGTTTTGCCACTAGCCTGGCCGCCAGTTTCCTTGCGTTGTACCTGTTCTTTCTCCTCTTTTTCGCATTCGGCGCATTTCCGTTGTAAGCCAGAGACAGGGGTTAAAGGCATGCGCTGCACGATGGGTGCGTCGCCCTCCTCCATGCGCATAACCTGATCGGCCACCTGGTCGGCTTCTTGCTCGTATTTATCACCAGGCTCATTAATGGTCAGTTTCGGCTGAAAAAATGGCGTTGAGCCAGCGCGATTAGATATGGCGCCTGCACTTGTTTTTTCGTTATTCTTTGTAGCAGGTGTTTTCATGTGCTGCAGATCCTGTTAGACTGAGTTATGACTTGCCATATTCAGAACCGTAATATGGCGTTGACGTCTACAGTGGGTTCATCATTGAGGCTTGAATTCTTATCGAGAGGTGATAGAGGCGTTTTTGCACCTAATTCAATGGAGTACTTAGGCTGGTTGGTACATTCGTTGCGTTTGGCACTCTCTATGGCATCATACAGGTCGCTGATCTTTAGACCGAGTTTCGCGCTTGGCATACCTGGTCTTTGGATTCGATAAATAATTTGCTGTAAAACGGAACATCTTCGCTGACAGACACACCTGCGCGCAGACCTATATGAATATGAGGTACGTAGTCATATTTGGCTAAAAATGAAAAATTCCCAGATGCCTCCGCCGAAAAGCGAAATGATAATAGCTGGTTTCTACCCAGTCGTATCGGCAGATTAGACACGGCTTCCGAGGGGAGTTGAATGTTGACTCTAAAGTCGCCTATACTGAAATCAAGACGCGGCCGTTGTAGGAGCACGCCAATCGGGGCAGGAGCCTGTTGAGGAGTCAAGGGTATGAGTGATATCTTCGGAATCGTCACCTGACGCGTCTGCGCCCAGTCACGTATTATACCTCGAATGGCACTTTCTCCTATTTCTGCAGATTCCGTCACGTTTCGCTGAATAAGGGTGAGAAG
>CAZKWK010000298.1:0-1825 GCA_964556335.1 uncultured Bordetella sp. | reverse complement strand
ATCACCATTGGGCTCTCGATCTTTCTCATTGGCGCGATGCAGCTCATCTGGGGCCCCAACACCCAAGTGGTCAAACTCCCCTGGGCACGGGCCACACTCGACTTTCCCATCGCAGGCGGCGAGGTTACGCTGAACTATGTGCGGCTTATCGCAGCAGCCATAGCGGTTGGGGTCGCGGCTGCAGCCTGGTGGATCTTGAAACACACCCGCCTGGGAAACGCCATGCGCGCCGCTGCGCAGAACCCCGTAGCAGCCCGCCTAATGGGGATTCGCGTGAGCCGCATCAATCTGCTTACCTTTGGCTTCGGCACGGGGCTTGCCGCTTTGTCCGGTGCGCTCATTTCCGCGGCCTTCTTTGTGAACCCCACCTTTGGCACGGACTACTTCATCCTGGCCGCCTTTGTGATTGTCGTGTTGGGCACGATGGGCAACTTCGTAGGAGCGCTTATTGGTGGCCTCATCATTGGGCTGGCCGAAGCCCTAGGGGGCATGTTCTTCGGTGCCTCCATGCGCCAGTTTGCAAGCCTCACCGTCTTTGTCGTGGTACTGCTCTTCCTGCCCAAAGGCATCTTTAAAGGGCGCATGTCATGAGGCTCTCGAACTGGCTCGACTGGCAGGTCACCGTGACAGCGCTTTTTATCGCCGCTGTCGCCGCGGGGGGGGTGTCTTCAAGCTCCGACCGTGGCATTCAGATTGTCCTTGCCACGATTTATGCAGCCGTGGCCGCGAGCTGGTCCATTGCGGGCGGACTCGGGGGCCTCTTATTGCTCGGCTTTATTAGCTTCTACGGCGTAGGTGCCTACACCAACGGCATTCTGCTCACCAAATACGGCATCAGCCCCTGGCTGAATATCTTTATCGCAGGCGGGGTCGCCGCCCTTCTCGGCTGGCTCATTGCCGCAGTTACCCTGCGCTATGAGTTGTCAGAAGACTACTTCGCCATGTTTACTGTGGGTGTCTCGCAGGTTCTTAAACTGCTACTGCTCAACTCCGACTACTTTGGCCGAGCGACAGGCATCTACATCACGATTGTGGAAGACAACTGGAGCATGATGGCGTTTGTCAGCCGCAAGCCCTATCTCATCATCGCGCTCGCCCTACTGCTAGCGATCGTGATTATTAGCTACCTCATTCAACGCTCGAAGTTTGGCTTTCGGCTTGCCGCGGTACGTCAGAACAGCCGCGCTGCCGAGGCCCTCGGAATCAATCCTGTACGCACCAAGGTACAGGCCATCGTGATTGCCGGAGCGCTGGGCGGAAGCGTGGGGGCCTTCTACTCTCAGTTCGTGACATTTATCGACCCCAAACAGGTCTTTAATCTCGCTACGAATTTTGAAATGCTGCTCGGTGCGGTACTCGGCGGACGACTCACCATTATCGGCCCTGTGCTCGGCGCCGCGGCCCTCAAACCCCTGCAGGATATTCTGCGCGGCATCTTCGGAGGAGAGGCCGATGCCCTCTACCTTGTGCTCTATGGCGCCCTTCTTATGATCAGCTGTCTCGCGCTCCCTAAAGGAATCGCCTTCTACATTGAACGCTGGCACAAGAAGCGGTATGCGGCGTCTTCAACGAACGAATCAAAGTAACAAAGCACCCGTATGGCCGCCTCCCCTCCTCTCCTCGAACTGCGGAATATGACCAAGCGGTTTCGTGGTCTTACTGCCGTTGACAAGATGAATATGACGGTGGAAGAGGGGCAGATCGTCGGCATCGGGGGCGTTCTGGTAGTGTGCCAGCACGTCCTCGCTTTGGATTTCGCCTCGCTTGGGGTCGTAGCTCAGGAACATTTTGTAGATCTCCTTGACGTCGTGCTCGGAAAGGGTCG
>CAZKWK010000297.1:780-1825 GCA_964556335.1 uncultured Bordetella sp. | reverse complement strand
GGTGGACATTGGGGTGTCAGCCCAATGGGATGCAGTTGCAGCCTTGCGAGGGAAATCAGCGTCCTTGCGCGCGGAAGACACGGCAGGCCAGACGAGAAATTACGCGGGTGTGATTCACAGCGTCGAGGCTAGACTCGGCCCCGACGGTGCTGCAGCGGGTCTGCGTTTGCACATGAGCGGCTGGCCACGCACCCCAAAAAGCCACAGCAAAGGTTATCGGTTCTTTCAAGACAAGACAGCTGTTGAAATTGCCACCGACATTTTCACGGGCGGAAACAATTCGGTGGCATTGGGGTCACAAAACCCTTCCGTGAAAACGCGAACCTATCAAGTCCAGTATGGAGAATCGGACCAGGCCTTTGTGTCGCGGCTGTTGTTGCGCGAACAGTTGCTGTTTCGCGTTACAACCCAGGCCGACGAAACTGGTGCGGGCCTACAGGCAACATTGCATGTGTTCAGTGAACTTGCCGATTTGCACCCCGACCCACAGGCTATCGAGTTTGCCCCCACGCACACCCAAACCAATGGTTTGAAAACGGGTTTTTACGACGCATCGGTGCATTACCACACCGCGCCCGACGTATTGTCCCGGGCCAGCTATTCAACACAGCAACCCAATGTCGATTTGCGCGCCACAACGCCCGTGAACGCCAGCGAAGGCGGCCAATGGATTGAAGTGGAAACACATGATCTCTGCGACGATCGCGCCGACGGGCAATCTCGGGTGGGGCGTCAACTCAAAGCCCTTCGGGCACAACGGTACAGCCTGGCGTGCGACCTGCTTCGGGTGGCCTCTGGCTCGATCTATTCGATCACAGGCCTGCCCTTGAACCCCCAGGGGCAGACCCGGCTTGCGGTGGTGACCGCTCGCCAAGTATTCAATCGGGTTGCTGCCACGGGAAGCTGGGCGCTTGAAGGCCGGTTCGAAGCCGTTTCACCAGAAGACCCATTTGCGCCTGCGGTGCCCCCAGCGCCCGTGCTTCCTGGGTTGCTGCGCGGCGTGGTGGTGGCGCGCCAGGGCGGCGCACTGGAGCCGGCCTATGCC
>CAZKWK010000297.1:0-770 GCA_964556335.1 uncultured Bordetella sp. | reverse complement strand
CAACGACGACACGGTAGATACCGACCCGTTCGGCCGCATCCGTGTGCGCCTACTTTGGCACGGCGAGGTCCGCGCCGACGACGTTCCAGCAACGGATGCCCCCTGGTTGCGCCTCATGACGCCATGGGCAGGCAGCAGTGCCGGCTTTTTTGCGCTGCCCCGAGCCGGCCAAGAGGTGAGGGTGTCTTTCATCAACGGCGACGCCGAGCAACCCGTGGTGATGGGCGCCGTGTACGGCGAATCGGAGAGCGGTGCCTCCACTCCACCCTGGAGCATGCCCGACGGTGCGAAATGGGTCGGCATTGGCACGCGCAGCCAAGAAGGTGCGCAACAGTTTCTTCGTTTAGACGCGACAGATCCTGCACAAAACAACGAGGGCGTTGAGCTTTATTCAGCAAGCAACGTACGAATTAAAGCTGTGGAAAAGGCATTTCTTGTTGCTGAAGATGTTCAAATTGGAGATTCGAGTGCAGATGCACAACAAGGTAATTCTGAAGCCAACAATACTGGATTTCCACAACCGACAACATCAAATACCAAGCAGGTAAAAATCAGCTGTAAAAATTTAATCTTAGATGCTGATAGCCATAGGCAAACAGCTTCAAAAGGAGAGTGGGACTATAAACCTGAGAGCAAAAGTAGAAGAGATTATTCTGAATCGGAAACTGGGCGAAGTTTAAGCACGACACAGCACAGCACTAGTAGGGTGGTCAGAAACGAATTCTACGTTGCCTCTGGAGTGAGTGCTAGTGGCGTGATGACGGCCAACA
>CAZKWK010000296.1:827-1834 GCA_964556335.1 uncultured Bordetella sp. | reverse complement strand
CCGTGAGTAACGCGGGCCAGCCGCTGTAGCGAAAGATGGCGCGGTAGAGGCCTGATACGATGAAGATAGGAATGCCAAGCGCGATGGCCGCAGCGGCAGCACGGGCGGCGCCGGGCGCCCAGGCAGTGCCATCCGTGAAGCTTACAAACTCCCCGATGCGTAAGTAGAAGGCGAGCCATACGGTGAGAATGCAGAGGCTAATGTCGACGCTTAAGACGACAGCCCGCTTTGCCTGGCGGGGCAGGGCAAGCAGTGGACTCGCCAGAGCGGCAATAGACTTTTGCATTGCCTAGGTGGACCGAATACGATCGCCAGATCCGGAGCCGGTGACCGTCTTCCAGATGTAGAAAAAATATTCTTGTAGGCCAAGGCTTGCGAGCATCTTTGCATCTGTCTCTGCCAAGAGCTTGGGTGTCGACATGTCGATTCCTTGAATCTGTGCGAGACCGGTGATTCCGGGCCGTTCTGCAAAGACATCTCGGGCAGATCGCTCTGCGATGAGCTCCTCTTGATTGGGGAGGCAGGGCCGTGGACCGACGAGGCTCATTTCCCCTTTGAAGACATTCCATAGCTGAGGTAACTCGTCGAGCTTAGTACGGCGGAGGAAGTGACCAAAGCGTGTCACGGCTGCAGCGTCTGCGAGATGGGTTCCCACAGACGGCGTCGCGCGGTGCATGGTGCGAAACTTTATCAGCGTGAAGAGCGTTTGGTGTCGGCCAACGCGTGACTGAAAAAAAAGTGGTGACCCTGTGTCGAATAGCCCGAGTAGATAGAGCGCCAATAGAAGCGGGCTTCCTAGTAGTAAGCCGAGTGTAGAGAAGACAAGGTCAAGCAGTCGAATCATGGAGTGCCATTTTCCTGAGTTGCTCGTCCATTGTAGTAACGGGGTGCCAGCCGAGTTGGGATTGCGCTTTTTCTGCGCTGATACAGAAAGTGCCGAGAAGCCGATCGATGGCCGCTCTTTGGCCAGACATAGTGCCGAGTGCTTTGATTACCCAAGAAGAGAG
>CAZKWK010000296.1:0-817 GCA_964556335.1 uncultured Bordetella sp. | reverse complement strand
AGGCTACAGCGATCTTTCGTAAGAGCATCGTTGTCGAGACATCTTGCGTATCAGAAATAAGAAAGGTCTCATTCGCCGCACGGGGCGACCTATTTGCGTCTGTGCAGAGGCAGATGAAGTCTACGAGGTTCTCTAAGGCGACCATGGAGCGGAGGTTATGGACGGCACCTAGGGGAAGGGGGAGGCCGCGCTTCACCCAGGTGACCATTGACTTGAAATTTCCCTTGACACCGGGCCCATAGACCAGAGGGGGGCGAATGATAACCACTTCCATAGTGGACGATTGAGCGATGCGTGTGAGTGCCTGTTCGGCCTCCCATTTCGATCGTGCATAGGGGTCTTCCGGTTGCGGTGAGTCCCGCTCAGAATAGTTCCCGTCCTCGCCATGAACCTTGGCAGTGCTAATAAAAACAAATCGTCGCACACCTGCTTTGCAAGCGGCCTGCGCGAGCGCCTCGGTCTGCATGACATTTGACTCGCGATAGGCTGCGAGAGGGTCGACGACACTCTCTTGCGTGACATGTGCACGGCCCGCGAGATGGATGACCACTTCGCATCCGGAAAGAAGCGTGTGGAGTGGTTGCGTATTGACGTCGATCGTTTGTGAGGACGGGCCAGGGACGGCATGAGGAAGACGGCCTATCTGTCGTACCTGCCACCCTTGTCCCATGAGGGTTGGTACGAGCGCACGGCCTATGAAGCCGGTGGCGCCGGTGACGAGAATGCTACGGGGCGGTGCTGGCATGGTTGTCGGGAATTTTGGGGAGTCTCCAACTGTGTTTGCTGAGGGAACGCAGTAGGCTTGCAATGTGCCACT
>CAZKWK010000295.1:446-1841 GCA_964556335.1 uncultured Bordetella sp. | reverse complement strand
TCACGACCGCCCGCAGACTATGTTCTCCTGCAAGCCGACGAAAGAGATCGGCCAGCTCACGCCACATGGTGACCGAGATGGCATTGTGGCGACCCGGATGAGACAACCAGACCGTCGCCACCATGCCGCCCACGCCCGAGCGCGCGCACCAGACGTGGCCCGGGGTCTGCGATCCCGTCGCGGGTGCCGTCTCAGCAGAGTTCATCGATGACATGCCGGGGTGCCTCATGGTCCGAAGGACGTTTTTATAAGAATCGTGGCAATGATTGACAACAATTTATGTCAACCGAGGATAGCCAACCGACCTATATTCGGCAGTCGGTATATTCCCTGCCCTAGGACCGAGAGCGCATGCAGACGCGTATCCCGATTAACCCCAAGACGACCATCGGCAGGCTCAGCCACTGCCCCATCGAAAGGGACAGAGACAACCCCTCAACACCACCGATCGCGAGCAGTCCCAGAAACGCATCGGGCTCGCGACCAAACTCCGCAAGAAAACGCAGCAGCCCATAGCCGATTAAGAAGCTACAGGCCAGAACACCCCGGGGTCGCGGTCGACGCGAGAGCCAGAAAAGGATGCAGAAGAGAAGGATGCCCTCTCCCAGAAACTGATAGAGCTGTGAAGGATGCCGAGGCAGTTCGGTCCCCGACTGAGGAAAGACCATCGCCCACGGAATCACCGTTGGGTCGGCGACCCGGCCCCAGAGTTCCCCATTAATGAAATTACCTAAGCGGCCTGCCGCTAGGCCCAGGGGCACCAGAGGCGCCACATAATCCGCCACCGCCCAGAACCTGTCTGCAAAACGTGCGCCTTGGGCAATGTGCAGACGGCGCTGGGCAAACCAGACCATTACCAGAATGACCCCCAGCAGGCCGCCATGAAAGGCCATGCCGCCCTGCCAGACCGCAAGTATTTCCAAGGGGTGCGATAGGTAGTAACCGGGCTGATAAAAGAGAACATAGCCCAGCCGTCCCCCAATCACGACGCCCAGCGCACCCAAAAAAAGAAGGTCCTCAAGGTCCTTGAGGGTCAGTCCGCTGCGCTGCGGGTCAAACCGCCCTTGAATCTGATAGCGCCCCACCAGATAGAAGGCGCCAAAGGCCAAGAGATACATCAGGCCATACCAGTGAATCGCCAACGGCCCAAGGGCGATCGCGACCGGGTCGAACTGCGGATGCATCAGGGGTGTGGTCATGCGCACGAGTGTGCCATGAGTCACACCCCCCGGCGTCACCATGCAGCACCATGCCTCACGAAGCGTCCCCCATGCGTCACTCCCCATGGGTCACAATAGGGGTGCGCGTATCAATGATGTACTCCTCGGCGACTGGACTCAGCCTCAGCGTGCCCAGTTTCCCAGTGAAGTCCCAGACGAGGCGCGCTGCCGAAAA
>CAZKWK010000295.1:0-436 GCA_964556335.1 uncultured Bordetella sp. | reverse complement strand
GCCGCACCATGCGTCACAATGGAGGTTGCGCGACTCAATGATCTGCCCCTGGGCGACTGCATTTGCTTTTAGCGTTTCCAGTTTCCCAGCCGGGGCCCACCCGGGGCGCGCTGCCGAAAAATTATTTCCGAGACCACGACAGGATCACTATGGCCTTTAACAACCGCTCAAAGAACGTTACCCAGGGCGTTGCCCGCGCCCCCAACCGCTCGATGTACTACGCCATGGGCTACAAAGAAGAAGACTTCGAAAAACCCATGGTGGGCGTTGCCAATGGGCATTCGACTATCACCCCCTGCAACAGCGGCCTACAGCCCCTTGCCGATGCCGCAGTCTCGGCGTTGAGGGCCTCCGGTGCCAACCCGCAGGTCTTCGGCACCCCCACGATCTCCGACGGCATCGGCATGGGCACCGAAGGTATGAAGTACTCGCTCGT
>CAZKWK010000294.1:0-1846 GCA_964556335.1 uncultured Bordetella sp. | reverse complement strand
GCGCCCGGCTGAACGAGGCCATGGGGCTGATCGAGCAGCACAACAGCAAGCTCGCCGGTGTGTTGCCCCGCAGCGACAACCTGTTCACACCGCAGCTGCTCTCTGAGCTACTCAAACGCATCTCCGAGATCCCTACATCTCTGGAGTTCGACGCCTTCGGGCGGATCTACGAATACTTCCTGCGCGAATTTGCCCGCAGCGAGGGGCAGAAGGGCGGCGAATACTTCACGCCCACCGCGCTGGTGGTGTTGATCACCGAGATCGTGGAGCCCTTCGCGGGGCGGCTGCTGGATCCAGCCAGCGGTTCGGGCGGCATGTATGTGCAGAGCGCCCGCTTCGTGAAGGCGCACCGCGGCAACCCCGCCGGCGACCTGGCGATCTGCGGCGTGGAGAAAACCGACGAAACCGGGCGCCTCTGCCGCATGAACCTGGCGATCCATGGCCTGGAGGGCCGCATCGTCCACGGCGGCGACAGCAACAGCTACTACCTGGATCCTCATGATGCGGTGGGTGCCTTCGACTATGTGATGGCCAATCCGCCGTTCAATGTGAACGCGGTGGACATGGCCCGGCTGAGCGGCTGGGTGGGCCCCGGCCGGCGTTTCCCGTTTGGCACGCCGAGCGTGGACAATGCCAACTACCTCTGGATCCAGCTCTTCTACTCCTCGCTGAATGAGAAGGGCCGCTCCGGCTTCGTGATGGCCAACTCCGCCTCCGATGCACGCGGTTCAGAGCAGGCGATCCGCCAGAAGCTGATCGAGGCGAAGGCGGTGGACGTGATGGTGGCCGTGGGGCCGAACATGTTCTACACGGTGACGTTGCCCTGCACGTTGTGGTTCTTCGATCGGGGCAAGCGGGGCACCGGGCGGGAGAACACGGTGCTGTTCGTGGATGCCCGCCACCTTTACCGCCAGATCGACCGCGCCCATCGCGACTGGAGCGAAGCCCAGATCGGCTTCCTGGCCAACATCGTGCGCCTCTACCGCGGCGAAGCGGTGGATATGACCCTTGGCGGCGAGGAGGCGCAGCGCTGGATTGAGGCCTATTTCGGCAGCGAGGAGGAAGCCGAGCCCCAGTACCGCGACATCGCCGGGCTGTGCAAGGCGGCGACGATTGAGGCCATCGAAGACCAGGGCTGGAGTCTGAATCCTGGGCGCTATGTGGGCGTGGCGGCAGGCGAAGAGCTGAGCGATGAGGATTTCAAGGAGCAGCTCGAAAAGCTGCAGGAGGAACTGGAGGGGCTGAATGGCCAGGCAAGGGAGCTGGAGAGAACGATTGCAGAGAATGTGGCAGGGATTTTGGAGTTGTGAGGATGACTGCTTCCGAATGGAGCCCGGCAAAACTGGATGAACTAGGTCACGTTGGCCGCGGAAGGTCACGTCATCGCCCTCGAAACGCGGCTTTTTTATACGGAGGCCCCTACCCATTTTTCCAGACGGGAGATATTAAGGCCGCAAACTTCTACCTGACCGAACACTCGCAGACATACAGCGAAGCTGGACTTGCCCAAAGCAAGCTTTGGCAGCCGGGCACCCTATGCATCACAATCGCCGCAAATATTGCCGAAAGCGCGATCCTGGCAGTGGAAGGATGCTTCCCCGATAGCGTCGTGGGCTTTGTCGCAGATCCCTCCAAAGCAGATGTCCGTTTCATCAAGTATTACCTTGAGATCCTCAAGCTCCGAATGCAAGGCATTTCCCACGGAGCGACTCAGGACAATCTGAGCCTAGACAAACTTCTGACTTTCGACTTTCTCGTCCCCCCACTCCCCATCCAACGCCGCATCGCCGACATCCTCTCCGCCTACGACGACCTGATCGAGAACAGCCAGCGGCGCATCAAGATC
>CAZKWK010000293.1:0-1855 GCA_964556335.1 uncultured Bordetella sp. | reverse complement strand
GGTAGCTGCGCCATACCCAGACCTGTGACCTCAACGCGGAACTGGGCCTGGGAGGGAACTGCAAAAAAGGCAAGACCCAGCCCACTAGCCTGGGTCAGCCACCGACGCCGCTGAATAAAGTTATCCAGCTGATCTTGATTTGAGATTTTTTTGTTCACCTTTTTGACTCAAACAATAAAGCTCAAAATACTTCCCGAAAGCCGCCTGAGCCTGCATGGTACACACTGCGAAGCCCATGGCGCCATCGAGAAACCCCCCGCGAAGCAGATAACTGCGCAAAAAAGCCGCGCCTGCCGAGACAGCCGCGCGGCTCATTGTGGCGGTCTGTCCTTGAGCGTGGCGCTGTCGGGCCCAGTCCTGACTGTATCGCTCTAGCTTGCGCCAGTAGTGGCCGGGGGTTGGGTAACTGTAATGAAGCAGCGGGCTTTTAAGACGCACGATCCGAAGATCCGATCGCTCAGGTCGAACGGATTCATGCACCAGATCATCGCTGAATCGCGCCTGCCCGCGCCTGAACAAGCGAAGCACATAGTCCGGGGTCCAGCCGCAATGGCGGATCCACACCCCGCAAAACTGGGTCAGACGGGGAATTTCAAACGCTACGGCTTGGTCTTGGTAGCGGGCGATCGCGGTCCTAATCTCCTCGCGTAGTTGCGGGGTTACCCGCTCGTCGGCATCGAGACTGAGAATCCATTCACAGCGAGCGAGATTGATCGCCCTGTTTTTCTGCGGACCGAACCCCGGCCAATCCGAAGAAACCGTCACCTCAGCCCCCCTCTCTCGGGCCAACTCGCAGGTCCCATCGGTGCTGCCGGAATCAAGCACCACCCACTGATCAGCAAACGAGACCGCATCCAGGCAAGGGCCTATATTTTCACGCTCATCGCGGGTAATGATGGCGACAGTCAAGTTGGACATGGTCATGACCCAATTGCGATGCGGACAGGATATGGCCAAGGAACAAAAATAAGGCGCACCATGACAGAGAGAACAGTTTACGGCCTCTAAGATCCCGAGTCGCCAGCTTCCTGGCGCGAACCTGGAACAGCCATCCAAAATGAAATCAGAATGCACAGGGACAACACCGTCCCGTAAAAATTGTGAATGGTATTGAAGTTGGTCAAGCCCGCACTGACGTGCATGAAAGCTAAGCCACTCAGGGTGACTGCCAAATCACGGTGCCGACCCCAAACCTGCAGGGCCAGAACGATCAGCCCCACGGCCGGAATCAGGTAGCTGACCAAGCCCAGGAGTCCATGCTCAAACCAGATGGTAAGGGGATCACTGTGCAGGTGGTTTAAAGAGGCAATGACCTGCGAGCCGCTCTCTCGGCCCAGTTGACGAATCCAAGCCTCCCGTTGCTTCGCCCCCACCCCCAGAAAGACATGCGCCGATAGAGGCTCGACAACACGCGCCCACATGTAAAGTCTGGCCCCCACCGAGGTATCGAGAACCTGCGCAGACACATTCTGCTTCTCAATCGCCCCTAACACCTGACGCGCCTCATGGACGGCCACCTCAATCCGCTCCGCCGGTGCCTGCACGACGTTTGGTGCCACACGAGGCACTAGATAGACGGCGAGCAACACAAGGATAAGAGAGCTCCCGACAAATCTCTTTCCAGTAAATCGACCCCACGACCAAAAAACCGGAACAAGAACACAGGCCATCCACAGAACCAAGCCGAAGCTCCCCCTGGATTGACTCATGAGTACGGCTGCCAAGCCAGCCAGGGCACCGAGAAGCCAGAAAAGACGCTCAGCCCCATGAGCTGTTGCCCCTACCAATCTGCCCAATAAAACGCAAACCATGAAGCCCACGCCTGCCGCCCAAGGCAGGGCATTGGTGGGAAGAT
>CAZKWK010000292.1:0-1871 GCA_964556335.1 uncultured Bordetella sp. | reverse complement strand
GTCCAGAAGCTCTAGTCCCGCGTTGGGGGTGCTGCCGCCCGGCATTCGTATATCTGATACCACGACCTGTGGCAAATCGTGAGTCAATGCCTCTTTGACCTCACGTACATCGCCAAAGGTACGAACCGGTAGCTGGTGCCTGTGCAGCGCCTTTTCCAAAACCCAGCGTATCGATTGGTCGTCGTCAATAATCCATATGGATTTCATAGCACTCGATCATGCCAAGGGCAACAGAATACGAAAGTCGGTATGCCCTGGTTTGCTGATGTATTCAATAACGCCCTTATGCTGCTGTATCAAAGTTTGCGCAAGACTTAAGCCAAGCCCGCTGCCTCCGGGTCGTCCGCTCACTAGCGGAAAGAAAATCCGATCCCGCAACTCTTCTGGTACACCCGGCCCATTGTCAATCACATGCAAGACTAATGCCAGCCGTGTGCGTTCACGTACTAAAGTAATGTTTCTTGCAATGCGGGTGCGCAAGATGATCTGCGCCCGACCTCGCTCTATCTGCTCGCCCAGTGCCTGAGCCGCATTATGTGCAATATTTAGCAGAGCTTGTATCAACTGCGCCTTGTCCCCCACAAAATCCGGCAGGCTGACATCGTAGTCACGCTCTATAACAAGACCATTGGGAAATTCAGCCAACAAAACGGATCGGATCCGTTCACATACCTCATGAATATTGATAGCACCGAGCATCTGCGGTCTGCGATGCGGAGCCAGCAAGCGATCGACCAAAGACTGGAGGCGATCAGCCTCTTTGATCATAACTTGCGTGTATTCCCGTAATTCGTGTGCGCGCTCGTCATCCGCGATTTCCAACTCTAGCAATTGCGCCGCACCGCGTATACCGCCTAAAGGATTTTTGATTTCATGAGCAAGGTTGCGTATCAGCTCGCGGCTTGCCTGCCCCTGCTCTATAAATCTCGCCTCACGGTCTAACTTGATCTGCTGTTCAATTTCCCTAAATTCAAATAAAACCCCCAAACTTGAGTCTTCCAGAGCCACCACACTCGCATGAACCTGCAAAGGCTCCCTATGAATAAACTCCAAAGAAAGATCCAATCTTTTTTCATCAAAGCTGTGCTGTAAGGCTTGCAGTAGCAAGTCGTGAAATAGAGCGTTGCCTGGCAAAGCTTCAGCCACGGGCAAACCAAGCAGATTACGCCTTGAAAGCAAGCATAGGTCTTCAAACGCCGTATTCGCAAAAGAGATACAACCATCGGGAGCCACCACCAACACGGCACTGGCTAGTAGATCGAGGCCAGCAAATAAAGCCTTGCCGCCATTAAGCTTCATGACGGCTATTAATTCACAATCCGGGACAGCTCACGCTTCAATGAGGTAATGTTCGCCTCTGCTCGACTGATTTGCGCTTGATGTTCGGATTGCTGCATAGCGCTTGGAACTTTTCGCAATTCGGCCAGCCTGGCCTCCTGCTCTTTGAGCTCCTCTTCGAGCAACTTACGCCGATCATCATCTCGTGCTCGTTGCGCATTTCCATCGACTTTGGGAAACTCGGCAGGCCTAGCTGGGTTATTAGCCCCTGAAACACGCGCAGATCCTGGCGATACCTTGGACGCTGGTACTGTAGTAATGCCCGGCAAGTCTAGCTTGCGGCAATTTTTGGTGTTCCCGACATTAGTGTATTCCTCAAGATCGCCGCGCTTGCATAACCACACATCGGCCTGGGCAGAACTAGCAAAAAGAAATGAAAAAACGCAGATCAAAATAGGACGGTATTTCATAGGAAGTCTCTTTAGCCAAAGTTTTAATAGTGTAGTCCAGAGTTTGAGATTAAGAAAGTTTCCTAATTGATTGATAAAAAAGAAAAAGGCGCATGGAAAACCATGCGCCGGAGCACCCAATGG
>CAZKWK010000291.1:0-1884 GCA_964556335.1 uncultured Bordetella sp. | reverse complement strand
AGCGAGACCGCATCGCAGCCCAATTATCTCGAAGACGCGCCGCTGGCGCGCCAGCTCTCGCGGCTTGCAGCGATCCACGGGCGTTCGGTTCCGGCGTTTCGGTTTGGCATGACCACGCAGACCGATGCCGGTGTGCCGCTCGAAAACCTCTCGCGTCATGAGCGGGCCATGGAACTCTGGCAGGCGCACTTTCCCCAGGGTCAGGTTCGATCTGTTGTGATCGGCGAGGTGAAGCGTTCAGAGTTTCCGCTGCTTTGGCTCTCCGCCGATGATCGCGAGGTCTTGGTCATTCGTGGCCCGCTGGCACAGGGGGGCTATAACGCGGAGAATGATCTGGGTGAGCCCATGGACGCCACGGCTACCCAGCTCTCGTCCGGCCACCTGCTGCAGCTGCGCACTGACGACGAGTCTTGGACCCAAGACGAGGAAAAACCCCAGACGGCTGCCGACTGGTTTAACTATGCCGTCCGTCGTCATCGGAAGATTTTCTTTGAGGCCATCATCGCGACTCTGGTGCTCAGTACGATCGGTATGGCCTCTGCGCTCTACACCATGCAGGTCTATGACCGGGTGGTACCCACCAAGGGCTTTGCCACGCTCTGGGTGTTGACATTCGGGGTGGCGATTGCCATCGGTATAGAGCTCCTCATGAAGCAGGTGCGCGCCTCTATGGTGGATCGCGCCTGTAAGGCCATCGACCTCGAGCTCTCCGCGGTCTTCTTCAGTAAAGCACTCGACATCCGTATGGATGCCCGGCCAGACACAGTGGGTACTTTTACCGCGCAAATCCAGCACTTCCAGTCGGTGCGTAACTTCATGACCTCATCGACCCTTTTTATACTTGCCGATGCCCCCTTTGCCCTCTTCTTTATTGTCGTGATCGCGCTCATTGCCGGCCCCGTAGCGCTTGTGCCGTTGCTTATCGTGCCGTTCGCGGTGGCCGCTGGCTTGGCCTTTCGCAAGCCCATCGAAAAGGCCACGATGGCCCATATTCAGGAATCGAATGCCAAGAATGGGCTCCTCATTGAGGCCATCGATGGTATCGAGTCGATTAAGGCGGCTGGCGGTGAATGGAAGGCAATCGATCGCTGGCGCAAGCTCAATGCCAAGATCGCCGATAGCGAACTGAGCATCAAGCTTCAGTCGATGTTGTCCACCAACCTCACCATGACCATTCAGCAGGCCAGCTATGTGGGCATCGTGGCGGTGGGGGTCTATGCCATATCCACGGGCAGCCTCACCATGGGCGGTCTCATCGCCTGCTCGATTATTAGCGGTCGGGCGCTTACGCCTCTGGCCCAGATGCCCAACATGATCGTGCAATGGAAGCAGGCGCAGATCTCGTTAAAGGCCCTAGACGCGATTATGGCGATGCCCAGCGATCGCGACCCCGGTGTACGGCTGGTCGTACCCGAGTCCTGTGCGGGCAACCTGCGGCTTGACAAGGTTACTTTTCAGTACAAGAAAGATGTCGTGACGCTGGATGTTCCAAGCCTTGCTATCGGCCCTGGTGAGCGGGTTGCCATCGTTGGCCCGGTGGGTTCGGGTAAGACGACCCTCATCAAGGTGCTCTCCGGGCTCTACCGGCCCACCTCAGGCACGCTTTTTCTCGACGGGGTCGATATCAGCCACCTTGCCCCAGAGTTTGTGCGTGAAAACATTGGCTACCTGCCCCAAGACGTTCGCCTCTTTAATGGCACCCTGCGCGACAACCTTATTCTTGGGCTCCCCACCCCCAGTGACACCCAGATTCTAAAAGCGGCCCAGCTTACGGGCCTTGCCCAGGCCATTGCAGACCACCCCCGCGGCCTGGGCAAGTGGAAATTTTTTTAGAAAAGAAAAGACCCAAACAAGAAACAGTTTTTTGAATTTGCCGTTTTTCCC
>CAZKWK010000290.1:0-1886 GCA_964556335.1 uncultured Bordetella sp. | reverse complement strand
CTGACGCGGGATCCGATTGGGGTGTGGGGGGATCTCGGGAACCTGGGGAATGAGTGTGGGTATGCGTGGGGCAGGCCGTTAATCATCGCGGACCAATTGGGTCTACAGGGCTTTCATGTCATCATCACGTACTTTGCCCCATTCAATGGCGTGCCCAATAACCCTGCGAAGCCATTCGCGGACAGCGTCAATCAGGAGCTTGAGCGGGGTGGTGTGTCGACAGACATGATTGAGCTCCCCGTTGAGTGGGATGCTGCTAATAAATCGGTAGAGGACGCAATTAAGAAAGCCCGCGGAAAGCATGCCAAGGTGATAGTTGTCCTGTCCGTCGGCAGAGGCAGTAACTTGTGTCCAGAGCTCGAGGTTCTTGCTCATAATAAGCGCGGATCAATCATGGACACCAAGGGAAATAAACCTGGAGAGGGCACTTCTGACAGAAATAATGACAAGGAAGGCGCGGGAGCGGTGCGGCGGGCTCCGCCATGGGCGGAGGCAATTGTCAAAGACACAGGTATTGAGAAAGACGAGTTTGCTGGAGAATACGTCTGCGAGTCGCTTGCATACTACCTGTACGGAAAGCCAAGAGGCATGTTTATTCATGTGCCAGACGAAGTCGAGTCATCTACCTCAGCGGCTAAGAATCTGGCAAAGAAGATGTCGGCCGTGAATGCTGCAATGACTGTCTTGGAGGTGTTCCTTGGTCGATAGCAAATCAATCCTGTTCCGGAAGGCTCTTCGTGCAGTCGTCATGTATTGGATGGGCATTGGTTGCTTGGCGGGTTGCGCGAACTCGACGTCAGGTAGGGATCTGAGTCGCCCGGCGCAGTACCCTGAAGCGTGGGGCCAATTCATTATTGAGTCGTGGGCCGATACACGGACAGTTACCATATTTCGACTGGGGGCGGGATCGGCAAGGCCGGCTGAGTGCTCTGTCTTTGAAATGACGGCCGATGGCGCAGAACTCAGATGGTTGTGGGGCGCAGCATTGAAAACGCCTTTCGCTCCTTGGGTCCTTGCCTCTGTCGGACATGGTCGTTTTCTCGTAACAATGGATGACCGCTGGGTCGAGGGCCGCATCCAAGAGGTGGATCAAGCCACGACCGACAACTGCTTAGTTTTTTACGATTTCTTGCTGTGTCGGTCAAAAGCTTGGCGCGCCAGAGACTTCTTGCCACAGGGCTATGTTGGCAATTGGCATACCGATTTTAAGTGGGACTTTCTGAGGCGACAATTTTACGTTGATGTCCCGGCGCAGCCCTCGGCCAATAGCGATCTAAGGCGGTCTCCTACACTTTTAATTCTTGACCCTCTAAGTTGCGCGATCAGGCTAGATAATGGCAGTCTCGATGGGTTGCCTTTTGGTGCGGCTGATCATTTGATTCCAAATGACCTGGGGCGCGTGGCCTTGCTGTGGGAGTGGAGCTGTAAAGATTTAGCCGAGCCCGCTTGGGGCGCTAAAAATGCTCTGCCGTTGATGATTCGGGCGGTCCCAAATACTATGACGCAGATGGGCTCCTCCGAGCAGGCTAGGGAAGCAGAGAAAAGCGAACTCGCGCGAGTCGGGCTAAATAATGAAGCTTACGTGTATCGATTGTCGGAAGACAAAAAGTTTTATAGGCGATGCGCGTCATCGGAGTGGGTGCCGCGTGCAGTTGCCGATGGCAAGTAG
The DNA here is from genome assembly GCA_964556335.1 of uncultured Bordetella sp. Taxonomy (GTDB): domain Bacteria; phylum Pseudomonadota; class Gammaproteobacteria; order Burkholderiales; family Burkholderiaceae_A; genus Hahnella. Next base: position 217 of record CAZKWK010000290.1, on the reverse strand, counting down.
GCGTAGTGAGGTTGTATTCGGCGAATGCCTCCTGAGTGTTGTGGCCCCTATCCGTATTGGCGATGTCGGGCATAGTAGCTGAGGGCGAGAGATTCTCTTTGTGCCCGGTGGCATGAGATCATTGGAGTCTTCCTAGCGTGCAATAACGTGCGCCACGGCGTCCCGCACCTGCTGCACAGCTACGCCTACAACAGCCTCGGCAACGTCGACCGCTACA
>CAZKWK010000289.1:0-1894 GCA_964556335.1 uncultured Bordetella sp. | reverse complement strand
CTCCACCGCATGGGCAGCGGCCAGTGGGAGAAGGCCCGGTCCAAGGCCGCCAAGATGGCCCGCGACACCGCAGCCGAACTGCTCAACCTCTACGCCCGACGGGCCGCGCGCAAGGGCCATGCCTTTGCCTTTCAGCCCTCTGACTATGAGCGGTTTGCCGATGGCTTTGGGTTTGAAGAAACCCCCGATCAGCGCGCCGCGATTCATGCCGTGATCCAAGACATGATTTCTGAAAAGCCCATGGACCGCCTCGTCTGCGGCGATGTGGGCTTTGGCAAGACAGAGGTGGCGCTGCGGGCCGCCTTCATGGCCGTCATGGATGGTCGCCAGGTGGCCGTGCTCTGCCCGACCACGCTGCTGGCCGAGCAGCACTACCAGACCTTTAAAGACCGGTTTGCCCAATGGCCCGTGAAGATCGCCGAGCTCTCGCGGTTTCGTTCCAGCAAAGAAATTGACGAGGCCATTGAAGGGCTGGCCCAAGGTAAAGTGGATATCGCCATTGGCACCCACAAGCTGCTCTCGACCAAGACCCGGTTTGACCGGTTGGGTCTCGTGATCATCGATGAAGAGCACCGGTTTGGCGTCCGCCAAAAAGAGGCGCTCAAAAACCTGCGTGCGGAAGTCGATGTGCTCACACTCACCGCCACCCCCATTCCACGGACACTGGCCATGAGCCTGGAAGGCATTCGCGAGTTCAGTGTCATTGCCACCGCGCCCCAAAAACGCCTGGCCATTAAGACCCTCGTACGGCGCGACAACAACGACACCGTGCGCGAGGCGCTGCTGCGCGAGTTTCGTCGCGGGGGCCAGGCCTATGTGCTGCACAACCAGGTGGAGACCATCGGCCACCGTCTTGAGGCGCTGCGTACGCTTGTGCCCGAGGCCCGCATTGCGCTCGCCCATGGCCAGATGCCCGAGCGGGAGCTCGAGCAGGTGATGCGCGACTTTCACCAGCAGCGCATCAATGTGCTTCTCTGCACGACGATTATTGAGACGGGTATTGATGTGCCCTCTGCCAACACCATCGTCATCTATCGGGCCGACCGATTTGGCCTGGCCCAGCTGCACCAACTGCGCGGCCGGGTAGGTCGGTCGCACCACCAGGCCTATGCCTATCTTCTGGTGCCCGAAGAAGACGCGATGACGAGCGATGCCAAGAAGCGGCTTGAGGCGATTCAGGCCATGGAAGAACTCGGCAGCGGCTTCTACCTTGCCATGCACGACCTAGAGATTCGTGGTGCGGGTGAGGTACTCGGCGATAACCAGTCAGGCAACATGACCGAGGTGGGCTTTCAGCTCTACACCGACATGCTGCAGGAGGCCGTGAGTGCCTTGAAGGCCGGACGCGAGCCCGATCTTGAATCTCCTTTATCGGCCACTACCGAGATTCAGCTGCATCTGCCCGCGCTTCTGCCGGTGGACTACTGCCCGGATATCCGCGAACGGTTATCCCTCTACAAGCGGCTGGCCAATGCCACTGAGCAAGACATGGTCACCGAGATTCAAGAGGAGCTGATCGACCGGTTTGGAAAGCTCCCCGATGCGGCCCGTGGCCTCATCGAGACGCATCGCCTGCGCTTAAAGTGCCAAGAATGGGATATTCGCAAGATCGATGCCGCACCCCAGGCGGTGGTGGTGACATTTGGGCCCAAGGCCCCGGTGGACCCCGCGCGTGTCATGCAGCTCATTCAAAAAGATGCGCGCTATAAGCTCATGGGCAACGACCGTGTGCGGGCCAACCTCACCTCAGAAACACTCACCGAGCGGCTTGCGGTACTCACCCAGCTGCTTGGGCAACTCTTAACCATTTCGTAAACACCATCATGGCCAAAAAAATTCTTGTCGTTACCCCGGGTTGTAATGCCCAGGGGCATCTTCTGCCCATCACCGAGGC
>CAZKWK010000288.1:1452-1900 GCA_964556335.1 uncultured Bordetella sp. | reverse complement strand
CTGCGAGATCCGGTTCCGCCGCATATCTAAGAGGCTCAAACCTACAAACAATCACCCTGTCCGCAGCCTGCTCCCAGTAGCGTTCAGCAAGATTGACAAAGCTGGTCTTTCCTATACCCCACGGACCATCGACACCGAAGACCAATCCCGAATGCGCATCGCTTGCGAGAATGGCCTCAGCGAATGACTTTGCTTGAGTCTCATTCGCGAGCAAGTCGTCGCTCTCGCATCCGATCTCATCGTCTGCAAGAAAACGGAGTTGCGAAACACCCCGCCGTCTTTTGGGCCAATACCGCTGAAAGATAGGGGACAACATCACGGTGCAGAGCAGTAAAAGAAGAACTGGAGCCCAATATGGGTTCGACGTTTTCAATGCTGCGTGAAACGTGGAAAGCCAAGGCATGGCCAATTCGTTTGCCCAAGCACCCAAGCACACTGCCATTAGCAG
>CAZKWK010000288.1:237-1442 GCA_964556335.1 uncultured Bordetella sp. | reverse complement strand
GGGTTCGCCCCATTTGCACTGCAGAAGTAAGCGCGCCACGATTCATGGCGTAAACCAGACAGATCGCCAGCCCGATGACAACCGCAGCGGCCCTTACACATAGGTCAAAGTCGGCAATCACGGGGGAAAACGCAGTTCCCAGGTAAAAGGATGCCCTGCAAACCTCCGCGGCAACCAAGCCAACAACGAACATCTTGGCAAAGACCAGGAGTTCGGGCATCTTCATCGTAGTCTTAGCAGCCGCCATTCACCATCTCTCCCTGTGAAGCGTGAGCGCCGTGTCCGTTCGGCAAGGTCCTGAGCGTGCTGGTGCCCTTTGGCATCCCACGCCTCGCGAAAGATTATCTGCGAGCTAACGATGGCATAGATCTTCCCGATGACATGATCCTACTTAGCAAAGATGCCTGCTAGGGTGTATTCCAGATCCAGCACGACATAGCGCTGCATGTCCATCGCGGCTATGGCGTGGCTTTGTTCCTGCATCTTGACCTCCGTTGACACGTTTCCATATTGCCATTACGAAGTCCGTGAATGCGCACCTTGCACTGAGGTTGCCTATCAGGAATCATTTTTGTTGCCCAATGCGGACGCTAGGCTAAAGCTCAGAGCAGACGGTCATTGAGGTGCAGGTCTGAATGGGCAGAAGCGACTAAAAAACCGCGCGGAAGACACCTGAAACCCATAAAAATGACAATTTCCTAGAAATTTTCATGGATCTTGACACCAAGGCGAAAATTCCGTTATGATTCGCAAATGACAATTTCCAAGAAATCATCACAATCTACTAGCAAGCCTGGCAAATCCAACCTCACCAAGATTGGTGGCAGGGAGCGCTGGAACAAGCAAGCGCTGTTTGACAATTTCTGCGCTTGCACCCGTCAGGCAGTTACTGACTGGGAAACTTTCTTCGGCGTGGAAGGTATGGCCGAGCAAGTCCTGGGTGAACCGCTTCATGAGCACAAGCATGCAGAGCAAGTGCTGCGTGATTCAAATGCCTGGGAAACACTCATGGCACTGTACGACTATGCGGCAGAAGGCATCACTGCGGGTAGAGAAGAGGAGTGCATCGTGTTGGATGCCGGGTCCATCCTGAAGCTACTTCAAACTGAAATGATGTGGGTATCTGAAGAATGGTTTGAGATTCTCACGATGGGTGATGCCAGATATGGGCTGGACGATGGCGCCCCTCTGAGCGTGGAACGTAT
>CAZKWK010000288.1:0-227 GCA_964556335.1 uncultured Bordetella sp. | reverse complement strand
TGGCGATTTAATCGTTGAGCAAGGCGTTATCGACAACGCGATGGCCCGTCGCTGGCTGCATGGCCGTAAAGGCTTCAAACCTACGGTGGTGAGCAGCAGCGCAGAAAATCTGGCCCTCGAAGACGTACGAACCGCAGCTGATTTTGGTGGCTTCTTGAAAAAACAGCGTGAACGGATTGGCTTGACTGACGGCGGTCACAAGCTAACCATCTTCCATCCCTGTGCAA
>CAZKWK010000287.1:0-1915 GCA_964556335.1 uncultured Bordetella sp. | reverse complement strand
CTACGACAGCCCAACCCGAACGCGCTCCGGCCACGCATTCTAGTCAACAACTGGATTGCTATTGCCCGAAGCGGAAGCTTCTGGGCCTTCGCCCTGCTTGCTACGACAAGCTACGGTGGCCTCTTTACATTCCTGGCAGCTTCCTCATTCGTTTATATCGAAGTACTGGGTCTGTCGCAGTCTCAGTACGGCTTTGTCATGCTCTCAAGCTCGCTTGCCTATATCAGTGGAACGTTTTTCTGCCGATGGCTTCTGCGCAGAATGAGCCTGACAAAAACCGTAAAACTAGGTGCATTTATTACCCTGGGTGCTGGATCGCTCCAGGGACTGTTGGCCCTCTCGGGCGTAGACTCCATCGCCGCGCTGCTTGTACCGTGGTGGTTCTACATGCTGGGGCATGGCATTCATCAGCCCTGCGGGCAGAGCGGTGCCGTAGCCCCATTTCCGCAGATGGCCGGTGCCGCATCGGCCCTCAGTGGGCTCATCATGATGTCAACGGCCTTTGCCATCGGCTTATGGCTCGGCGTTTCACTTGCGAGTTCGGCAGGCGAAGCCCGTACTGTACTTCCCATGTCACAGGGCATCTGGTTCTGGAGCATTCTGCTGGCAGTCGTGGCGCTCACTCTCGTGCAGAAACAGAAGACCTAGACCCGCTGCACGCCCCCCTGTGTATTAATGCAGGCGCCGATAGATCTCTTCGGCCAGACCCACCGAGACGCCGTCGACCGTGGCCAGGTCGTCTACAGAGGCCTTCTTGAGCCCCTGAAGCCCCCCGAATCGAGACAAGAGGCGCTGTCTGCGCTTTGGGCCCACGCCCTCAATCTCATCCAATACAGACCCCATACGCGTCTTCGCACGCTTCGCCCGCATGCCAGTAATCGCAAACCGGTGGGCCTCATCGCGGATCTGAGCAATGAGCATCAACGCGCCATGATCGCGACCCAAGGCCAATTCGCGACCATCGGGAAAGATAAGGCGCTCCAGACCCACCTTGCGGCCCTCGCCTTTGGCAACCCCCACGAGCATGGTGGTGTCGTGTCCCAGGGCCTCAAAGACTTCCATAGCCACCGATAACTGTCCCTTGCCACCATCGATGAGTACAAGATCTGGCAGGCTCTCGACCTCTTCATAGCGACGACGCAGGGCCTGTCGCATGGCGGCATAGTCATCACCGGCCGTGACATCTTGGATATTGAACCGCCGGTATTCCGACGACTGCATAGCGTGATGGTGATAGACCACACACGAGGCCTGGGTGGCCTCGCCACTCGTATGGCTAATGTCGAAGCACTCCACCCTGAGACTCGCAAGGTCTTCGTCATCGGTCGACAGGCCCAATGTTTCTGCCAAAAGGCGCGTGCGCGCTTCTGCGCCACCCTGCTCCTGGGCCCGCCGTACTAGCGCCAGGCGCGCGTTGTCTTCTGCCAGACGCAGCCAGTCACGGCGTTTTCCCTGCGGCGCATGCAGCACACGCACCGAATGCGACTGGCCTACCGAGAACCATTCGGCAAGTGCCTGTACCGACGTCTCGCGATTGACCACCAGTGTCGCGGCTGGGGTTGTGTCTAGATAATGCTGGCTGGCAAAGGCCAGTAATGCCTCATCAAGCATGTCGTCCGACTCGGGGCCGGTAATCTGCGCCGAAAAATAGGGCCGATCGCCGAGATGTCGCCCTCCGCGAACCATCGCCAGATTCACCACCACCCGGTGGCCGTCGCCAACGACTGCCAAAATATCGCAGTCCTGGATGGATTCCGTCTCCATAGAGTGTTGCTGCAATACACGAGACAAGGCACCGATTTGATCTCGATAGACCGCTGCCTCTTCGAAGGCCAACCGATCGGAGGCCGCCTGCATATCGGCCTGCAGAGCACTGAGAACCTCCTCATGGCCGCCGCGGAGAAACGAGAGCGCC
>CAZKWK010000286.1:0-1920 GCA_964556335.1 uncultured Bordetella sp. | reverse complement strand
TCAGGCCTCTACCGCGCCATCTTTCGCTACAGCGGCTGGCCCGCGTTACTCACGGTGGCCCGCGCGGTGGGCATCTACGGGCTGATCTACGCCGCCATCTTCACCGCCTTAGGCGTAAACGGCGTACCGCGAACCATTGGGCTGATTCAACCCATCTTGCTGCTCTTGTTTGTGGGTGCCTCGCGGGCTCTGGCAAGGGTCTGGCTCGGCGAGCAGTACCAGAGCCTACTAAAAAAATCGTCACGCCCGCGGGTGCTGATCTACGGCGCGGGGCGATCGGGCCGTCAACTCGCCGCGGCGATGACCAACAACCAAGAGATGCAGGTGGTGGGCTTTCTGGATGATGACACCACACTGCAGAGCCAGAATCTCAATGGCCTCACGATTTATAGCCCAGAAGATTTACCAACGCTTGCTGCGAGTCGACAGATCGCAAGCGTACTACTGGCAATGCCCGGTATAAGCCGCAGACGGCGTAACGAGATTCTTCAGCAGATAAGCCAGGCCCACGTGGCCGTGCGAACGCTGCCCAGTGTGACCGATCTGGCCCAAGGGAAGGTGAGCGTCTCGGATTTACGAGAGCTGGATATCGACGATTTGCTCGGTCGTGAACCCGTCGTACCAACCAAGGAACTCCTGTACAAAAATATCGCGGAGAAGACGGTGGTGGTCACCGGTGCCGGTGGGTCGATCGGAAGTGAACTCTGTCGCCAGATTGCCGCAGTCGCACCTAAGACCCTTCTGCTCGTTGAGCAAAGCGAGTTTGCGCTCTATGCGATTCACCAGGAACTCGAAGATAAACGCGGCGACCAACCGACTGTTCTGATCCCCCTGCTTGCGTCAGTGCAAGATGCACATCGCATGCGAGAGATTTTCTCAACCTGGCACCCCGACACGATCTACCATGCTGCTGCGTATAAACATGTGCCACTGGTGGAACACAACCCCACTGCAGGCATCAAGAACAACCTGCTTGGTACGCTGCGCACCGCCCAGGCGGCCATTGAAAGCGGCGTGACCGACTTTGTACTCATTAGCACTGACAAGGCGGTGCGCCCCACCAACATCATGGGGGCAAGCAAGCGGCTTGCCGAGATGGCGCTACAAGCCCTCGCCGCCCACTCCAGAGAAATTGGCGCGGGAACCAAGTTCAGCATGGTGCGGTTTGGCAATGTGCTGGGCTCATCAGGCTCAGTAGTCCCGAAATTCCGCCAGCAGATTCGTGACGGTGGGCCCATTACGCTCACGCACGCGGACGTTACACGCTACTTCATGACCATTCCCGAAGCGGCGCAACTCGTGATTCAGGCGGGAGCCATGGCCCAGGGGGGCGATGTCTTCGTGCTCGACATGGGCGAACCGGTGAAAATCATCGACCTAGCCAAGCGCATGGTGGAACTCTCTGGCCTGAGTGTTAGAGATGCAGAGAACCCCGAGGGAGACATCGAGATCGCGGTGACGGGCCTACGCCCCGGTGAGAAGCTCTACGAAGAGCTACTCATCGGCGATAACCCAAAACCCACCATACACCCGCGCATCATGAAGGCCCATGAGGAGTTCATTCCGTGGGCTGCATTAGAGCTAAAACTTGCTGCGCTAGAGGCGGCATTACATGTCAATGACATGGGAGAGATCCGCAGCCTAATGCAGGCGCTCGTCTCGGGTTACAGACCCAACGACGAGATTGTGGACTGGGTGTATCGAGAGCATCGAACTGCGTCTAAGCGCTAAACCGCTGCACCGCCAGCGCTGCGCCGTCGGCCAGCGCCTTCAGTTTGGCCATGGCCACCTCGCGGCTCATCGGTGCCAATCCACAGTTTGTGCAGGCAATCAGCCGGTCTTTGCGCACAAACTGCAGTGCCTTTCCAATGGTGTCGGCAACCTGCTCGGGGGTCTCCACCACGTCGCTTGCCACATCGA
>CAZKWK010000285.1:1659-1922 GCA_964556335.1 uncultured Bordetella sp. | reverse complement strand
AATTGCTGGCCCTCGGTCATGACGGCGCTGAGTACGATGCCTGGCTGATTCGCATTCAAGACGGCATGCAGTTTGGCAGCGGCTTTGTCGCGGTCAACCCCAATTCGAAAATTCCCGCCCTGCTCGACTGCAGCGGCGCCGAGCCGATCCGGGTTTTCGAGTCGGGTGCCATCCTGATGTATCTGGCCGAAAAATTCGGAGCCTTCCTGCCCACCGAAGCGGCTCGCCGGGCTGAATGTCTGTCCTGGCTGTTCTGGCAGATG
>CAZKWK010000285.1:0-1649 GCA_964556335.1 uncultured Bordetella sp. | reverse complement strand
GCCCCCTTCGTGGGGGGCGGCTTCGGGCATTTCTATGCCTATGCACCGGTCAAGATCGAGTACGCGATCGACCGTTATGCGATGGAAACCAAGCGGCAGATGGATGTGCTCAACCAGCGCCTGGCGCAGACGCGCTATGTGGCCGGCGATGACTACACCATTGCCGATATGGCGATCTGGCCCTGGTATGGCGGGATGGCCCGCGGCGAGATGTACGAGGCCGGCGAGTTCCTGCAAGTGCACGAATACACCCATGTGCTGCGCTGGGCCGAAGAGTTGGCGCAGCGGCCGGCGGTGCAGCGTGGCCGCATGGTCAACCGGGTACGGGGTCCCTTGGAGACCCAGTTGCACGAGCGTCACGATGCGAGCGACTTCCAGACCCGCACCCAGGACAAACTGCAGGCCGCCTCATGATCACGCTCTACGACTGCGCCAGTGCGCCCAACCCGCGTCGGGCGCGGATTTTCCTGGCCGAAAAGGGGGTTGCCCATGAGACGGTCGCGATTGACCTGCGTGCCGGCGAGCAATTGGGGGCAGCCTATCGGCAGATCAATCCGCAATGCACCGTTCCCGCTCTGAAAGTCAGCGAGGACTTGATCTTGACCGACAACGCGGCCATCGCCGCCTATCTGGAAGCGCAGTACCCGGAGCCGCCTTTGCTCGGTCGGACACCGGCGGAGAAGGCCCAAGTGGCCAGCCTGAACTGGCGCATGGAGTTTGACGGTCTGATGCCGGTGGCCGAGGCCCTGCGCAACGGTTCGCCGGCGATGGCCGATCGGGCCCTGCCTGGCCCGGTGAACTATGCGCAAATTCCTGAGCTGGCCCAACGTGGACTGGCGCGGTCGCAGCGCTTTTTCGAACAACTCGATGCCTTGCTGTCACATCGGACTTTTGTGGCCGGCGAGAACTTCAGCGTGGCCGATATCACTGCGGTGGTTGCAATCGATTTTGCGCGCATCGTCAAGATCAAACCCGATGAGCGCCACCCGCATCTGCAACGCTGGCGTGCCCTGCTGGCCCAACGGCCTTCGATCAGCGCCTGAGGGCGCCTTAGATCCCGGCGGAGCAGTCTAGGGCTCGGTAGGACCGGCACAGCCTCTTGAAATCCTCTTTTGCGGCAAAAGGCCGCCGCGATGATGCGGGCCGGACGTTCGGCCGGAAGGCCATCGCCTTCAATCGCAAGGGCGAGCTACAGCTTGGCCAGGCGCCCAAGCGCCTGATGCAGCGTCTCGTCCTTCTTGGCAAAGCAGAAGCGCACCACCTTCTGGTCGAAGCCGTTGCCATAGAAGGCCGACAGGGGAATGGCCGCCACCCCGATGTCCGTGGTCAGCCATTTGCAGAAATCGGCCTCGCTCAAGTCGCTGACGGATGAGATATCCACGCACTGGAAGTAACTGCCCTCGCTGGGCAGCAGTCGCAAGCGGGTGTTCTCCAGTCCCTGCCGAAACAGGTCACGCTTGCGCTGATAGAAAGCCGGCAGCTCCAGATAGGGTTGCGGATTTTTCATGTAGTGGGCCAGGGCATGCTGCATTGGCGTGTTGACGGTAAACACGTTGAACTGATGCACCTTGCGAAACTCGGCGGTCAGCGAGGCCGGCGCCGCCACATAGCCGATCTTCCAGCCGGTCACATGGTACGTTTTGCCAAAG
>CAZKWK010000284.1:0-1928 GCA_964556335.1 uncultured Bordetella sp. | reverse complement strand
ACGCCAGGCATCGGGCGACCTGCTTCTTGCGAATCAGGCCATGCTTCTCCATCAGTTCGAGTGTCTCAACTGTTCGGCATGGCGTGCTATCTGGCGAGCCGGCTTCATTGGTCGGTGCTACGGCATCAAGCACAGCCGCAATCACGACCGGCATGTAGGTGCCCTGTGGCAGCTCTGTCTCTGTGCAGTAGATGCCTCCTGCGATGTCAAGACGGCAGTTCGGCGAGAGAGCTTCAAGGGTTCGCTGATGAGCTTCTTCAAGAGCTGCCAGCTTGCGGCGCGACAGCAGGCGAGTAGCAATCCATTCATCCAACACAAAAGTGGGGTCGAACATTGTGAAATGGCCCCAGGAAAGCGGAAAGATTTTTGAGTTTACGGAACTCGGTGGCCTCTGGCCCCGGGGAAGTATCCGCTTTTCAAGTATAACATCATCCGTCAGCTGCACCATGGATGCCAGCTGCGCGCTATTGGAAGACAGGGCAAAGCCTTGACGTTTGCCTATTCCTGTGTCATGACACTCGAACGGGAGGGGTGCCGCAGCCTTGTCTTGTCAGCTGGCCCTATGGCGCCTTCAGGCCGATCTGAACCTCACCGTTGCCCGAGGAACAAACCTTGCCTGCAGCAGCGCACAAGCCTGAATCGACGCCACCAGCACCGTGATCAGGAGAATGAACGAATACTCCCCCGCTTCAAGAACTGTCTCTCCTTGCAGCAGTGGCTCTAGTGCTGACCACACAGAGTTATCCTGCGCTGCGCCGTAGGCCGCAAGCAGAAAACGGAGTATGCAACCATAAAAGTCTGCCCCCTGACCGATTCATTTCCCAAGATTGCAGGGAATATGCTCGACTTGATAGGGCTCGGCTGATTGACCGTTGATCCTTTTTAGATGAGTCTTAATACCTCCGCTGCCATTGGAACAGAATCGGCCTAGCTTGTCTGTGCGTTGATATAATAGTTCCGTCTTTGCGCTGATATGGCTATGGGATTTGAGAAAGGCATCCGTCGGGGGTCTGTTTGGGATGATGTTATCGCAATAGATCAGATCATCAGGAGGATGAGCTTTGCTCTTACGGCAAATACCGAAAGAGAGTTTGAATTTGCATTTACTCAGGCTCTTGCCGCTCATTCTGACAGGCTTAAAGGCAAGATCTACTCTCAGACCGATCAGGAAACGATTGTAAAGAGTGTATACTGCTTTGGCAAGCGCCATCGCCCAGACTTGACGATTAACGAAGATGGCATTGCAATTGAGATTAAGTATCTTAGCGATTCTCTTGATGGCATCAAGCTCGCGCTCGGGCAAAGCCTCCTCTACAGGCTCAGATATAAATTTGTCATCAATGTCTTCATCCTGTCAGAAAAGCACAAGGAAACCTATCTAAAGGCTTGTAACGGTGAGGAGCGCGACTTGGAGGATATCTTTAAGGATCTTGGTAGCGACTCAAATATCTTCTCGTATATAGTGCCCGCTTTCTCGCCTGTTCCGAATCTCAAACGCTGCATTGAGAGTAATGGACTGGGAGCATGATGTACAGGCTGAATAGAATGCGACTTTGGTAACGCCGGGAACGCTGAAGTAGGGAATTGCGACCTCTGCTTTATAGCTATGTGCATAGGCGTAAGTTAGTCATGTATCTGGCAAGAGTCATTATTCTGCTTCAAGCCTAAGGCTCTTCTGGCCCTGGGCAATTGGGCGTCCGTCGACTTATCATTGGACGGGAGGAACAATTGAATGGGTGGCTTGAGGCATTATACAATAATATACTAGTTGGCTGGGTGGAAATTAATAATTTAGCCTGCGTAGTGAGGGGCTTGCGGCTGGCTATGGTTCTACATCTGCACTTAATGTATTGGCGCCTTAATTGGATAATTGGCTAGATGTGTAGTCCCAGCAGGTTGTTCAGCTGACAAGGGGGTGTGAGGTCGCC
>CAZKWK010000283.1:947-1935 GCA_964556335.1 uncultured Bordetella sp. | reverse complement strand
CATGATAATTGATGATCATCAATTATCATTTTTGAGTAGATATTAAGCTCATAATGTCCAATTATTAATCGACAACAAGAGATTTTTACATCCTGCCATTTTTTTCCTATGTAAATAATTTCACTTCCAACCGGCTTAGGTCAAACAAACCATTTCACAATAATTTCTGCACTTGGGGGTGGGATCTGCACTTGGGGATATATTGATTTTTTCATGGCTCTCTTTTTTCCACATCTTCTCTAAAAGAGTGGAGTGATGTCTCCTTTTTGTCTAGTTGATGGTTGAGTTAATTGTTGAGTTGTACTTTATTTTGTCAAAACAATCAAAGTAAACATAAAAACAGATCCTTATTCTATATAACTAAAAAATATGTGAGCAATGTATGAAATTAATTTGTTGCTAGCATTCTACTAGTTAAACTCATCACAAGCTGTCATCTAGAGATAAAAATCTCCGCAAATTTTTTCATCTCTCTAGCTATTTTAACTTTTTATTAGACCTTTAAATCTGATATGTTTTACTTGTTTTTATCACAGCAGGTAAATATTGGTAGTTCTGAGGGTAGTGCCCAAATCAGATATGATCACATTATTTTCAAAATACTACCAAGGTAATTTTTTTCTAAGTACCAGTTCCCACCATGATGCTACCTAGATTTTTCTAATACATCATGTGTTTTCAATCATAAGAATATAAGCATGCAGCTACTTAGGTAGAGCTCAGAGTAATATTATCTACCAAAATTTGGCTAACAAAATAAGAAGGGCTGCCTGTCTGTGACACCAAAATCTACTTATTCCCAGTACTTCAAGGGCAAAGTCTGTGTGTCAATCACAGACACACAGGCACATACAGCACTGCTATACATCCAGAAACCACCATGATACAGTAGTTGACAGGTGGCTGTAAATCGTCACAGCAACAGCATCCAACACTACCCCCACCTCCATCTTTGCCATCCCTGAATCTGTGGCCGCCCCCCTAATTT
>CAZKWK010000283.1:0-937 GCA_964556335.1 uncultured Bordetella sp. | reverse complement strand
AATTTGTGTGCCCCTGTCCCTGCGCAGGCACTCCGTATGAAGTCACCCCTGACAGTTGTGCAGCCTGGCACTGCCTATGATGGTGCCGCCTTTGATGGTGCCACTTTAGATTGTCCCATCTAGATGGCACCGCCTACGATGGTGTGACCTACAATGATGCTGCATGCGATGGTGCCGCCTATGATGGCGCTGTCTACTATAGCACCGTCCAAAACAGTGCCATAAAAAATGGCACAGCCTTAAACTGTGCCTCCGAAGACAGCAACGCCTACGTATACCTCCAGCAAGTGCAGCTGTCACTTCTGCCACAGCCAAAACTCCACCATGAAGGGACCCTCATGAAGAGAGGTACCTTTTTCAGTGGACACAAAAAATACATGGAAGGTTTGTCCTTGTGTGCTTTTCCCCCTTCCTTCTTTCATCATTAAAAAAGCTGTTCACATATCTTGTTCTTCTCCTTGTCATGGGCTGGTAAGTTTTTGACTGTCCTTTTTCTTTTAACAATATTTATAGTTTCCAAAACGTATGCTTTCACTTTAAGTTTTGTACTTTCTCATTTCTCAGTGGTCTGTAAATGGGGGGGGGACAAATGACACAACAAACAGTATTAAAATAATTTCTGCACTTGGTGGTGGGATCTGCACTTGGGGATGGGATCTGTGCTTGGGGATGGGATCTCTTTTCTGGCTTTATATGGATTTTTCCATGGCTCTCTTTTTTCACATCTTCTCTAAAAGAGTGGAGTGATGTCTCACTTTTGTCTAGTTGATTGTTGAGTTGATTCTTGAGTTGTACTTTATTTTGTCATAACAATAAAAGTAATCAGAAAAACAGACCCTGATCTATTTAACTAAAAAATATGTGAACAATGTGTGAAATTATTTTGTTGCTAGCATTCTACTAGTTAAACTCATCACAAGCTGTCATCTAGAGATAA
>CAZKWK010000282.1:0-1936 GCA_964556335.1 uncultured Bordetella sp. | reverse complement strand
ATATGATTCAAAACGTCCCTGGCTTCTGCGGGGCATGAGTGTTTTTCTTGTGCTGACCATTCTGTTTGCCATGCAAGGGCGTACGGCGCACATGCTGGTAGTCGTTCTTGCTGCTCTGGGGGGCTGGATGCTCGCGAGTCGACGAATGCGGTGGCTGCTTGCCGCGGCGATGCCTATCGGCTTAATCGTTCTGGCCTTGATGTCCAAGTCAGTGCAAAATCGGATGGAAGATTCCCTGTCGATCTTTGCTGCGTCTTCTGGCAAGGTGGAAGTCACTTCATCGGGACTGCGCAAACAGTTCTATGAAAGTGGGTTGGAAATTGCAATGTCCCAGCCTTGGTGGGGCGTTGGTCTGAGTGGAATACCGAAGGCGTATGAGGCGACGGTGCGCGCAAAAGCCGAGGCGGATCCGCGTTGGGTTGATTACGCATCTCCGACTCATGCTCGCCCGTCCAATTTGCACAACGAATACCTCATGCTCTGGATTGGAACCGGCATTTTGGGTTTGATTTCTTTCCTGGCTTGGCTTGCGATTCCTCTCTGCGCCCGCGGATTGGGCGATGTTCGAGAACGGGCGTTGCGCGGGCTGGTACTGACCTTCGCGGTCGGATCGCTTCTCAATTCATGGCTGCTCGATTTCACGCCAGGGCACATCTATATCGTTATGCTGGCCTGGTTGATCAGCCAGCGGTACCGAGAGACTTCGGCGCATGGTCAACCCTCCCCGCTTTGAGCTGACTTTTCAATGAAGACTCATCGGTCTCATGCGTGTTGGCTACGAGCTGAGCGCCCATTAAAAAAATGCAGACCCTGAGCCTTGTCGTCATTACTAAGAATGAGGCGGACAACATCGTGCCTTGCCTGGCTTCGGCCCGCTTCGCGAGTCAGATGGTCGTTGTTGATTCCAGCAGTACCGATGAGACGGTTGAACTGGCCCGCAATCAGGGAGCTCAAGTGCGTGTCACCGCCGATTGGCCCGGCTTTGGTCCGCAGAAGAACAGAGCGCTCGACCAGGCGACGGGGCATTGGATCTTGTCTTTGGATGCAGATGAGAGGGTCCCCCCAGAGCTGGCTGCAGAAATTCAGCAGGCACTGATCAACTACGCCAATCAATCGGTGGCCTTTGAAATTCCTCGCCGCACGCAGTTTTGCGGTGTTTGGATAGCGCATTGTGGTTGGAGTCCTGATTACGTGCTCAGGCTGTTCCGCCGTGGGCAGGCTCGGTTTACGGACGATCTGGTGCACGAGTCGTTGCGGCTTAATGATCCGCAAGTCCGGGTAATCAGGCTCCGTCATCACCTATTGCATTACAGTTATCCCACACCCGATCACTACTGGCGCAAGCTCAGGCAGTACAGTAGGGAGTGGGCGTGTCAGAGGCATGCTGCCGGTCAGTCCGCTTCGATGTCGCGCGCTATTCTCTCGGGTATGTTCGCTTTTGTCAGAAGTTATTTTTTTCGTCTGGGCTTTCTTGACGGATCCATGGGGCTCGCCGTGTGCACTATGCAGGCGCAAGCCTCTTTTGGGAAGTATTTTGAGCTTTATTGTTTGAGTCGAAATCGTGATTCAACCTCTCTTCGGTAGACTGACTTTCGCGAACATGCAAAGACGCTCTTGGCTGCGGGCCGTTGGTTTGATAGGACTGGCTTGCAGTGCGGCCGCTCGCGCCCAGTTTCGTGTCGAAGTCTCCGGCCTGGGCATGGCGCAGCTGCCTATCGCTCTGGTGTCCTTCAGGGCTGAAGAATCGGCGCCGCAGAGAGTCAGCGCGATTGTGCGGGCCGATCTTGAGCGCAGTGGGTTGTTCCGTTCCATCGATGCCAGCGGTCTGGCGCTTGACGAGAGCTCGCAACTCGATTCCGGGCTTTGGCGTCAAAGGGGGGCCGATTTCATGGTGGCCGGCAGTGTGATGGCACTGGCCAATGGCATGTTTGATGTG
>CAZKWK010000281.1:0-1943 GCA_964556335.1 uncultured Bordetella sp. | reverse complement strand
GAGGGGCTCAAAAGGCAGCGCCTTTTCATGGGCAACCCGAGTCAGCAAGAGCCTAAAGGCATCGGACACGGTTAATCCCATCGCGCCGAGCACGGCGGCGGCCTCTTGCTTCACCCCCTCGTCAATGCGTGCACGAACAACCGTGCTACTAGGCATGAAACTTACTCCTGAGCATTTCTTGGTGAGCTACATTGTAGCCCAGCCGAGGTTGCTGCACTATAAAAACCGAGAGCACAATCAATCCGTCCAAAAACCATCAAAGTAAGCCACCCCTTGCCCACTCTCTCCCCCTTTGCCTCCCTCACCCCCCGCGCCCGCCATGCGCTCCTCCGCGCTGGGCTTGGCCTACTGCTTGCGCTGGTTTTCTGGGGACATGCGCTGCACCTCTGGCATCTGCCCCTGCTCGACGAACTCGATAACACGGTCTACGACACCCAGGTGCGGTCCGACCTGGGTAAGCAGTCACCTGACCCGCGCGTGGTTATTCTGGATATCGATGAGAAGAGCCTTGCCTCCGAGGCCCTCGGGCGCTGGCCCTGGAGCCGCGACAAGATGTCTGTGCTCGTCGATCGGCTCTTTGGTGACTACAACATCGCGGTGCTCTCGTTCGACGTGGTCTTCTCAGAGCCCGACCTCAGCTCGGGTCTACAGACCTTAAACAGACTCGCTGCGGGGCCGCTCAAGGGCAACACCGCCTTTAGCCAGAGCCTCGCAACACTCGCACCCGAACTCGACTACGACGGCCGGTTTGAGGCCACCATCTCCGCGCGGCCCATCGTCATGGGCTATTACTTCACCTCTTCCACCGATGCCGGAAAGACCGGAGGTCTACCCGCCCCGGTGCTGCTCAGAGGCGATCTCGATGGCCTTGCCACCGCATTTCCCCGCTGGCAGGGCTATGGCGCCAACCTGCCGCAGTTTGCAGATGCGGCCCTGGTAGGCGGGCATTTCAACCCCATTGTCGACATCGATGGCATCGTGCGCCGTGTGCCCGCCCTGGTGGAGTACGACGGCGACTACTACGAATCACTGGCCCTCGCCACGCTGCGGCTCTATTGGGCCCTGCAAGACACACCACCTGGCAAGGCCCTGCGCCTTCCCGGCATTCAGGCCTTTGCCGCCAACGGCGAATCCACTGGCCCCCTGGAATACCTTCAGGTTGGCAACCGCCTTCTACCCGTCGACGCCGGGTCGAACATGTTCGTGCCCTATAAGGGGCCCGCAGGCAGTATCGCCTACTACTCCATGCTCGACCTCCTAGAAAAGAAAATCGACCCGACCGCGCTCAAAGACAAAATCGTGATGGTAGGAACCACCGCGCCCGGTCTTGTCGACCTGCGCGCAACACCCGTGAGCGGTATCTACCCTGGGGTAGAAATCCACGCCAATGTGGTAGCGGCGCTGCTCAATGCCGATACAAAGGCAGACATGCACCATCGTCCCCAGTGGCTCATTGGCACCGAGCTCCTTGCGTTTTTTGCTCTGGGCATTCTCTTCTTGGCGCTCCTGCCCTGGCTCTCGCCGGGTTGGTCGGCAGGTGCCACGGTACTGGCCCTTGCGACGCTTTTTGTCTCTGCTGAGCTTCTCTGGCAGGCGGGCCTTGTGGCCCACCTTGCAGGCATGGCCCTCTTGGTCGGATGCCTCTTTATTCTGAACATGGCCTACGGATTCTTCGTCGAAGCGCGATCGAAACGTCAGTTCACCGAACTCTTTGGTCAGTATGTGCCCCCGGAGCTCGTGGCCCAGATGGCTGAGAACCCCGAGCAGTACAGCATGCAAGGCCGTCGCGAGAACCTCACCGTTCTCTTCTCTGACGTGCGCGGCTTTACCTCCATCTCGGAGCAACTCTCCCCCACCGAGCTCGCAAGCTTCATTAACGAATACCTCACGAGCATGAGTAAGGTCATCCGCGACCATGGCGGGACGCTCGACAAATACATTGG
>CAZKWK010000280.1:0-1962 GCA_964556335.1 uncultured Bordetella sp. | reverse complement strand
TGCCGCCCTAGGCGGCGGTACCGGTCTCACCGCGGCCTGCGACATGGCGGTGGCGGCGGACAACGCATTCTTCGCCACCTCCGAAGTCAAGTTCGGCATCATGCCCTCGGTGATTAGTCCTTATGTGCTGCGCGCGATCGGGCCGCGCCAGGCGTACCGGTACTTTCAGACCGCTGAACGTATCTCTGCTACGCGTGCTTGTGAGATTGGGCTGGTGCACGAAGTTGCCCCGCTCGATGCCATCGATGCCAAGATCGATGAGATGGTGCAGGCCATCCTCATCGGCGGGCCCTTGGCCCAGAAGGCCTCCAAAGACCTGATCCGTGCCGTTGTCGGCCAGCCGATCGCCGAGGCTGTGAGTGCGGAGACGGCTCGTCGTATTGCAGCCCTACGGGCAACGCCTGAGGCCAAAGAAGGCTTTGCCGCATTTCTCGAGAAGCGCTCGGCTGCCTGGGTGCCCTCGTCTTCTTCGTAGTCTTTGATACAGCGCAAGGTGCCAGCCCCCGACTCTTTTTAGGCTTTCAGAAAGGATATCGCTTATGTATACCCAGTCATTTACCACCGACCCCACCGCCTTGAAGTCTGTTGGTGCATCGTCTGCCGACGAGGCTGCTCGCAATGCGGCATTTGAGGCGAAGATTGATGCCGATGGCCGCATTGAGCCGCAAGACTTTATGCCAGAGGCCTATCGCAAGACACTCGTACGCCAGATTAGCCAGCATGCCCACAGCGAGATCGTGGGCATGCTGCCCGAAGGCAACTGGATTCTCCGGGCGCCTTCACTGAAGCGTAAGGCTATTCTCATTGCCAAGGTACAAGATGAGGGCGGTCATGGCCTCTACCTCTACTCGGCAGCAGAAACCCTGGGCACGAGTCGGGAGGAGCTTCTTGATGCCCTGCACACCGGTAAAGCCAAATACAGCTCGATTTTTAACTACCCCACGCTCACCTGGGCAGATATCGGTGTGATCGGTTGGCTGGTCGACGGCGCGGCCATCATGAATCAGATCCCGCTCTGCCGCTGTTCTTACGGGCCCTACGCCCGGGCCATGGTACGCATCTGCAAAGAAGAGTCGTTTCATCAGCGTCAGGGCTACGAGGCCCTGCTTTCGATGATGAAGGGTACCCAGGCCCAGCGCGATATGGTGCAAGACGCCGTGAATCGCTGGTGGTGGAAGTGCCTGGCCATGTTTGGCCCGCCCGACAGCGACAGCCTGCACAGTGCCCAGGGCATGCGCTGGGGCATCAAACGTATCAGCAATGACGACCTGCGCCAGAAGTTTGTCGATGCCACCGTGCCGCAGGCCGAAGTGTTGGGGGTGCGCCTGCCCGATCCCGATCTCAAATGGAACGAGACACGGGGCCACTACGACTATGGCCAGATCGACTGGGCCGAGTTCTGGCAGACCGTCAACGGCCATGGGCCCTGCAACCGCGAGCGGCTCGCCACCCGGGTACGAGCCCATGAGAACGGCCAATGGGTGCGCGATGCTGCGGTGGCCTATGCCGAGAAGCAACGTCAACGTGCCATGAAGGAGGCCGCATGAACGAGAACACCAAGCAACTCAAAGACTGGCCCCTCTGGGAAGTCTTTGTACGCAGCAAACAGGGTTTGGAACATAAGCACTGCGGAAGCCTGCATGCTGCCGATGCCCGTCAGGCCCTCGATATGGCCCGAGACGTCTACACCCGACGGCAAGAGGGCGTAAGCATCTGGGTCGTGCAGTCGTCTCAGATTGTGGCCAACCGGCCTGATGAGAAGGGCGAACTCTTTGATCCGAGCGCCGACAAGTTCTATCGGCACCCGACCTTCTACGAAATTCCCGACGAAGTGGGGCACATGTAATGGACCGTACGCCTTATTTGCTGCATCTTGCTGATAACGCCCTCATTCTTGGGCAGCGCAATGCCGAGTGGTGCGGGCATGGCCCCGTGCTAGAGGAAGACATTGCGCTTGCGAAT
>CAZKWK010000279.1:0-1966 GCA_964556335.1 uncultured Bordetella sp. | reverse complement strand
TGCAGGAGGCCCTAGACCGTGTGGAGACACTCTTTGCGCCGCACTAGTCGTCCCCCATGGTGTGGCTGGCTGGTCTGGGCCGCTCTGGCGCTCTTTGTCACATTGCCCGCTAGGGCACAAGACCACATCGTCTCACGCGCGTTTTTCGAAGACCGCAGCAGCCTTAAGACTATCGAATCGATACGCGATGCATCGTTTGTTCCTTTTACGGGCGTCTTGTCGCAAGGCTATGGGGCGGCGCCTGTCTGGATTCGACTGCGCATCGACCCGTCATTGTCTGGTGCGTCTTCGGAGACTCCGCTTTATCTGAGAATACGTCCGGCCTACCTCGACGACCTGCAAATTTACGACCCTCTCATAGGATTTGATTCCCCTATGTTGACGGGTGACCGGGTTCCCCTGGCCAAGAACTCGGAGCCTGCCACCACTTTTGTGGTGCGCCTATCGGCAGGATCCTCCGCGCGAGATATTTTTGTTCGACTGGCCTCTACGAGCACACGACTGGCCCATTTTGAGGTACTCACGGGTAACGAACTACGCCGCGACACCAGCCGCCTTGACCATCTCGGGGCGATCTACCTCACCATCATTGGCGTCTTCTTGCTCTGGGGCTTAGTACAAGTACTTTCACGACCGAATGTCCTCTTGGTAACCTTTGTCGTGTTTCAGGCCTGTACCTTTGTCTTTAGCCTGGGCATGCTTGGGTACGTTCGATTCGATTTGTCGGACCAGCTCAGCAGTGCCTGGATTGATTTCTCTACGAGCCTGCCCGCTGTAGCGGCCACGGGCGCAGTCATGTTTTTCTGTGTGCAACTGCTCAAAGAGATCTCTGACTATGCCTGGTATCGCAAAGCGGAGCAGCTCATACTCATCAGCTATGCCGGACTCATGCTGCTCATGTTGTTCGGCATCGTGCGTCCTATATTGGCCGTGAATATGGCGATGGTGCTCATCGTGCCGATCACGGTGCTCGCCCTCTCTCTGTTGGTACCTCAAGCCGTGGTGCGCCCCCAGGGCAACGATGCGCCGCAGGCCCAGCTGCCAAGGTTTGTGGTCGTAGGATTTTTTGCAATCTCTTGTTTGTTCACCCTCATGACCGCGCTGCCTGCCTTGGGCCTCCTGCCAGGTGCGGAGATTAGCCTCTATATCGTGCTCTTCTATGCCCTCACCTCCGGGATGCTCATGGTGAGCGTCTTGTACTACCGTGGGCTTATTCTCTTGCGCCGACAGACAGCCCTCGCCTCAGAGGCAGGCAATCAGCGGCTGCGCGCAGAGCAGGAGCGAAAGAGTCGGCTGGAGCGCGAGCGTCTTCTCGCGATGCTGGGCCATGAACTCAAGACGCCACTGGCCACCATGCGCATGCTACTGATGGACCGTGAGATTCCTGAAAAGACAGCTGAGCGTATCCAATCCTCCGTCACCGACATGGCCCATGTGGTCGAGCGCACCGTGCAGACCAGTCAGGTGGAAGACGGTGCGATCGAGGTGCACATGGCCAACTGCGAGGTGGTGACGCTTGTCGATGATCTTCGAAAGACCATACTCGGCTATGGGCGCATTGAACTCGTCCATGCCGAAGGGCAATCGCTCAAGACACGTACCGATCCATACCTCTTGCAGGTGATTCTGCGTAATCTACTGGACAATGCTCTGAAGTACAGTGCTGCCGATACCCCAGTGCGGATCATTATCGATCCTGTGAATGCTGCAAACAAATGGAGTATTACCGTATCGAATCGCCCCGGACATGCGGGCTGGCCAGATCGGCAGAAGGTCTTCGAGAAGTACTACCGTAGCCCGACTGCGAGCCACCGCAGTGGGTCCGGCCTCGGGCTCTATATGATCCAGGGGCTCGCCAAGACCCTGGGGGGAAGGGTGGTCTATGAGCCCGATGCCCAATGGGTGCGGTTTCGGCTTGAGGTTACGCATAGCCCAATGAAGGAGTCTTAAATGTCTTCGCGGCTTT
>CAZKWK010000278.1:0-1966 GCA_964556335.1 uncultured Bordetella sp. | reverse complement strand
TTTGAGGGCGAGGCCTACAGCTACAAACGGGCTTTCACGTATAAGCCCAGCGAGCAAGAAGAGTTATGGATGCTTGAAGAAGCGCACAAACTTGGCATCACACAGCCCACTGTGCTTGACCCCACGGCAGGCGGCGGGGCAATCCCCTTCGAGGCTCTGCGCCTGGGCTGCAACACCTATGCCAACGACATAAACCCGGTGGCAGTCTTGGTGCAGAAGGCCACCTATGAGTGGCCAGCGAAGTATGGCTCTTCTGTACTTGAAGAGTTCAAGCGATTAGCAGGTGAATTCGTGAAGCGCCGTGACGAGCTATTGGCGGCGTACTACCCAGAAGAACCTGAACCAAACTGCATTTCCACTAACTATCTGTGGGCACGAACCATCCATTGCCCTTATTGCGCAGGCAAAGTTCCTCTCTCGCCGAACTGGAAGCTGGCCCCCGATGGCAGGGGCGTGAAGGTTGTCCCGCACCTAGGGGGTGGTCCGGGTGATTCCCAAAGACATTGCAGCTTCGAGATTGTGGGCAGTGCCCAGCAACACAGCGACCCTACCGTAAAGGGTGGTGACGCCATCTGCCCATATCCTGACTGTGGCCGCGTGATTGAGGGCGATCAGGTAAAAGCCCAGGCCCAGTCTGGGGGCATGGGCGAGCAGTTATTCGCAGTGGTTTTCAAGAAAGAGATCATTACAGGCTACACCAAAGCTACAAAGAAAAAGCCATCCAACCCAAAAATTAAATGGGAGCGAAGCTATCGGGCGCCGCAAGAAAGCGATGACAATGATGCCGTAATTGCGGCTTCTTTGGCGGCCAAGATTCCAGAATGGGAGGCGCTTGATCTGGTACCAAGTGAAGAGATTCCATTTGGGTATGAAACGAACATTCGCTGGCCACTGCATTTGTATGGCATCAAGAAGTGGACCAGCTTTTTCTCTCCTCGGCAGCTTCTGTGCCATGGGATTAGCTCCGAAGTCTTTCGGCAACTGCTACGCGAGAAAATGGCTTCGGAGCAGGGAATAAGCGATACAACAAGAGCCGCCCTTGCCTATCTCTGCATCGGCCTCGACAAGCATCTTGATTACAACTCAAGATGCGTCACGTGGCATGCAAATCGAGAAGTAATAGACCGTACTTTTCGCCAACACGCTTTCCCTGTCAAATGGTCATATGCCGAGATGGCCCCACTCACAAAGGGACTAAATTATGACTGGATTTTCCGTCAAGTAGCCAAGTGCATTGGAGAGCTCGTCGAGCTGATCAATCCGCGTAGCTCGTCTCAGCATTCAGAACCCGGCCCACTCTTTGCTAGCCCGCTATTGGGTGAATGTCCGCGACCAGAAACGCCAGTCGCTATTTCGTGTGGCTCCGGAGATACCTTAGCTCATATCCAGAGTGGCTCCGTTGATGCGGTAGTGATGGACCCACCTTATTACGATAATGTGATGTATGCGGAGCTAAGTGACTTCTTCTATGTCTGGCTAAGACGCACGGCTGGCTTGATCTACCCCGAATTGTTCACGGCGGTTTTGACTGATAAGGAAAATGAAGCGGTTGCGAATCCGGCGCGCCACAGGTATGGCGGCGAGAAAAAGGGCTTAGCCAAAGCGATGGCTGGTCTCGATTATCAGCAAAAGATGGCCGAGATCTTCTCCGAATGTCGACGTCTCCTCAAGGATGATGGCGTGATGACGTTGATGTTTACGCACAAAGCCACCGGTGCCTGGGATGCTCTTACCAAGGGGTTGATTGATGCAGGTTTCGCCATCACCGCTTCTTGGCCGATCAATTCAGAATCAGAGGGGTCCCTACACATTAAGGACAAGTCGGCCGCCAACAGCACAATCTTTCTTGTCTGCCGTCCCCGTCCTGAGCAGAAACCAGAAAACGGAGTTCAGTACTGGGAAGATCTCGAGCCCCGCGTGAAGGCTGCTGTACGCCAACGCATCGAACAGTTCCAGGCCGGCGGCA
>CAZKWK010000277.1:0-1972 GCA_964556335.1 uncultured Bordetella sp. | reverse complement strand
TCCCCGGCTACGGCAAGCTCTCGGGCAAGTCCATTGACGAACTGCGCGCCGGCGAGCGGGTTGCGGTGGGCGACGGTAAACACGATCCCCTGGACTTCGTGCTGTGGAAGTCGGCCAAGGCTGATGAGCCCCAAGAGGCCAAATGGCCCAGTGCCTACGGCCTGGGGCGGCCGGGTTGGCATATTGAGTGCTCGGCCATGAGTTGCCAGACCCTGGGCGAGAGCTTTGACATTCACGGGGGTGGGGCCGACTTGCAGTTTCCCCATCATGAAAACGAAATTGCGCAGAGTGAGGGCGTCAGCGGCAAGCCGCTGGCTCGCTTCTGGATGCACAACGGATTTGTGCGGGTGGACAACGAAAAGATGTCTAAATCGTTGGGCAACTTTTTCACTATTCGCGATGTCTTGCAGCGCTACGACGCGGAAACGGTGCGGTTTTTCATGGTGCGCACGCACTACCGCAGCCCGCTGAACTACAGCGACGCCCATCTCGATGATGCCCGCAGCGCCCTCAAGCGCCTGTACACCGCGCTCGATCTGGTCAAGCCCGAACCGGTGCAGGTGGACTGGTCGCACCCCACGGCCGCCCGCTTCAAGGCGGCGATGGACGAAGACTTCGGCACACCCGAGGCGGTGGCGGGGCTTTTCGATCTGGCCAGTGAAGTCAAACGCAGCAGGCCGCCCCGGGAGGCGGGGCGCTTGCGCGCGCTGGGCGCCGCCCTCGGACTTTTGCAGGGCGATCCCGCGGCGTTTCTCAAGGCCGGGGTGCAGGTCTCGCCGCAGGAAATTGACCAGCTGGTGGCGCGTCGGGCCGCAGCCAAGGCGGGGCGCGACTTCGCCTTGGCCGACCAGATCCGACAGGACTTGTTGGCGCGTGGCATCGTGCTGAAAGATTCCCCTGCGGGCACCACCTGGGAAGCGGTTTCATGAAAACCCTGGCCAAAACGGGACCGGCCAGTACCGAGATGACCCAGGCCGCACCCGTGAGCATCACGGTGCCCGATTACTGGCAAGAGGCTTGCGCCCATCTGGTCAAGCGCGATCGGGTCATGAAGCGCCTGATCCCCCAGTTTGGTCAGGCTTGCCTGCAGTCACGCGGCGATGCGTTCATCACCCTGGCCCGCAGCATCGTCGGCCAGCAGATTTCAGTGAAGGCTGCGCAGAGCGTCTGGGATCGCTTTGCCAAGCTGCCCCGCCAAATGACGCCGCGTAACGTGCTCAAGCTCAAGGTCGACGACATGCGGGCGGCCGGGCTGTCCGCCCGCAAAATCGAATACCTGGTCGATCTGGCCCTCCACTTTGATTCGGGCGCCGTGCATGTCAAAGCCTGGGAGGCGATGGGCGATGAGGCCATCATCGAGGAGCTGGTGGCCATACGCGGCATCGGCCGCTGGACTGCTGAGATGTTTCTCATTTTTCACCTGATGCGGCCTAACGTCCTGCCGCTCGACGATATCGGGTTGATCAATGGCATCAGCCAGAATTATTTTTCGGGCGAGTCGGTCAGCCGCAGCGAGGCCCGCGAGGTGGCCATGGCCTGGGCGCCATACTGCACCGTGGCAACTTGGTATATTTGGCGCTCGCTCGACCCCCTGCCGGTGGACTACTAGGCCGGGCCCCTCGGGTGCCGCCGGGGGTAGGGTCGGCGCGAGAGCACAAGAAGGAACAGGACATGGCCAAGAAAGTCTTTCTCGATTTTGAGCAGCCGATTGCCGATCTCGAAGAAAAGATCGAAGAGCTGCGCTACGTTCAGACCGAATCCGCGGTGGACATCTCCTCCGAGATCGAGCAGTTGTCCAAGAAGAGTCTGCAGCTGACCAAGGACATCTACAGCGACCTTACGCCCTGGCAGATCACCAAGATCGCCCGCCACGCCGAGCGACCCTATACCCTGGACTACATCCGGGACATCTTCACCGACTTTGTCGAGCTCCATGGCGACCGGCACTTTGCCGACGACCTGAGCATCGTCG
>CAZKWK010000276.1:0-1981 GCA_964556335.1 uncultured Bordetella sp. | reverse complement strand
TACTCCCACTCAATCGTCGCGGGGGGCTTGCTCGAAATATCGTAGACCACGCGGTTAATGCCGCGTACCTCGTTGATGATGTGGTTGGAGGCTTCAGAGAGCAGCCGATGCGGTAAAGCGGCCCACTGTGCGGTCATGAAGTCGCTGGTTACCACCGCCCGCAAAGCGACCACATAATCGTAGGTGCGCCCATCGCCCATGACCCCGACGGATCGCACGGGTAGAAAGACGGCAAAGGCCTGGCTGGTGAGGTCATACCACGACTTGCCAATCGCATCGGCGGTACACAGGCCCGCGGCCTGGTCTTCAGGCGTTGCCATGGTCTTGCGCAGAGTCTGAATAAAGATATCGTCTGCCCGCTGCAGCAAAGCCACAAACTCGGGCGTGATCTCACCAAGAATCCGTACACCAAGCCCCGGGCCCGGAAACGGATGCCGATAGACCATCTCGCGGGGCAGGCCCAAGGCCACACCCAACTCGCGCACCTCGTCTTTGAAGAGGTCTCGCAACGGCTCAAGAAGCTTGAGGCCCAGCTGCTCGGGCAGCCCCCCTACATTGTGGTGGCTCTTAATCGTGACGGCCTTTTTGCTTTTCGCACCACCGCTTTCAATGACATCGGGGTAGATCGTGCCCTGGGCCAGAAAGGTCGCGCCCTTATGGCCGACGCCCGAGGCCTTAAGCCTCGCCGCCTCGTCTTTAAAGACATCCACGAAGAGCCCACCAATGATCTTTCGCTTCTGCTCGGGGTCTTCGACACCCGCGAGGCGTGAGAGAAAGAGCCCACTGGCATCGACCCGAATCACCCTGGCCTGCAGGCGCCCCTGAAACATCTCCATGACCATATCGCCTTCATTGAGTCGCAGCAGACCATGGTCCACAAAGACACAGGTCAGCTGATCGCCAATGGCGCGATGAATAAGGGCCGCCGCAACCGAAGAGTCGACCCCACCGGAGAGCCCGAGAATGACTTCTTCGTCACCCACCTGGGTACGAATGCGGTCGATGGCCTCGGCCACATGGTCTTTCATCACCCAATCAGGTCGCCCCCCGCATATGCCCAATACAAAGCGCTCGAGAATTGCCCGGCCCTGCACGGTATGCGTCACCTCAGGGTGAAACTGCACGCCATAAAACTGGCGTGCCTCATCGGCCATGCCTGCGATGGGGCAGCTGTCGGTAGAGGCCATGAGCTTGAAGCCAGAAGGCAGCTGCGTCACCTTGTCACCGTGGCTCATCCAGACCTTCAGCATTCCGTGGCCGTCGGCCGTGGTGAAGTCGGCGATGTCTTTCAGCAAGGCGGTATGACCACGGGCCCGTACCTCGGCATAGCCAAACTCTCGCGTCTGTCCGCTCTCAACCGCTCCCCCAAGCTGCTGGGCCATGGTCTGCATGCCGTAGCAGATACCCAAGACGGGAACACCAAGCCGAAACACCTGATCGGGTGCGGCATCGGTCGATTCTTCGTAGACACTGGCGTGACTGCCCGAGAGAATGACCCCCTTCAGGTGGCCATCGGCAGCATAGGCTGCAATCCATTCATCAGAAACATCGCAGGGGTGCACCTCACAATAGACATGGGCCTCACGCACCCGCCGCGCGATGAGTTGGGTCACCTGCGACCCAAAGTCGAGAATAAGAATCTTGTCGTGTTCTACGGCCCGCACGTTTTTCCCGTTTTTCCGTTTACTGTCTGCATGCGCAGACTAGTCGGCCCGATAGTTGGGCGCTTCTTTGGTGATCTGCACGTCATGCACGTGCGATTCACGAATGCCGGCGTTGGTAATTTCTACGAACTGAGCCTTCTCGTGTAGCGCCTCAATACTTGCACAGCCGCAGTAGCCCATGCTGGCCCGCACACCGCCCGCGAGTTGATACAAGATCGCCCGTACGCTTCCCTTATAAGGCACACGCCCCTCAATGCCTTCCGGAACCAGCTTCTCCGCACTCGGGCTGTCGCCTTCCTGAAAATAGCGGTCTGCAG
>CAZKWK010000275.1:0-1981 GCA_964556335.1 uncultured Bordetella sp. | reverse complement strand
CTACATGCCCACGTGGATCAGGCAGGCCAGGGCCAGGTCGCTCCAGCTGCCGGGCCTCCTCCATCAAGACACATCCGCTGGCGAGCATTCACAGGTTCAGAAGGCCTCCGGGTGCTCGGGAGCAGCTACAGCAGAGTGTCCAGCAGCGTGCAGGCCTCGTCAGGTCGCCTCTGAGGCAGGTGTGGAACGTTCGTGGCGACTGCCAGCCGTTCCGCTGAAGTCGCCTCCTTGACCACCTCGATGCGACAGATTCGGAAAATTTTTCATTGGCTTATTCTGGAATTGAACCAGAGACTTCCCCTTGAACAGCCTTGAATAAGCACAGCTCTTGAAGGGGGACGCTTTGCCACAAGCTTATAAGCCTTTCGCATTGTAACACGCAATTTTGATTATGTCAATTGCTCTTTTCTCGCTCACGCCATAGGTGTTACGAAGCCATCCTTTCGCGGCGTTATTTAAGCGATCTTCTTTGAGCGGAGCATTCCTGTGTTTCTTGGGAATAAGTTCAGCAAGCCTCTCATTTCCGGGATCTAATTGACTGTCAATAGCCTTGCCGACGCCGAGCACACACCTGGCTAGCGCCTTAATGTCGTGATACGTTAGCTCGCCGGGGCGATTTGGCGCTTCGCTAAACCCGTAAGCCGATCGGAACCTATCTAAATCGGCTTTGCGAGAGTCATAATAATCCGATGCATCAGCAAATCCTTTGTCGCTCCAATGCGCGACCGCATTGCGTATGAGCCTATAGTAATCAAGACAGGCAAGCTCTGGCTCGACGCACGCAAGGCTTGCCTCCTCGTTTATCATAAGATTTCTTCGAACTCCGTCAATCTTGGATTCGCCGTTGTGCTGAACCCAGTTCTTGTTGTTGAGTTCAGATAATTCTTGCTTCAATGAATCCACGTAAGAGTCAAAGCCAGAATAAATTCCCACAATAGACAGTCTTATTGTGCTTATGAGAAGTGAGCCCGATCTCAAGCCATTTACCTTTACCGAGTGCTTTTCTCCCGTCACAGCCCATGGATCGAAGCCGCCATCGGCTTTATGCATTCGTTCGACTTCGCTTATGGCTATGTAAGATCCAGCGGCATGAGCAGTTGCCTCGCCAATAAAAAGCTTGAGTCTCCGATAAGAATTACTTCTGAAGTCACTCATTGAGAGGTAGATGTTCGATTTGGGTGCGGCTCAGTTGTCGCTGAGCTCTATTAGGACTCGACCTCCAGCTCCAGTTGCTGACCCGGTCGTCTGGTCACAGTGATCTGATCTACCCTCACCAACCTGGGTTGCTCATCGGCTGCGGCCTCGTAGCTGCCCTTCACTCGCACGGCGGCATTCAGCAGGCCGATGATATCGCCATCGTAGTGGGGCTCATAGATGCAGCGCATGCCGCTGCTGGCCCCCCGGCCCCGAATCTCAAAGCGACGGGCATCCAGGTCCACCTCCCGCACCACGCCTTCGAACACACCATTGCCCTTCGTGCGTCGGCTGCTGGGGGTGTTGAGGCTGCGGCTAATGATCTGGCGGCTCTGCTTTGTAAGGGCCTGAGCTGGGCCCAAATTTTCATCGGGCTGTGGACCGCTGAGGAACAGCTCACGGATCGCCTTGTTCTGGGCAGATGGTGCCAAGCGCTTGGCCGCCACCATCACTGTGTCACGCACAGCTGGATCAGGGAACTGCTCGTAGACGGCATCACTGATCTGTCCGTCCTGAATCAGGCGTGGAATCGCCGGCAGACTCTGCACAGCCGTCTGCACCGCGCGATAGAGGTCATCGCTCACCCCGGGTAGAACTGCCTGGCCATCGGCGCCCATGTCGCCTGGGCGGGGTACCCGCATACCCACAACCAGGCTGCCGTAGGTCACGCCCGCCAGCTGCGGGTCCAGATCGGCCGGCCAGCGCACCTTCTTCTCCTCCATTCCGGCGATCGACTTGGCCACCTTCTGGATTTCGTCCCGAAGCTTTCCGAACACATTCGTCACCA
>CAZKWK010000274.1:0-1982 GCA_964556335.1 uncultured Bordetella sp. | reverse complement strand
CTCCGATACACATGGTGGTCAAGCCATACTTGCCCTTGACCCGGTGGAGCTCATGAATACATTTGGTGGCAATGATCGAGCCCGTGGCGCCGACTGGGTGGCCAAGCGCGATCGCCCCACCGTTGACATTCACCTTTGCAGGATCAAGCCCTAGTACTTTCGTGACCGTGAGGGCCTGGGCAGCGAAGGCCTCATTGGACTCGATGACATCGAGTTGGTCGATCTTCAGGCCCGCACGCTGCAGGGCGATAGTCGTGGCGGGGATGGGGCCCTCTCCCATGATCTCGTTGGGCACACCGGCCACCGCATAACTGACGACGCGGGCTAAGGGTGTGCATCCGGCCTTGGCGGCAGCCGCCGCCTCACCGAGTACCAGGAAGGCCGCGGCATCGTTAATACCCGAGGCATTACCCGCTGTGACGGAGCCGTCTTTCTTGAATGCGGGCTTCATCTTTGCGAGCGCCTCCATGGTGGTCGCGCGGGGATGCTCGTCGGTATCGAAGATGACGTCGCCCTTTTTGCCACTGAGGGTAATCGGCACGATCTGGCCCTTAAAACGCCCCTCTGCGATGGCCTTTGCTGCCCGGTTCTGCGACTCCAAGGCAAAGGCATCTTGCATCTCACGGGTGAGGCCGTGTTTGGTGGCGAGGTTCTCTGCGGTGATGCCCATATGGCCCACACCGAAGGGGTCGGTGAGGGTGGCGACCATCATGTCGATCATCTTGGTGTCGCCCATGCGTGCGCCGGTGCGCATCGCAGGGCTCAAGTACCCGCCTCGGCTCATGACTTCTACCCCACCGCCCACACCAGAGTCGCTGTCGCCTAAGAGAATATTCTGGCTGGTGGAGACCACGGCCTGAAGCGCTGATCCGCAGAGCCGGTTGATGGTGAGGGCGACCGAGCTCATGGGTAGACCCGCCTGTATGCTGGCCACCCGGGATACATAGGGCGAGCGTGACTCGGTAGGAATACAGTTGCCCACCACGGTGTAGTTGATCTGCTCCGGGTTCACCTTGGATCGGGCGATGGCCTCTTTCATGACCAGGCCGCCGAGTTCGCTGGGCTCAAGGCTCGCCAGGCTGCCGCCGAATCCGCCGACTGCAGAACGCACCGCACTTAATACCATCACTTCACGCATTGTCTTCTCCTCTCTGATTTAAAAAATATTCGCGCTGACAAGATCCTTGATACCTTCTTAGGCCTTCACGATCACGGCCTCAAGGTCGTAGTCATCACTGTCGACGATATCGACTGTGGCAAACCGTCCGACCGCAACCGGCACTGGATGCCGCGCGTTTGGGTCGGGGCGAATGCGCACCACGCCGTCAATGTCGGGGGCATCGCCCCAGGTGCGGCCGATTAATACGCCCTCCTCTTCATCGACCCCATCGATCAACACC
Organism: uncultured Bordetella sp.; assembly: GCA_964556335.1. Taxonomy (GTDB): domain Bacteria; phylum Pseudomonadota; class Gammaproteobacteria; order Burkholderiales; family Burkholderiaceae_A; genus Hahnella. The sequence goes on along the minus strand of CAZKWK010000274.1, from coordinate 582 downwards.
TGCGCCCGGCGCCGTACCCAGCGTGCAAGACGCTGCGCGGAGATGGGCTGCTGGTGGGCCATGACGCGGTCTGCCCTTTCCTGGCGTGCTTCGGGCGCCAGTGCACCGGGAATCTCGTTGGCCGTGGCACCCTGTACGGGACTGTAGGCAAAGCATCCCAGGCGATCAATCTGGGCCTCCGACAAAAACTGCAGCAGGTCGTTAAATTCGGTCTCTGTCTCTCCGGGAAACCCGGCGATAAACGTGCTGCGCACGGTGAGGTCGGGCACGGCCTTTCGCCATTGCTGAATACGCTCGAGATTCTTTTCTCCCGAGGCCGGCCGCTTCATGCGCTTTAAGACATCGGGGTGGGCATGCTGAAACGGCACATCGAGATACGGGAGAACTTTTCCCTCGGCCATGAGCGGCAGAATTTCATCGATATGCGGATAGGGGTAGACATAGTGCAGGCGCACCCAGACGCCGAGCCGAGAGAGTTCTTGCACCAACTTGGCAAAGCGCGTGCGCACGGGCCGGCCGTCAACGCAATCGGTGCGGTACTTCCGGTCAACGCCATAGGCACTGGTATCTTGCGCCCCCACC
>CAZKWK010000273.1:0-1983 GCA_964556335.1 uncultured Bordetella sp. | reverse complement strand
GCGTGGATTTTCCGCTGCCTGAGACACCGGTCACACAGGTCATCAGCCCGCAGGGGAGCGAAAAATCGACATTCTTCAGGTTATGGCCGGTGGCGCCGATGAGTCGCAGCCAGCGGTCTTGCGGGGTCTTGCGTGGCGAGGGTGGCCGGATGGTCCGACGCCCGGAGAGATAGTCCCCCGTGAGCGACCCGGCGGTTGCCAGAATCGTCTCGGGCTTTCCGGCGGCAACTACTCTACCGCCGTGCACCCCCGCGCCTGGGCCCAGGTCAATCACATAGTCGGCCGCGCGAATGGCCTCTTCGTCGTGTTCCACCATCAATACCGAGTTACCGAGATCTTTGAGGTGTTTGAGTGTGGCCAGGAGTCGGTCGTTGTCGCGCGGGTGTAGCCCAATAGAAGGTTCATCAAGCACATAGAGCACACCGGTGAGTCCCGCACCGATCTGGCTGGCGAGCCGAATACGCTGGGCCTCGCCGCCAGACAGGCTCATGGCTGCGCGGTCCAGGCTGAGATAGCGCAGACCGACATTGATCAGAAAACCAAGTCGTGACTGGATCTCAGAAAGGAGCCGCTCTCCCACCGCCTGTCGCATGCCGGTGAGCGGGAGTGCTTCCAAGCGGTCACGCAGGCCCCCGAGACTCAGGCGCGACAACTCCGGAAGGCTCGCCGACTGCTCTGGGCTGCCCAATCGCACGGCACGGGCCTCGCGCCGCAGCCGAGAGCCCTGGCAGGCCGGGCATTCCCGTTGCCGGCGGTAGCGTGTGAGTTCCTCGCGTACCGCAGGCGAATCGGTCTCACGCCAGCGCCGGTCGAGGTTGGGAAGAATGCCTTCAAAGGGCTGCTGCCGCGTGACGAGTCTGCCCCGTTCTGCCGGATAACGCAGGGTGAGCACCTTCTCACCTGAGCCATAGAGCAGGGTCTGTTTGATCGATTCCGGGAGGTCCCCGAAGGGAGTCTCGAGATCAAAGCCCAGGCAGTCGGCCAGGCTTTCGATCATGGCCCAGGCAAAGCTGTTGCGAGGATCCCAACCGGCGATAGCACCAGCCGCCAGCGAGAGATGGGGAAACTGCACCACCAGGGCGGGATCGAAAAACGACTGGGTGCCCAGGCCATCGCAGTCGGGGCAGGCGCCTGCAGGGGAGTTAAAGGAAAACAAGTTTGGTTCTAAGGTGCGCAGCGAGAAGCCGCAGTCGGGGCAGGCATAGCGCATCGAGAGCCCACGATCCACGGTCGGGGCCTCTGCCTGGGCAATCGCGACGATTGCCTGGTCTTGGCCTAGTCGCAGGGCGGTCTCCAAAGACTCGGCAAGACGCTGGGTCGCATCGGGACGCACCTTGATACGGTCGACGATGACATCAATGCTGTGGTGCTGATGGGGATCGAGCCCAGAAATCTGATCCAGTTCGAGGTCCCGGGGCGTACCCGACTCGGTACGCAGTCGGCAGCGCACAAAGCCCTGGGCCCGAAGCCCGTCGATCACGTCCCGGTGCTCTCCTTTACGTCGGTCGATTACCGGGGCCATTACGGTCAGTCGTGACCCCTCGGCCAGGGCCATCAGGCTGTCGACCATCTGGGCCAGGCTCTGCGATTCCAGTCGATGCTGTGGGTGGTCAGGGCAGTGGGGTACGCCCGCGCGGGCGAACAATAGCCGCAGGTAGTCGGAGATCTCCGTCACGGTGCCCACGGTTGATCGGGGGTTGTGGCTGCCGGATTTCTGTTCAATCGCAATGGCTGGGGATAGGCCCTCAATGAGGTCGACATCGGGCTTGGCCATCAGAGACAGAAACTGCCGGGCATAGGCCGAGAGCGACTCTACATAGCGGCGTTGGCCTTCGGCATAGAGGGTGTCGAATGCCAGCGAGGATTTTCCGGAACCCGAGAGCCCGGTAAGCACCACAAGCTGGTTTCTCGGGATATCGAGGCTCACGTTCTTCAAGTTATGGGTCCGGGCACCCCGCACCCGAATCCATCCAGGGTCAGACA
>CAZKWK010000272.1:1605-1998 GCA_964556335.1 uncultured Bordetella sp. | reverse complement strand
ATCCATGGAGGCCGTGGGCTCATCAAGCAGCATGATCTTGGGCTGGGCTAACAACATTCGGGTGAGCCCCACCAGCTGCCGCTGCCCACCAGAGAGCCCCCGCCCACCTTCGGCAATCTGCAACTCTAATCCGCGTGGGTGGTCGGCGATGGCCTGGGCCAATCCGGTAAGGCTAGCCGCCTTCAGAATCTGGGTATCGCTCGGGGTGGGAAGCCCAAGAATGAGGTTGTCGCCCAGGGTGCCGTTAAAGAGACGTACATCTTGCGGCAGATAACCAATGTTCTCGCGCACAAACTCGGGGGCTAAGTGGCTGATGTCAACGCCATCGAGAAAGAGCGTGCCGGCGGTGGGCCTATAAAGGCCCGAAAGCACCTTGATAAGAGTGGACTTGCC
>CAZKWK010000272.1:0-1595 GCA_964556335.1 uncultured Bordetella sp. | reverse complement strand
ATCTTTTTTGTACTGAAAGGTCACCTTGTCGAGGCGCAGATTGCCCGCACATGACTCCGGCACAACCAGACGCACATCGGGATCGCGCTCGCTAGGCATGGCCATAATCGAGTCAAGCGCCTTTAATGAGATCTGGGCCTGCTTCCATTGCACGATCATGTTGGGCATCTGCGCCAACGGCGTAAGGGCTCTACCGCTAATAATCGAGCAGGCAATGAGGCCGCCCATGGTAAGGCTTCCGGTAGAAATCGCATAGACCCCCACCGCCACAATGCCCACATAACTGGCCTGCTGAATCGTCATGGTGAGATTGGTGGAGAACATGGACTGCAGCTTGATGCTGAGCTCACTCTCAGCAATCTTGGCATTGAGCTTGCGCCACCGGTCAATGGCTTTCCATTCGCCACCGGCCGCCTTGATAGATTCAATGCCATCGATGGCTTCGATGAGCAAACCATTCTTGGCGTTGGACTCTTGTATGTGGGCCATGGTGGCGCGTTCAATCGGCTTACGAAACGCCAACCCTGCGAATACTGCAAAGGGCACAATGAGCAGCGGTACGAGCGCCACAGGGCCAGCGATGAGCGCAATGACAAAGATAAAGAAGAGCGCAAAGGGCGCGTCCGCCAGAATAAATAAGGTGGACGAGGTCATGAAGTTCCGCACCGACTGAAAGTGCTGAATTTGTGCGGTAAAGGTACCCACCGTGTCGGGCCGCGCATCCATACGAATATCGAGTGCCTTGCTAAAGAACACCGCGGACAACTCGAGATCGATGGCCTTGCAGGCACGATCCACCATCGAGGCCCGCACCTGCTTCATCACGAGTTCGATGATGATGGCAATCGCCACCCCCACAGTCAGCACCCAGAGAGTGGCAAAGCCCTTGGTGGGAACCACGCGGTCGTAGACCTGCATGGTGTAGAGGGCAGAGGCCATTCCGATCGTGCTGAGCACCAGCGTGGCGACGATGGCTTCAAAAAAAATCTTGCGGTGACGACGCACCGCATAGTTAAACCAGTCAGCGGCTGTCTGGGGCTTGTCTTCGTCTTGGGTCCACGACTCATCATCGGTACGGAGTTGCAGCAGGTAGCCCGTGGAGAGTTGAGTGGCTGTGGCATCAAGCGGCTCGCCCAGATCGTTCTCGGCGTTGTAGCCACCCTGGGCCAAGGGCCCACGAATCACGAGCACCTGGGTGCTATCTTCGGAGAACCAGAGCAGAGGAAACTCAGTGCGCTTGACCTCGCTAATCAGAACCTGCCTTACCTCGCCCTGCGGAAAATGCGACTGCCAGAGCTCCATTGCGCGCTCATGGCGGGCAAGGTTCTCAAGCGGTACGCCTGAGTCGGTCTGAGTAGACATCCCAAACCGAAAAGCCGGAACTGAGCGCCCATGGATGGCGGCCAAGCGGGAGAGTTGGCGAGCAAGAGGCGCGTCTTCGAGGTAATCGGGCCGCGCGTTTTCCTCTGTTGCAGAAGACTGCCGGGCGGGGGGGGCAACCGATGAGGCCGCGGGTACAGCAACAAGGCCCGAGGGCTCTTTGCGCTCAGAAGCGTTAGGCGTAGCGGAATCAGTCATGAATACTCGATAAAGTG
>CAZKWK010000271.1:0-2004 GCA_964556335.1 uncultured Bordetella sp. | reverse complement strand
AAGGATATCGGAGATACTAAAGAGGCTTTTGAGGCATACACTCGCGCGGCATTACTGAACCCTGAACTCTGGATCGCGCGCAGTAATCTCCTGTTCGCCATGAATTATGAGCCAAACATCACGCCTGAGGCTTACCTTGCTGCAGCGACCCAGTATGGCATTGACTTGGCCAGTTCGGTGGGCGACAAATTCTATTCATCCGCTCTCGCTACCCATAGAGCAAAGCCGCGGCGGGTTGGTTTTCTCACCGGCGACCTCTGGGCGCATCCGGTGTGTTACTTCTTGTATACCCTGGTTTCTAAGCTGCAGAGCAAAAGTCTTGACCTCGTCGCGTACGTGACGAGGCCCAAGAACGACAGTTTTTCAAAGCGTATCTTGCCGTTCTTTAAGGAAGTGCGGAAGATCTATGATCTATCAGATCGTCAGGCTGCAGAGCTTATTGCTGCAGACGATATCGACGTTCTCATCGACCTTGCGGGCCACACCGCCGGTAATCGTCTTCCAGTCTTTCAGTATCGCCCCGCGCCCTTGCAGATTACCTGGTTGGGTTACTTTGCATCGACTGGCCTGCAGGAGATGGACTATATTGTTGGTGATAAGGTGGTTACGCCGAAGTCAGAGCAGGGCCATTTTGTAGAGAAAATCTACCAGATGCCCGAGGTCTACTTCTGCTACACCGTACCGGTGAATGCAGTGCCCGTTAATGATCTTCCGCTGCTCACTAACAACTATGTAACGTTTGGCTGCTTTAACAATCTGTCGAAGATTGGGCCAGAGGTAAAGGCGCTTTGGGCGCAACTTTTAAAGCAAGTGCCCACTAGTAAGCTCTTTCTCAAGTACAAGCAGCTCGTCGACTCGGCGGTACGCGAGGCCCTGCAGAAAGATTTTGCGGCTCTAGGCATACCCCCTGAGCGCCTTATTCTGGAGGGGTCGTCGCACTTAAACGATTATTATCGTAGCTACAACCGTGTGGACATCTGCCTTGATCCGTTTCCCTACCCGGGCGGCACCACAACGATTGATGCCCTCTGGATGGGGGCACCCACAGTAATGTTAGCGGGTGATCGCTTTGTTTCTCGTAATGGTGAGACCATTGCGCGTGCGGTGGGGCTGTCTTCTTGGGTAGCGAAAACCAAAGACGACTATCTGGCTCTAGCCGCGAAGTGGGCGAGTAAGCCCAACGAATTAGCAGCTCTGCGTAAAGGCTTGCGCGCGAAGCTTGAGGCCTCCCCGTTGATGGATGGCAAGCGTTTTGCGGCCGACTTTCACGACGCGCTCAATGCCATGTGGGAGGAGCGTGTGGCGAAGCCCCGCCCCAAGCCCCCAGCCAAGACCAAGCGCCCATGAATGTTCTGCTGGTTCACCAGAGTTTTCCAAGCCAGTTTCGGGGTCTGGCCCCAGCGTTGATTGCCCGGGGCGATAAGGTGGTGGCTTTGGGTATGGATGCCTCGGTGCCAGAAGCTTGGGAGGGGGTACGCATAATTAAGTACCCCGCCAACCGGTCAAGCAGCAAGACCATCCACCCTTGGGTGGGTACCTACGAGACCCATGTGATTCGGGGTGATTCGTGCTTTTTGGCGGCCAAGAAGCTCAAGGGGGAGGGGTTTACGCCTGATGTGATTGTCGTGCATCCGGGTTGGGGCGAGGCACTTTTTATTGATCAGGTCTGGCCCGGTGTACCCATTGTTTTGTACTGCGAATACTTCTATTCCGCCAACAGAGACTCAGGTTTTGACCCAGAATTTCCGACCGACGCAGAGTTAGACGGCAGGCGGCTACAAGTAAAAAACACCACCAACATAATGAGTTTTGAGTCTGCCACCTTAGGGGTGTCTCCCACCCAGTGGCAGGCCAATACCTACCCAGAACGGCTTCGCCAGAAGATTCAGGTCATTCACGATGGGGTGGACACCACCACGGTAAAGCCCAACGAGAACGCCCAGCTTCTACTCAAAGGCAAGCTCAAACTCACCCGGCAAGACGAGGTGCTTACCTTTGTAAACC
>CAZKWK010000270.1:896-2004 GCA_964556335.1 uncultured Bordetella sp. | reverse complement strand
CCTGATCAGCGCCACAGCGGTCAGGCTGTTGAACTCTGTCGTCACCGCGCCTATGTCTACGAGCAGGCTCGCCAGCGACGCCCCCGCCACTGGAGCCGCAGCACCCGCTGCTGGCGTCAACCGGAGGTGGTCTGGATCAATCCACCGCTACCGGAAAACGCCAACGAACGGTCTGGCTACGTTGGACAAGGCGGCCTGACCGGCGGCAGCGGCGCCATCTTTTCTGGCAGACACCGCAGCGCAGGCAAGGCCACGAAGATTGTGTATTGTTATGAACAGGTACTTTTCCAAACTGACAGGCGCCACGACAATTAATCGTGTTTGATGCATACTAACCAGCACCGCTCCGACGAAGCCCGTCGCGTGATGTGCCCAGGTGACTCGTATAAGCGCAATACCTGGCTAAATACGCTTTCGGGGCCTGCTAATTACCAATTCACATTTACACTTTCCCCATCATTAGGACGGCATAATTAAATGAGCTACAGAATCATCAAAGGCACTGTTGTAATCGACGGCAAGTCTCCCGACGGTGATACCGTTTCATTTAGCATCGGCAATCAAGCGGACTGGATTTGGCCCAAGACCCAAGATGGCCGTTTTCCGAGACTCAATGAGCGATATCAAACAAGCATTAGGTTTGAGGCGATTGACGCGTTGGAGCTTCACTATCAAATTTCAAATGTTTATCCAGGCCTGAATGTCCATCAGCCCTTAACACACGCCAGACGCGCACGTGATCGCTTGCTGGAATTGCTCGAGTTTGACATGAATGGTGTTGTCGAGAAGGAGGACTTGTCTCTTTCTGACCCAGCAAAACAGGAAAAGGCCGCAATTTTGGCATATAATGGAATTGATCCCTATGGCAGGATTATTGGTTTTGTTTTTCATGAGGATATTGGGCTTGAGGTAGACGATAAGCATCCAACAATTCAGCTGCGACCAGAGCATATAGATAAGTCATTGAATGCCATATTGCTTTCAGAGGGACTAGTCTATCCTACGTTTTACGGCGGCCTGTATCCAGAGCTTCGGGATCGCTTAAAAATCATTGCTAGTGAAGCAATTGAACAAGAGATTGGGATATGGGGTGAGCATTCCTGCGAGT
>CAZKWK010000270.1:0-886 GCA_964556335.1 uncultured Bordetella sp. | reverse complement strand
GGCAACCCAGTATCTCTGACATTGAAAACAAGGTCATGATGCCAAAGCTCTTTAGACGTTTGTCTGAACACCTAGCCAAGAATGGGGCAATATCAAATTTTCGCAATGCCCTGAGAGAGGCAAAAGATTTAACAGTTGACTTGAAAGAAGTTCGTCTTACAGACTTTTCATCATTTGTGCGGACGGAGAAGTTAGGCGAAGACGAATACAGACTATGGCTTAGCCATAAGCCTGGCGAACTGGTTTTTCTTGGGGGATAGGCCTTCAAGGCTAATTTGAGATTCGCATCTAGTCATGAAGTGATGCTCAGCACTGATAACAGGAAACCTCGGAGCCCTTGAATTCAAAAGCAACCTGTATGGCAGTCCATGTCTTTGTTACGATAGGAACAATCGGCGGAGACGAGACCAGATGAATGACAAGAGTTTGTTGGCTCTTTCGCAAGCCCTTCTCAGCGATACATCAGTATCCAAGCAGTTCCTACAGCATCTTTTTCCTGATGAGTCACGTTTCCAGCATCTTCTTAAGCGGTGGCTCGAGAGGCCTTGCAGCACACCTGAGTCCGAGTGGATTCGTATACTTTGGGCGGATGCGACACTGCAACCGATGTTGAGAGACTTAGTTCTCTCTCTTCTCTTTGGTGTGCCGTATTTTCAAAGCAAGATACAGGCATCAGCGACCCCTGAACCTTACTTCCAGGGTCGATTGTGGGATTACCTTAAAGCCCATCCACTAGGGATATCTGGAGGTTACTTCGGTCATTGGTCATACCCGCCGGAGCTGCGCTGAGATGAAGGCCGATATCCTGATTGTGGGGGCGGGCGTGGCGGGCTCACTCTTGGGCACCGAGTTGGCGAAGGCCGGTCGCCAAGTCTTGATTATTGAT
>CAZKWK010000269.1:0-2017 GCA_964556335.1 uncultured Bordetella sp. | reverse complement strand
GCCCACTGGAAGGCCCGTGGACTGGACTTTGGCCGGCTCTTTTATCAGCCGGTGGTAACAAATGCGGCACAGCGCCTGCATTCTGAGACCCAAGACCATGGACTTGAGAAAGCCTTAGACAAGGTGCTTATCGAGAAGTCCAAGGCCGCACTCGAGAAGGGCCAGAAGGTGCACTTCATTGAGGCGGCACGCAATGTCAATCGCACGGTGGGTGCCATGCTCTCCGGCGAATTGGTTAAGCGCCATCCCGAAGGGCTCGCCGATGACACGCTGCATATTCAGGTAGAAGGCACCGGTGGCCAGTCATTTGGTGCCTTTCTTGCCAAGGGTATTACCCTGTATCTCATCGGTGATGCCAATGACTACACCGGCAAGGGCATGTCCGGTGGCCGTATTGTGGTGCGGCCTTCCATCGAGTTTCGCGGCGTCGCCCACGAAAACATCATTGTGGGCAATACCGTGCTCTATGGGGCCACCTCCGGTGAGGCCTTCTTCCGTGGCGTGGCCGGCGAGCGCTTTGCGGTACGCCTCTCGGGGGCCTCGGCGGTGGTGGAGGGGACCGGCGACCACGGCTGCGAGTACATGACAGGCGGCACCGTGGTGGTCTTGGGCCGCACCGGGCGTAACTTTGCGGCCGGCATGTCGGGGGGTGTGGCCTATGTCTATGACGAGGACGGAAGTTTTGCCGAACGCTGCAACACCGCCATGGTGGCCCTTGATAAGGTGCTGCCTGCGGCAGAGCAAAAGGCCCAAGGCGAGGTCGGTACCTGGCACCGGGGCAAGACCGACGAAGAGCAGCTGCGACAGCTCATTGAAGACCATCATCGTTGGACGGGCAGTATCCGGGCCCGTGAGCTCTTAGACCACTGGGCTCAGGCGCGTTCGCGGTTTGTGAAGGTCTTCCCCAACGAGTACAAGCGGGCCCTTGGCGAGATCTATGCCAAGCGCCAGGCGCTCGCGGGGGGTGGGTCGGGGGCAACGGCAGGGTCTGCCAAGGCCACTGCCTAGAGACCCCGCTTCGGACCATGGCAGACCGCAGAGGCTGCGCGGAAGACAGCAGAGACCACAGGCACCGATCGTAGATAAACAGTACTAGTCGGGTGAGATGCTATCCCGGCACCACGAACAAAGAGGGAATCACTATGGGCAAGGCCACTGGATTTTTAGAACTGGAGCGGATTGAAGAGGGCTACGAGCCCGCGCAAGCGCGTGTGAAGCACTACAAAGAGTTCGTCATTGGACTCGCAGAAGACCAGGCTAACAAGCAGGCGGCGCGCTGCATGGACTGTGGCATTCCGTTTTGTAACAACGGCTGCCCGGTGAATAACATCATTCCCGACTTCAATGACCTGGTCTACAAGAACCAGTGGAAGGCGGCCCTTGAGACCCTGCATTCCACCAACAATTTCCCGGAGTTCACGGGCCGGATCTGCCCGGCGCCTTGTGAGGCGGCCTGCACATTAAATTTCAACGATGATGCGGTAGGCATCAAGTCGATTGAGCATGCGATCATCGACCGGGGCTGGAAGGAGGGCTGGGTCGTGCCGCAGTTGCCGGCCCACAAGACCGGTAAGAAAGTGGCCGTGGTCGGCTCGGGGCCTGCAGGCCTCGCTGCCGCCCAGCAGCTCGCACGGGCAGGCCATGAAGTCACGGTCTTTGAAAAGAACGACCGTATTGGGGGCCTGCTGCGCTATGGCATTCCGGACTTCAAGATGGAGAAGACCCATATCGACCGCCGCGTGGCCCAGATGCAGGCCGAAGGCGTCACCTTCCGTACCAGTGTGCTCGTGGCAAGTCTCCCCTCGGATACCAAAGTCACCAACTGGGCCAAAGAGACGGTCTCGCCGGAGCAACTCAAGAAAGACTTCGATGCCGTGCTCTTGGCGGGGGGCTCCGAGCAGCCGCGCGACCTGCCGGTGCCGGGCCGCGACCTGCAGGGCGTGCACTTCGCGATGGAGTTTTTACCGCAGCAGAACAAGGTCAATGCGGGTGATGCGCTGCCGCAGCAGATTCGTGC
>CAZKWK010000268.1:786-2019 GCA_964556335.1 uncultured Bordetella sp. | reverse complement strand
CAACGCTCTTCTCAGGTTACCGCCTATCTCGACCATGCCGAGGCTGCTTTCGCTGCGCAGCTCGCGCCGGTCTCGTGTCGCGGCGCCTGGTCTGGATTCACCTTTCGTCCCCTACCCCCTGCGCCCAACGACGCGCGCGCAGAAACTGCAGCCGTCGTCGCCCCGAGCCAAGCCCCTGTGGCAGGCGATCGAAACAGGGTCATGCCTGTAGCGTCGCTCACGCGGGCCTCGATTCGACCGCTCAAGGCAAGCGCCTTCTGGGCACAGTCGCCCGAGGCTGAGGCCGACCTCATCCACGCCCCGGGATGCCAGCTTGCCGTGGGCCTTGGGGAGGCGCCTTTGCTCCGGCAGGCCACCTTTAGTCTCTGGAAAGATCAGGCGGCCATGGATGCCTATGCCCGTTCGGGCGCCCACCAACGGGCCATTCAGGCGGCCTATGGACGCGGGTTCTTTTCTGAATCCATGTTTGTGCGGTTTCGTCCTGTGGGCCTCTTTGGCCACTGGACCGCCCTGTCTGTCGCACCTTTTCCGCATTCCCCCCCCCCGTCTTTTCCGGCAAAGGCCCAATGCCCGAACGGCGTGTCATCGTGGTCGGTGCGGGCATGGCAGGACTCTCCGCCGCGATTGATCTCGCCCGACAGGGCGTGAAAGTTACCGTCTGCGAGAAGTCTGCAAAGGTGGGCGGAAAGATCCATCAGCGCGTTGTCGATGGGCTCGCGATTGATTCTGGCCCCACCGTAATCACCATGAAATGGGTCTTTGATGACCTCCTGCGCGCAGCCGGCCTGCGACTCAGTGACTTTGTCACCCTTGCCCCCTTGCCTGTGATTGCCCGCCATGTCTGGTCTTCCGAAGAACGATTAGACCTCTATGCAGATGTGCAAGACTCGATCGATGCCGTGGGCCGATTCTCCTCAATGGCTGAGGCACGCCGTTTTGAAGGCTTCTGCCGGGAAAGTCAGCGTCTTTATCACGCGCTTGAGAAGGCCTACATCCGCAGTGCACGGCCCACGCTGCGCACCATGACCCAAGACCTTGGCCCTCAGGGACTACTCATGCTCGGGGGCTTGGGGCCCTTTGCCAGCCTCTGGCGCAGCCTGGGTCGCCACTTTACCGACCCTCGCCTACGACAACTCTTTGCCCGTTACGCCACCTACTGTGGCGGGTCTCCCTGGCATGCCCCCGCGACCCTGATGCTGATTGCCTATGTCGAACAACGGGGTGTCTGGGCGG
>CAZKWK010000268.1:0-776 GCA_964556335.1 uncultured Bordetella sp. | reverse complement strand
GCCAGCGATGACAGTAGTTGTGAGCGATTGCTGGGACAAGGCATGGCTCAGGCGGCAGAGCGTCTGGGGGTGGAGATACGCCTCGGTTCACCGGTGAAAGAAATTCTGATCGCCCAAGGCGCCGCCCAGGGCGTGCGACTGCTCAACGGAGAAGAACTTCCCGCCCAGAGTGTCGTATTCAACGGCGAGGCGGCCGCTTTACATCACGGCCTCTTGGGCCCTCAGGCCAAGGCAGCCGTACCCACCACCGAAGGGCTATTGCCGCGGTCCTTGTCTGCCCTCACCTTTGCGATCGCGGCAGAGACCGAAGGGTTTGATCTGAGCTATCACAACCTCTTTTTCCAGGGTCCCTACGACCAAGAGTTCACCGATGTGTTCGAGAAGGGAAGGTTGCCGCGCCGTCCAACGGTCTATGTCTGCGCCCAGGACCGCGCGCCCTTCGTGACAAGTACACAGGCAGTCGATGCTCTGCCGCCAACGCATCGAGAACGGCTTTTCTGTCTCATCAATGCCCCTGCCCGTGGCGATGGGCCACTCTTTACTGAAGAGGAGATCTCTGCATGCCAGACCGACGCCTTTGCCTTGCTGGCCCGCGCGGGGCTCCGACTGCGGTTTGCCCCGCACCAGATTCATACCACCACGCCACACCAATTCGACACGATGTTTCCGGCCTCGGGCGGAGCGCTCTATGGCATGGCGCCCCACGGATTGATGTCCTCCTTTCACAGGCCGGCATCTCAGACACCCATAGCGGGGCTCTTTCTGGCGGGGGGCAG
>CAZKWK010000267.1:0-2033 GCA_964556335.1 uncultured Bordetella sp. | reverse complement strand
GCCTGCTGCATCCAGGTACGGCCCACCGTGATACCCCGATGATGGGCCGTACCTGGATGCAGCAGGCTCTACCGATGACCTTTGGCCTGAAGGCGGCAGGCTGGCTCGATGCGCTCATGCGCCATGCGCAGCGACTTCGTGCTGCGCGGGAAGAAATCCGAGTGTTGCAGTTTGGCGGTGCTACGGGAAGTCTTGCGAGTCTCGGGAAAGAGGGCCTAAAGGTCTCGCATGCTTTGGCAGAGATCTTGGCGCTTCGCGAACCCAGCCTACCGTGGTTTGGCCATCGTGACCGTGTCTTTGCACTGGCCTCTGTGCTTGTCGGTCTTACGGGGTCGCTGGGCAAAATCGCCAAGGATGTGTCACTTATGTCCCAGACCGAGGTGGCGGAGTGTCGAGAAGGGGCTGCCCCCGGCAAAGGCGGGTCCTCGACGATGCCGCACAAGCGTAATCCCGTGCATTGTGCGGCCATCCTCACGCAGGCCACATTCTTACCTGGCTTGTTGGGCGTTCTTGCATCTGCCTTGCCACAAGAACATGAGCGTGCCCTAGGGGGCTGGCAGGCCGAGTGGCAGGCCATGCCGCAGATTTTGCAGGGCACCGAGAAAGCGTTACAACAAACCGTGGCGCTTTTGGCAGGGCTTGAAGTGCTGCCGCAGGCCATGCGCGCCAATATCGATGTCAGTCAGGGTCTCGTCATGGCGGAGTCGGTTGCGTTTGGTCTGGCGCCGCAGATCGGCAAGGCTGCTGCGCATGCGCTTTTAGAACGATTAAGCCGTCAGGCGGTTGACTGCGGTCAGACCCTCGAAGAGGCGTTGATGAACGACCCAGAGGCATGCCGCCTGGCGACGCCAGAGCAGCTCTCTTCTTGGTTGTTGCCGCTTGCCTATCTCGGTGCGAGCGGTGACTTTGTCGATCGGGTGTTAAATGCCTACGACCGCCGAGGCGCAGACGTTTTGTAGTCTTATCGGAGCGGGTAGGAGTAATCGGGCCGATCACTGAAAGGCGACAGTACATGCACACTCCCAAGGCCGACCCAAGACCCTCCCTCTATTACCTGTACAGGGTGTATTCCCCCTGGCTGCCATCGTCTGCAAAGGGTCAGCCGCAATCTTGCGCGGTCGCTATCGTGGGCGCCGGTCCGGCGGGGATGGTGACCGCCCTGACGCTTGCCCAGCATGGTGTGGCCAGTGTGCTACTCAACGCCGAATGTCAGGTCAGTGAGGGCAGTAGGGCAATTGTCTTTACCCGACGGTCCATGGAAATTCTGCAGCAGGTGGGGGTTGCCCATCGTGTTGTCGCTTCGGGGCTGCCCTGGCGGTTTGGCAATTCTTACTACCGGGGTCGTGCGGTCTACCGCCTGGAGGCCCCGTACGATACCGATGACCGATTCTTCCCCATGACCAATCTGCAGCAGCAGTATCTTGAGGAGTACCTTCTCGATGCCTGCGCGGCAGAGCACTTGATCGATATACGTTGGGGCAATAAGGTGACCGCCGTCGCCCAGGCGCGCGACGTAGCGACGCTCTCCGTAGACACCCCAGAGGGCGTATATGAGATGCGCGCAGACTGGGTCGTTGCTGCAGACGGCGGTCGCTCGGGAATTCGCGCAGCATTGGGTTTGTCGATGGAAGGGGCCTCCTATGAGGGGCGGTTTGTGATTGCCGATATACGCATTGACCTACCCCTTCCCACCGAACGGCTAGCCTACTTCGATCCAGACTGGAATCCGGGGAACACCATTCTCATGCACCGTGAGCCCCAAGGTATCTGGCGGATTGACTACCAACTGCCTGAGATGGAGTCTGTGGAAGAGGCCTTGCGTTATGAGTCTTTAAAGGCCCGTATCGATGCCCAGTTGGCCATGATTGGGTTTGCAGACACGCCATGGGAGCTCGACTGGAGTTCTGTGTACTCAGCGCGAACATTAACGCTTCCGGATTACTGGCATGGCCGTTTTCTTTTTGTGGGCGATGCTGCCCACTTGTTACCCATTTTTGGCGTGCGCGGAGCCAATACGGCCTTTCAGGATGCCC
>CAZKWK010000266.1:0-2035 GCA_964556335.1 uncultured Bordetella sp. | reverse complement strand
TCCCCATGGTGTGATCCGAAAGACCCACCTCGCAACCGAACAGCTCGCGCAGGTGGGGGATCGTGCAGATATTAGTATTCTCAGGACTGGCGGGGTAGGTGCTGGTGCACTTGAGCAGCACCAGCTGGGTGCAGCCGGCTTCGCGGGCGGTGCGCACGGCATCGTCGAGTTCGCCCAGTCTGGCCATGCCGGTGGAGATGATCAGCGGCTTGCCGGTGGAGGCGGCCTTTTCGATCAGCGGCAGGTGGTTGTTCTCGAAGCTGGCGATTTTGTAGGCCGGAGCGCCGAGATCTTCCAGGAAGTCGACCGCGGTTTCATCAAAGGGACTGCTGAAGCAGATCAGGCCCAGCTCGCGAGCCCGCTCCATGATCGGTCCGTGCCATTCCCAGGGGGTGTGGGCCTGTTGGTAGAGGTCGTGCAGGTTCTGCCCGGCCCAGAGCGAATCGGGATCGTTGATCTCAAAGTCACCGCCGCGCACAGCGAGCGTGATCGTGTCGGCGGTGTAGGTCTGAAGCTTGATCGCATGGGCTCCCGCCTGGGCCGCCGCCTCCACGATCGCCAGAGCCCGCTCCAGGCTCTGGTTGTGGTTGCCGCTCATCTCGGCAATCACAAAGGGGGGGTGATCTGCGCCGATAGGCCGGCCGGCAATTTCGATCGTCATATTATCAATATCTTAGTGGGGATCTCGGCCAATGATTAAGATAGCGCTTTTTTTGAAGGAGATGCAGCCATGACTAGAAATATGTGATTTGACCACGCCAACGAGTTCGCGTTCATGCTCCTGGGAGTAGTAAGTTGTATTTTTGTACAGCTCCAGAAAGTCCCCATGAGCAGCAAAAGTCAAATTACTATTAAAGTAGCTAACATCTACCTCGCCAAATAACTCCCGAAATATGCCGACGCACAGAGACTCTCCCAAGTCGATTGCGGGCTCTACTGTTTCGGGTATCGAGTGAAAACGTTTGGCGAACTCAACCATTCCATGAGGCCTGCAAGGGAGTGAGATGGCGACTCGCCCTAAAGGCCTTTGGATACCTTTGGCAAGTTCTTTGATAACAAGAGAGGGATCAGAGGCGTAGGGCAGCGCGAAAGAGCAATGTGCCAAAGTGAAAACATCCGCCTCATTCAGGTAGGCAGAAAAATTCATCATGTCAGAAACGATAAACTCGCGATTGCTCCCTGGTCGTATGTACTCTTTTATGGAGGCAATTGAGGGTTCGTGGATATCGACACAGCGTAGATAACCATTGACTCCAATGCGCATGTCAAAATATTTAGCCTGAGCACCATCTCCGCAGGCCAGGTCAAGGACCCTTTCGCCGCCCTGAACGACAAGCCTTGACTGCAGCCATGCCTGAAAATCACGATCCTGGCATTTTCGATTAATTTTAAGCCTTGGAGTCAGGAGATCGAGCGACTCTGCCCGTTCTTTTGTTGACTGCAGCATCACTTGGATGGATAAACTATTAAGGATGGTAGCACCTTGGTGGCATTGAAAACCAGTAATTTCGCAGAGGCGCGCCTCGGCAGTTGGCTTAATCGGCTTAGGGAGGGTCTGGCAAACTGCCACAGTGACAGTCCCGACCAAGGCAGGAGGGTGAGTATCAGGCGGTGACCGAGCCGGCCACCTGGGTAGCCCAGAGCTTCCTTAGCCCTCCCCCGCCCCGGTCATAGGGCAGGTCGGTCATGTGGAAGATCACGGTGCGCCATTGGCCCCAGATCGACTGCGGGAATCCAATGGCTCCAGTGCGGCACGAAGATCAACTGCGGATTGATTGCCGCCACGGCTCCCGGCGTGAGCTGGGCGGGAGCGTTGATGCTCTCCACGGGCCGATCCAGCCGACGGCTGAGCCGATCGGCCAGGGCGCTGTTCCAGGGACGGCTGGAGAGCAGCAGCAGGGGGCGAGGGCTGGAAGCCATCAGCTGCGGCTCAGGAGTTGCACGTCGTTGATGCCCTGAAAGTCGCTGTCCATGGTGTAAAGCCTTGCCTGATGACTTCTGGCTGTGGCCAGGATGATGCTGTCTGCCATCGGAA
>CAZKWK010000265.1:0-2072 GCA_964556335.1 uncultured Bordetella sp. | reverse complement strand
GTTTCGCCATCCCACCCTGCGGGGTGTGCCCGATCTGGTGGTGGAGGGTGACGGATACACGCTGGAGTTCATCGGCCCCACCTTGCTCTGCCTCGACATCCAGGACCCGAGCGGCATGGCACGGTTGCTGGCGGAGCCGCTGAAGGCGCAGCTCCCGATCGCCGTCTGAGCGAGCGATTCGCTCCCGGGCCCCATGCCGCTCCCTGGGGGCTCAACCTTGCCGCTGGGGCCCGTGCTCGCCCAAGTGCCGGGCCGCCACGTAGCGGCTGGCACTGCCGGCCCCCTGCAGCCGCTGGTTGGCCCGGTGGATCTCCGCCGCGGTGGCGCGGGTGGCGTAGCCCGCGGTGCCGGTCTCGCGATGCAGCAACACGTAGTCGCAGGCAGGTTCCGGGGCCTGGAAGGGAAGCGACTCCGCCATGGCGCGAGGCGAGCGAGCACGGGCGAGCGCCAGCAAAGCGGAGCAGCGGCCCCGGTGCCAGAGCAGATCAGAGCGGGGACAGGCGGGGTTCTTGCGCACCCAGTGGTGACCGGCGATCAGCAGCCCGCGGCGACGCCAGCGGCCGAGGGTGGAGCGGCTGATGGCCAGGGCCGAGCAGAGGGTGGGGGTGTCCAGCCAGTCCGCGGGGGCACTGGGCTCAGAGGATGGCCCAGTGGCTCGGCAAGGTCGCCTCCTCATGGCTGCCTCCCGAGGGCCAGCTCGCAGCGCTGCAGGTGCCAGAGGCGGTGGGAGCGGCGACAGCCGGGGTTCTTGGCCACCACATGGCGGCCGTCGCGCAAAAGGCCCTGACGGCGGAGCTGGAACAGGGTGGTGCGGCTGATCGCGAGGCGGCGGCAGACCTCCTCGGTAGAGAGCCAGAGCGGATCGTCCATGGCGGCAGCGGGGTGGGGCTGGGCTGCCTGGGGCAGCGGGAGAGGCTACCGAGAGAGAGGAGAGAAAGCTTGTGCGACCAGAGCCACAGCACTTCCAGTATAATAATGCAAAATCAAAAGATCTGAGTCACATGATAAAACTGTCAGTAATTCTTCATCGCAAAGTCACCTTTTTCTATGATCAGCTTGATTTGCGTTATTCTGCTGTCAATTCGCGTGCAGAATTCTTTGCTCCCTATCGCGCTACCAAAAAAGTGAGCTTCATAGTGAAACGAGTTGTGAATAAGTTGATCCGAGAGAGCCAGGAGTTGGCCGATAAGCTTATCTTTATCCTTTGGAGCCACTATCTTGTAAATACGCTCCATTTGCTTGTGAGATGCTTGTTTAAGAAAATCTTTCTCCATAAGTCTGGAGATAAGCATATCCCGGTTGGGCTGAGTTATTTCAGGTATATTGGCCCATAGCACTCTGTTAAGGGCTGGTATTCCCTGGTTCCAGGAGGACTTCAGGAATTCATTTGGCAGTGAGAGATATTCTGATGCATACTTATTTGTAAGTGCGCTGCATTTACGGTCTTCTTTGTTCTTGAAGATAGCGTGCAGAGTTCGCAGTCGATGGCGCTCAAGTTCCGACTTTTCCCACAGCCGTACTTTCTTCTGATTAACTCTAAGCCCATACTGATCGAGGCGTCTAGTCAGCAAAAGCATGAGTTGCTCGTAGTGTTCGCAGTTCTGAAGTAGAATGAATTGGTCGTCTGAATACCTAAAATATATTGAATTACTCAATTCGCACTGTTTATGGGCGTACTTATCATACTTCTGCAAGTAGTAGTTTGCAAGTATCCGAGAGCAGTCCGCTAAGGCATCTTGTGGAATCCCTACCGCCTGGGGATGTAGGCCGGTATTCTTTCGGTTCCATTGATTAAGGAAGTAAAACAGCAACGCAACAACCCAGCCCTTAGATGATCCGGATTCTTCTCTTATCCATCTCTCAAGAATGTCAAGGCGCACTGAGTCGTAAAAGTTCGAGAGGTCAAATTGCAGTATGTATGGAAACTTTCCTGTGTCCAGTTGGGAATAGAGGAGCGAGCTGAACTCCCCAAATGCCTCTGACCACGCTCTTGGATTAAATGCATAGCGCGAGCCGCTAGACGGTGAATCTGCTTCTATATCATCATCCTCCATGCGACGAAGCCTGCCTCC
>CAZKWK010000264.1:0-2084 GCA_964556335.1 uncultured Bordetella sp. | reverse complement strand
TTAAATCAGCGCCATCGCCGGTGCCTTCTAGACCGACGACCAAACCATAGCCGAGCAACTGGTTCGACCGCATGCTGGCAAGTGAGGCCAGGTCTTTGACCCGATCGGCATGGGCAAGCGGGGCCACAAAGCCTGCCAGCAGCATAGCCGCGAGATAGACCACCAGGAACCGGCCCGCCCGATGAAACCAGCGGGCATGGCCAGAGAAGAATTCATCAAAGAGGTTGACCATGATCTGTCTGCCTTAGAGAATTAGAAGGGCCAGAGCTTCATTAAGAGGCCAGTGCCCCAGGACACCTTAGAGGCATTGGCGAGGTCGCCCGTGCCGGTGTAAGAAATCTGGGCATTAGCCAGGCGCCGAGAGAACACGGTGCCATCGGGGCCCACATCGTCGGTACGCACAATGCCCGCCACGCGAATCGTCTCGCTGCCCTCAGAGAGGTCGAGCTGCTTTTCGCCGCGGACGATGAGGTTGCCGTTGGGCAGCACCTGGGTCACGGTAGCGGCAATCGAGCCCCGGAGGCTTGCCTGCTGGGCGGCCGTGCCCGAACCGTTGCTTTCAATTGTGGAGCCGGTCAGTGGGAGGCCTGCGATTGCCTTCGGGAAAGGCAGTTTTGGCGCCAGGCCGGTCATGACATCGTTGCTGGTCTCGCGCGAGGCGGTGGTACTGTTACGGCGATCGGCCTGGGTCTCTTCGTTGAGAATCACCGTGATGATGTCGCCCACCTTGTAGTCACGCTTGCGGCCAAACCAGTTGTCGTTGCGGCCGCCGTTGTAAATGGAGCCCGTAAGCGCCCCAGGGGGCTCCACCGGAATCTGTACCATGGGCGCAAACTCGGCCTCTGCCATTTTGGGTTTGGTACTGGTACATCCCGCTACAGTTAAAGCCAGACAGGCCGATACCAGAACATGGGTAGAAGTAATGTGAATGTTCATCGCAGAAAACTCCTTTAGTCTTTGCAGCATGGTGAGCAAGCGATCAGCGTTATTGAGGTGTTTGTGGGGGTAGCTATTTACCAGGAGCTGTTAGAGGTTCTGATTCAAGAACCGCAACATGCCGTCGGTGGCCGAGATACTCTTCGAGTTCACCTCGTAGGCCCGTTGGGTCTCAATCATGTTGACCATCTCTTCCACCACGTTCACGTTGGAGGCTTCCAACATGCCCTGGCGGAGAAAGCCAATGCCCTCCGTTCCCGGTACGAGCACAATCGGCACACCGCTGGCGGCGGTTTCTTTGTAGAGGTTCTGACCAATCGGCTGCAGGCCGGCGGGGTTCACAAACCGGGCGAGGTTGATCTGGCCTAAGCCCACCTGACCGCCCCCGGCAACCAATTCCGCGGTCACGGTGCCGTCACGGCCAATCGAAACAGACGCCGCGTTGTCCGGAATGATGATGGCGGGCTCTAGGAAGTCACCGTTACCGGTGACCACCTGGCCTGTGGGAAGAATCTTGAAGGCGCCATCCCGGCTGTAGGCAATGGTGCCGTCAGCCTGGGTAATCTGAAAGAAGCCTGGGCCATCCACCGCGATATCCAAGGCGTTCTCAGTATTGATCATGTTGCCCTGGGCATGGATCTTCTCGGTGGCGAGAATCCGTGTACCCGTGCCCATCATGAGGCCCGTAGGTGTCAGGGTGTCGGCACCCGTCTGGCCGCCCGGCTGTCGCACATTCTGATAGAGCAGGTCTTCAAAGTTCGCGCGCTCGCGCTTAAAACCTGTTGTATTAACGTTGGCCAGGTTGTTGGAAATCACGCTCATGCGCTTTTGCTGCGCATCGAGGCCGGTCTTGGCAATCCAGAGTGAAGCATCCATTGCAGTGTTCCTTTGAGAAGAACGGGGTGTCTAATCAGAACCTAAGCAAGGTTCTTGCCAACGGTTGGCGCGTCAGCCGCCATAGCCACATTGGCCACCTTAGGCCCGCAGCATGGTGGCGCCGGCCTCATCGATGTTCTTGGCCTCTTTAATGAACTTGATGTTCTGCTCGAACGACCGGCTCTCGTCGATGAGTTTCACCAAGGCGAGCACCGGATTCACATTGCTGCCCTCTAGGGCGCCGGAAACCACTTCCACAGGTACGGGGCCTG
>CAZKWK010000263.1:0-2105 GCA_964556335.1 uncultured Bordetella sp. | reverse complement strand
CACTGTTCACGACATACTGGCAACCGGGTTCGAGCAAAGCCCCATGTTCAGCGGAAGAATTCAGGGTGTTGGACCTCGCTATTGCCCGTCTATCGAGGATAAAATCACGCGATTCGCCGATAAAGACAGGCATCAGATTTTCGTTGAGCCCGAAGGTTGGAATACTATTGAAATTTACGTCAATGGCTTTTCGACAAGCCTTCCGGAAGACGTGCAAATGCGTGCATTACGCGAAATTCCCGGTTTTGAACGAGCCAAAATGTTCCGGCCGGGATACGCCATCGAATACGACTATTTCCCTCCCGATCAACTAAAACACACCCTTGAATCGAAGCTTATCCCCGGCCTTTTTCTTGCCGGTCAAATTAATGGTACAACAGGCTACGAAGAAGCCGCCTGTCAAGGCCTGATGGCCGGCATAAACGCCGCCCTGCGCCTTCAGGGGAAAGATCCATTTGTACTCAATCGCGATGAAGCCTATATCGGAGTGCTCATCGACGATCTCATCAGCAAGGGCACCGATGAACCGTACCGGATGTTCACCAGTCGCGCAGAATTCAGAACACTGTTGAGACAAGATAATGCGGATTGGCGGCTTACAGAAAAGTCTTACCGGTTGGGACTTGCGGAAGAAGCAAGAATACGCTCACTGGAAAAAAAGAAAAACGAAGTAGCATTCATCACTGAAACTTGTGCGAACGAGTCATTGGAACCCTCTACTATAAACTCCTATCTGGATTCCCTTTCTTCAGCACCGATCAGCGAGAAACAGAAACTGGGTAAAATTTTACTGCGCCCTGGTGTTTCCCTACCCGGTATTCTAGAGAATTCCCCAGAGTTGAAAGAAAAATTATCAACCATTCCTCCCGAATCTCTAGAACAAGCAGAAATTCAAATCAAGTACGCTCGTTATATAGAGAAGGAAGAAGAAATGGCGCAGAAGCTCAGCCAACTTGATAACCTCGCTATTCCCGGGCACATGGACTACGACCGCATTCCCGCTCTGTCAAACGAAGCCACACAGAAATTTAAAAAGGTTCGTCCCGCCACATTGGGTCAGGCCAGCAGAATCAGTGGGGTAAATCCTAGCGATGTACAAATACTCTTGGTTTACATGGGTCGCTGAGTTTCTCTTCCGCTTTCGTATATTCAACAAAAGATTTCGCTTGAAGAAATGGATTAAATGGCTGCTTGGCATAGCTGTGTCTATTATGATCCTGTTCCTGCTATTGTTTGTTGGATTGTCGCAGTATGTCAACACCCACAAAAAAGAACTGATAGAAAAAGCAACTGCTGCCATTCATCAAAAGATTAGTGGCGATGTTTCCATCGAAGACCTCAACGTAACATTTTTTAGACATTTTCCTAGTTTCTCTATCCGCCTCATCAATGTTCGCGTTTCAGATTCTCTTTTTTACAAGCATCGCCGCCCCCTGCTTTTGGCTGGGAATCTGTTTGTACGATTGAGCACACCCCGGCTTTTGTTCGGCAATCTCCACATCAATAAATTAACAATCAGAAGGGGCGGGTTTCATTTGTTCACAGATCGGAACGGATATTCAAATGGCTATCTCCTGCAGCCAAAAGACACGAGCGTGCAGGCAAACTCAAAAGAAGATGTAAAGGAGTTGACCAAACAGCTGCTAGACCGTGTCCTAATAGAATCGTTTACTGTCCGTTTAGATGATGTTCCCGGAGATAAAATCTATTACATGTCTATTGATAAGCTGGATGCCCGCATTAACCAGTCGAATAATGTGTTTGCAATTCAAGTCAAAAAACAAGTCGCCATTGGCGAACTTGCCTTCAAAAAAAAGAACGGCAGTTTTGTCGCTCAGCAAAAGATAAAAGGAGAGTACACTCTACTATTTGATAATGCGGCAAAAAAACTTTCTTTCACCAACATGCTGCTTGTCATAGGAAATCAGCCCTTTAATTTTACAGGTGGCTTCTGGTTGGGAAAAGAAAATAAATTTGAACTGAACATCACCAGCAAGCAACTGCTCGTTGACTTTGCCAAATCACTCCTTACGCCAAAAATTTCTAAAGCCATCTCGCTGGCAGATGTAAAGAAACCAATCGATGTAGTTGCTCGCCTTTCTGGC
>CAZKWK010000262.1:0-2111 GCA_964556335.1 uncultured Bordetella sp. | reverse complement strand
CTTTTGCTTGTGTCTCAGGCTTTTATCGTCCCGAAGAAGGCACAGTGATTTTCAATGGCGAAGACATCACCGGAAAGCAGCCTTTTGAGGTTGCGCGACGGGGGATCGCCCGTACCTTCCAAATCGTGCAGTCGTTTGAAGATATGACGGTGCTCGATAACGTAGCCTTAGGTGCCTTAAAGCCTGAGAGTGATGGGACAAGCTGCAGCCTCGAAGAGGCGAAAGACCGTGCGTTGCGCGTGCTACAACTGGTCGAGCTACAGGCTGAGGCAGATAAGCTCAGTGGAGCCTTGGGCATTCCTGGCCGCAAGCGGCTTGAGATTGCCCGCGCCCTGGCCTCGCGGCCACGACTATTACTGCTCGATGAGGTCATGGCAGGGCTGCGCCCCGTTGAGGTCGACCAGGCGGTCGAGATCATTCAAAAGATTCGCGCCCAAGGCGTCACGATTGTGGTGGTGGAGCACCTCATGCGCGCGGTGGTGGCCTTGTCTGAGAAGCTCTACGTCATCCACCATGGGGCACTGCTTGCAGAAGGCAGTGATGCCAAAGAGGTACTGTCGCGGCCCGAGGTCGTCGAGGCCTATTTTGGAAAGGCCACGCTCGATGCTTAAGGTCAATGCCCTGGGTGCCGCCTATGGCGACCTGCAGGTGCTCTGGGATGTCACCATTCATGTCGTTGCGGGCGAGCTGGTAGCCATCGTCGGCCCCAACGGTGCGGGCAAGAGTACGCTCATGAATACGTTATCGGGCCTCGTGCAGCAGACCTCAGGCACGATCACCCTAGAAGACAATCCCATTGAATCAACGGGTGCCGAAGACCGCGTAGGCCTGGGAATCATTCAATGTCCTGAGGGAAGAAAGCTCTTCCCCGAAATGACTGTGGAGGAAAACCTTCGCATCGGCGCCTACCTCTGCGCCGACCGCAGCGAGGTGAAGCAGCGCATGGACCATGTCTACGCCATCTTCCCCAAGCTTCAACAACGGGCAACCCAAATTGCGAGCACCATGTCAGGCGGCGAGCAACAGATGGTGGCGATTGGACGGGCACTGATGTCCAAGCCCAAGGTCTTGCTGCTCGATGAGCCCTCCCTCGGGCTGGCGCCGATCATGGTCTCAGAGATGTTTCAGGCCATCGAAAAGATTAAACAAGACGGCACCACCATTCTCATCGTCGAGCAAAATGTCTTACAAACGCTTGCCATTGCCGACCGCGCCTATGTTCTGGAGAACGGCCGTATCGGAATGACAGGCCCCGCCAAGACCCTCATGCACGACCCACACATGCGTCAGGCCTATCTGGGGCTTGAGTAGCCCTCACCCGCGGCGCCTCCCGTCGCCCTAGTGGTTGTGACTCTCCCGTCTGGTTCGATGACCGCACCGTCTCTCCTTATTGAGAACGCGTTAGTCTTAGCCGATCCGTGTAGTGGCGAACCTCCCGAGGCCGCCGATATATTGCTCGAAGGCACAACGATCAGCGAGATCGGTGCTGGTATTCAAGTACCGGCGGACTGCCAACGCCTCAATGCACAGGGACTACTGGCCATACCTGGGCTCATCAATGCCCACTTTCATTCCCCAGGAAACCTTCTCAAAGGGCTACTCCCGGGGCTTCCGTTGGGGCTCTTTATGCTCTACGAAGTACCGCCCTTGGCACAGGCCCTTCCCGACCCCAGATCAACGCGCATCGCAACACTGCTCGGGGCTGTAGAGATGCTGCGTAATGGGATTACGAGCGTCATGGACGATGCCTACCATGTGCCCTGCGTGACCCCGGACAATGTCGATGCTATGGCCCAGGCCTACGCCGACATCGGCATACGCGCGACGCTCGCGATTGACCAGCCCAACCGTATTGAATACGAAAAGTATCCCTTTCTCTCTGAGCTTCTGCCCCCTGGGATGCGAGCGCAGATGGAGGCGGCCCCTAGACAGTCGGACACCGAACTCACTGAGATCAACGAGTACCTTATTGGTCGGTGGCACAACCACGAACAGGGACGAATTCGGGCAGCAGTCTCTTGCTCGGCGCCCCATCGGGTGACCGACGACTATCTGCAGGCACTCAACAGCCTCTCTCGTAAGCACCACATTCCCTTCAATATGCATATTCT
>CAZKWK010000261.1:0-2112 GCA_964556335.1 uncultured Bordetella sp. | reverse complement strand
CCCAATCGCACCCCAGAGGTAGGGGCTAATCTTGCCGGTGAGCTTGAGATCAAAGAGATTAAAGGGGCCACCCGGAATTCCCGTACTGATGCTCGTCCCAGGGATTACGCCCGGATAGAGCATCATGGCACCCACCTCCGATAGTCGTACCTTACCATCGCCAACATAACTCTGCGGTGACAAATTGGCAGAGGAGACCTGGCCCTGTCCATTGCGTACCACGGTGGTGCGCTTAATGTCATTGAGATCGGCATCAATCTGCAGGCCAATAGAGCCGCCAATCCCGGCCGACACCCCGAATAGACCCACACCACCGAGCAGCCCGGCCTCCAGGTCGAACGCCCCCCGCGGCGTCGGTCATCGACGGGGAGTTGCTCCAGAAGTCCGGCCTCAAGGTCGAGCACAAACTCGGGCTTCTCCTTGCCACCTGTGCCCGCAATAAAGCGGCCGTCCTTGCCCAACACCGGCAGGCTCCAGTCATTCATAAAGAAGCCATCGAGCACATCAAACGGGTTGTTTGTTGCAAAGGCCTTCTGAATGCCGAAAGTATCGAAACCAAAGGAGAGGTCTGCGGTAGCACTTGCTCTACCAATCGCGCCAACTTCGAGGGTAATGAAGTTGAGTCCAGGGAAAGGAATGGGTACCTTTGCCAAAATCTGGTTGAATACAAAGTCGAACTTAAGTATGGGCAGTTCGTAGGTAAAGAGCGTCGCATTGCCACCACTGAATATCTTCGCCCAGTTACCGATGTCTGTGATGTACGGCATAAACTGCAGACCCGAGCGCGACACCGCCGAAGATCCACCGCCTGTCGCCTGAACCGACATACTGTTGATCGCATCAAAGATTGCATTGCGTGCGCCCCGCTCTGGATCATTCGCACCCGAAATCGGGGCCGACTGGAACCGCACATTGCTGGTGCCCAGACCAAAGATACTGCCCAGAGGTAGCCCTGCTGTAGCGCCAAGCAGGTTACGAATAACGGCAGGCATATCCAACGCAAACTTCACGGCATCAAGGAAGGCCCACTCAAGTTTTGGCAATCCTAGGTTCGGCTTCGCCCGGCGTGTGAGTTCGTAGACTGTGTCAATGAAGCCGCGCAGCGTGTTATCACTCGGAAGCTCCAAAAGCTTTCTGGGGGGGTCAAGCAACATACCGAACTGCGGCACCTGCGTCGTAAGTACCTCCACAATATCCCTGAAGGGCTCCACAGCGTTTGCCACCTGATTGGCAATCGGCAACAAGAACTCAGAGAGCGTGGAGCGCATGTCAAGCCGCAGGTTCTCAATAGAAATGTCGGGGAAGGCGACGGCCTTATCGCCCAGACGCCAATCCCAGTCGAGAACGAAATCGCCTTTGAGCTTCGGCAGCCCTAAAGCAGAGAGCCCCAACTCGAGGCGCACATCGGCATTGACATCGAACTTTGCATTAATCACCTTGGTTGGCGCAGCCAGAACGCGTGATAGCGTGAGCTGACCCGCATCATTACCGGCGAGGTCCAGCGCCAGACTGCCCCGTATTCCGCTGCCTTCCTTGCCCGTCAGGCGATCCACATAGGTATCCACCACATCGGCCTCAAAGAAGAGCAACTGGCCGCGACCCCGGAACTTACTAAATACATCGGGGTCGGTGGGGTCGCCATCCAGATAGGCTTCGAGATCAAGACGGATCTCCGCCACGTCCTCTTCTTCACCCGTATTCGTGCCAAGGAAGAAGCCATTGGCCGCAGACAACCCAAAGCCAAAGTCATAGTGCCAGTTCGCCGCGAGCTCAAATCCGCCATCGATATCCAGCCCAAAGCCGGGCAGATCAAACTCCAGTGGAATATCAATACCCGTGCCCAGAATACGTCCACCGAGATCCATATCGAAGCGCAGGGAGTCCACGCCAGAGGTCGGCAGGGTCATGTTCTCGTTCCAGACCGAGACAAGCTTGCCGTCTAGTGAATAGAAGCCTACGGTAATGTCGGACTCAGTGACGACCCCATCGTCATTGGCATCTAAGAGAATGCCAAGGTCGGAGAAGACGTTATATAAAGTGTCACGCATCAACTCCACTGGCTTACCAGGGCCAGAGAGGGCTGTGCGAAGGTCTTGTAATAGCCCTGAACGC
>CAZKWK010000260.1:0-2143 GCA_964556335.1 uncultured Bordetella sp. | reverse complement strand
CGGCGGGCATCGGAGGCATAGTCTTCCAGCCCCAGCTTGGTATAGCCAAAGACCATCTGGGCGAGCGCCTCTTCCACCGCAGGGGCTGTCTGGTAGGAGCGCACCACCTGCTGGGCCCGATTCACGGCCGCCATATAGGCACCTCGCCGCAGATAAAAACGCGCCACATGGGTGTCGTTCTGGGCGAGCATATTCAGCAAAAACTGCAGCCGCGCCTGGGCATCCGGCGCGTACTTGCTCTCGGGGAAGCGCTGTACTAGCTCTTTAAAGGAATCGAAGGCGTCTCGCGCAGCCTTCGGATCGCGCTCAGCCAAGTCCTCCCCTGTAAAGCGCGTGAAGAGGCTCGGGCGATCGTTGAAGTTTATGAGCCCCCGAAGGTAGAGCACGTAATCGAGGTGCTCGTGGTTGGGGTAGAGCCTTAAAAAACGCTCGAGTGTGGCCAGCGCAAGGCCGAGCTCGTTGTCTTTCCAGTGCGCATAGGCCGTATCAATCTGGGCCTGCTGGGCATACCGACCGAAGGGGTAACGCGATTCCAACTTCTGCAGATGACCAATGGCGGTGGCCCAGTTACCCACCGACATCTCTTCTTTGGCCTCCTGGTAGAGCCGATCGGCCGACCAGTTGGCGGTGGGGTCGCGCGGGGTGGCGCTACAGGCTGCAAGGGCCAGAACCAGCAGCCCCACCGATGCACTGCGCACAAAAACAGAACGTCCAAGCCTCTGGCGTAGCGCCGCAATCCGTGCGGTTCCAGGAGACAATACCTGCAATGTCTGATCTACCAAACCTTACTCCTTCACGCATCAGCGCCATCGACCTACCGGCGCAGGATGCGCCAGACTCGTCTGATTATAGCGACGGGCTTGGCTTTCTCGTGGACGCAGAGGCCCACGGGCAAAGGCTCGACCGGCTGCTTACCCAGTGGTTTCCGGAGCAATCGCGTGCACGTCTGCAACAGTGGATCGAAGCCGGGGCCGTGACCATCGATGGACAACTGGCCCGCAAGGCAAGCCAGTCCGTCAAGGCAGGACAGCGCATCTGGGCGATTGCCCCGGAGCCCGAGCCCTCGGGCGACTGGGTGGCCGAGCCGCTCCCGCTTATGGTGGTCCACGAAGACCCGCAGATTCTGGTGATTAACAAGCAGGCAGGACTTGTGGTGCACCCGGCCGCGGGCCACGCCTCCGGCACGCTACTCAACGGCCTGCTCTGGCATGACCCCTCGCTGCGCGCGCTTCCGCGGGCAGGCATCGTGCACCGACTCGACCGCGAGACCACAGGCCTCATGGTCATTGCCAAGACCCTAGAGGCGCAGACCGATCTGGTACGCCAGTTGCAGGCCCGCAGCATGGGGCGGCGGTATTTCGCGCTCGCCTGGGGTGAAATGCGACAACGCTGGGTCGCCGAGGGCCCGATTGGCCGCGACCCGCTCGACCGTCAGCGGATGGCGGTGGTAGGGGAAGGTGAGGGCAAGCCCGCCTACACGGAGTTTTTCCCCGTGGCCCAGGGGGCCATCAGCGCCCGCCCGGTAACCCTCTTACGGTGTGCGCTGCAAACTGGCCGAACCCACCAGATTCGCGTACACCTCGAGCATGCCCGGCATCCGATTGTGGGAGATCCCACCTACCGCAAGACGGCCCCCAGGGCCGATGCGCTCGCCGTCGGCCGGCAGGCGCTCCATGCCTATGCACTGAGCCTCAGCCACCCCGAGAGCCGCGCCACGCTGCGATTCACGGCCCCACTGCCCGACGATATGGCGGCGGTGCTTCATCAGGCGACTATTTCATGCCCGTCTTTGAGCGACTAGCGGGCTTCCCTGCAGGCGTTCACGCGGTGATGACGCTACGGGGAGAGGCGGGGGAGGGCGCAAGTGTCGCCCCGTACACCGCCTTCAACCTTGCCACCCATGTCGGAGACGACCCTGCTGCTGTCACAACGAATCGTAGCCATCTCACCGAAACCCTCGACGCGCAACCCTTTTGGCTCAAGCAGGTCCACGGCACAGGGGTTGTCACCATTGAAGCAGACGCATACCGACACGCCCCCCCCGAGGCCGATGCCAGCCTCACGTCCCGACCGGGAATGGCCTGTGCGATTCTGGTGGCCGACTGCCTGCCCGTGCTTGTCGCGCGTGCGGATGGCGGCCTGG
>CAZKWK010000259.1:0-2154 GCA_964556335.1 uncultured Bordetella sp. | reverse complement strand
GATTGATATTCGTGCAGGAATGGCCATGTATTGCTGGAAGCCTGCTGCTGGCCGCCCAATATCCAATGAGCACATAACGATCCGTGGGAGTGCAGTAATGCGGCCTGTCCGCTAAGGACTTGGTCATGTAGGCAGATCACCGCTTCATCTTTATGAACGGCCGCAGCGGTGTCAGCCTGCAATAAATCCAATCGGTACGGCGTGTTGGAAAGGTTGGCCGCCTCCTCAAGCAGCGCCCTGACTTTAAATGCAAAGGAACTCGTTGCAAAAAATCGGCTGACCAGTCCCTCTTGCAGAGTTCGCCGAAGTGCAAGAATAATTTGGCCTTGGTCGCCCTTCGAGATGGACGAGGGGCCATAGATGATGTCAACCCTTGGAGTGGTTGCGGGTCGATTGAGATACAAGACCAAGGGCGCTGAACCGACCCGAGCCTCCGGCTCAGCACGGCAATGGCCGCAGGAACCGCAGGATCGTCTCGTCGAACGACCGTAGTGCTTGCGAAGCAGGCGGCATGCCGGTGCAATATCTGAGAATAGTTCGTCCAAACGGTGCCTACCTACTCTCAGGTGAGCAATCTCTTCGCTTCGAGACATCGCTAGAAGGTCGGGCAGTTGCTCTTCGAGTATTATGGTAGGACGCAGCATCCTTACTGAAGCCCACTCGTGGAACTCTTCGGGGTCAACTGGGTCGCGTTCGCTTGCGAGGCTTTCAATTCTAAGTATCTCTGCCCGCTCCATCATGAGCAAAAGGCGCTTATTCCACGTTACGCTCTCCCCGTACGTACGCTCATGTAACTTATAGTTCGGAGATGCCCTCAAGGGAAGTTGGCGAACATCTGGGTCAAGGTCTGGCCTAGAGCCGTACCACATGGCAGCCCAACGCTCTCTGATCTTCTGGTCGTCAGTCAATAATTTGGGCCCCATGCGTCCGCCGGTGTTGCGGTCCCTTTTAGTCCAGATCGCTATGGCGGTGCTTGGAGCGCCGTCGCGCCCGCCACGCCCTACTTCTTGGTAGTAGCGATCGATATTCTCGGGAAAACAGGCATGAACGACAGCCCTAACGTCAGGCTTGTCAACGCCCATGCCGAAGGCTGACGTAGCTACTATCAAGTCAATGTGATCTGCGCGCCATGCATCCAGTATGCGATTGCGCTCGGATGATGGCGTTTCTCCATGGAAGCACTCGATGCGGCGCAGGCCGATCTGCCTCAGTCGTTTCAGCCATTCGACCGTGTGCTCGCGTTCGGTCAAGTAGAGGATCGCGGGCCGAGGTGAGCGCAGCACTGCCTCGGTAACCGCACTAACCTGAGACTGCTCGTCCAGTGCCATACCTGGTGAAAAGTAGTGAATCTCACGACGCAGTCGTTGAATGATGTACTCGCTCCAAGGCGCTCGGGCATCCGCAAAAAGCCCGCGCAGGGTTTGCGTGGTGCCTGGACCGAACGTCGCTGACAGTAAGAGTGTCTTAAGGCCGGTTGGTGACGCCGCACGCCACTCCCGCAGACGAGTGGCTAGAAGCTGAAACTCAACACGAAAACTCGCGCCCCACGAGTCGACGATATGCGCTTCGTCAATGACGAAGCGTGCGAGCCAGCCCTCCTCAGCCGTCGTAGCCAAGACGTCGTGCAGTCTGCCTGCAACAATGGCTTCTGGTGAAGTCACGAGTAGCCGGCAATGCCGAGACTTAACGCTCTCAAGCACGTCGAGCGCATGGGCGTCCGATGTGTAGAGGCGTGGATCGTGCGAGTGCAACAACGGTGAGGTTGTCACAGCCTTGATTTGGTCTAAGCCCAGGGCAACCGTAGGCACCACAAGAACAGTCAGCCCGGCCTCGAAGGCAGCACAGACCTGATAAACCAAACTCTTGCCAGCGCCCGTTGGCAACCCGACCAGCAGCGTGGAGTTTTTCGGCGCTTTTAGTGCTTCCCACGCCGCTTCGCGTTGCGCCTGAGACCGCCAATGGGTCTTGCCGAGCCGTGTCTTGAGCCAAATCTCACCAGCAATCGGTTCGTCGTCCTGCAAGCTAGCCCTTGCAGGCACATCAACTCCGAGCGAGGCGGGCCCCCTGAGCCAGGCGGGCACGTATGGGGCCGCGATGACCTGGCCATCAATGGACCGATGAATGCCAACTGCTTGGAAGTGTTGTTCAATGGCA
>CAZKWK010000258.1:0-2159 GCA_964556335.1 uncultured Bordetella sp. | reverse complement strand
GTCGGACCTCCAAGGTCAAGCAGCACCTTGCTGCCTGCAGCCATAATCGTGCTGCCCTTCGGCGTTTCAATGGTTCCGGTATTCACCACCCGTGCAGCCACCAACGCAACCGTACCCCCATCACCGCGGGTCATGATGCTTCCGTGGTTCATCACTGCCGCAGCACTGGTGCCCTTCAGGTTGTACTTACGCGTTAAGGCCTCTGACTCCCCAAGCTCCAGGGTCGAGGCCACCAGCGCCCCCACATTCACCTGCGCGGTCTTGGAGAAGAGAATCCCATTGGGATTTATCAGAAAGACTTTTCCATTGGACTCAAGGGCTCCTTGAATCGATGAGACATCGGAACCCAATACGCGGTTGACCGCGACTGCCTCCGCCGAAGGCTGATTAAAGGTGACTCGGTTACCCTGGCCAATGGAGAAGCTCTGCCACGTGGCAGAGAGATCACGGGTCTTCTGCTCAATGATGAGTTGATCCCCAGAGCGGGTCATCGTGGCCTGCCCCAGCGTAATTTGCCCCCCCTCGGGCAACACACTGGCCCAACTCGGCGCGGAAGAGAGTGAGACCGCAATCGTCGCCGCCAACAAACCCAAAGAACGACCACAGGTGTCTAGCGCAGATGCCTCAAGCGTAACGCGCTTCAAGCGCGCTTCGATTATGCGTGGATCAACCGTGATAGCCATGGTGCTGCTCTCCCCTTACTCTGTTCTTTTCAGCTTTTTTGAGTTTCTGATTAATCTTTTGCGGCCCACGCCCTTCCCCGGGGGTTTGGCAACAACTTCGGGGCTGAGCGCATGCGAGGGCGCTCTTTATAGTTTTCGCGTCACCGTCAACCAGAATCCCGGGTCGTCGCGGAACTTGTCAGTGTCGGCTGCCCCGCCCTTCGTGCGCTTTGCTAGTGCGGCATCAAACGACCAGAGTTCACTGCTATAGCGCAGTCCGAGCCCTGCACCTTCAATGCTGCGCTTCAGATTCCTGACATCGGGCTGCGGTTTGGCATTCACCATCGTCGAGCCCGCGTCAAAGAAGACATAGGGTGCAAATCCATGGGGTGCGGCGA
Source organism: uncultured Bordetella sp. (assembly GCA_964556335.1). Taxonomy (GTDB): domain Bacteria; phylum Pseudomonadota; class Gammaproteobacteria; order Burkholderiales; family Burkholderiaceae_A; genus Hahnella. The sequence continues at coordinate 1,099 of CAZKWK010000258.1, read as the reverse complement.
TACGTAGTTCGAGCTGAGTAAGCCAGCCCACATCGCCCCCGCCTTCGCCGGAGGGATAAGCCCGCACACTGGTTGGGCCCCCAAGCCCGAGGTCTTCCGAGGAGTCGAGGTTTTTATCGGCCCACTGACGTGAGTACCGCCCGTAGAGCGTGAATGTCTCGGTCAAGCGCTGGAGTCGGTAGAGATCGAGATTGGTCTTCGTGTACTTACCAGCAGTGTTAAGAGGATCAAGTCCCAGACCTGGTTTTAGGTCGCCTTGAAGCCGCGTGACCGCACCAAACCAAACCCCCCCTCCAGCAAAGCCATCACTGCGGTCAAACTGCAATGACACCGGGCGTAGGCTTGCAGACTTCTTATCTTTCTCCGACTGTGCGCCTTCGGTAGTCAGTCTGCGATCCTGCAGATCCACACTGAGCGTTAAGTTCGCAGGCTGCGACCGAATAAGGGGATATGAAAGCCCAACCCCTACCGTCTCGGCCGTACCTTTAATACTCGAGGGCTTGAGTTCCTTGCCGATCTCATAGCTGGTGCGCGAGGCGGAGAATCGGGCACGCAGGCTGGAGGCGTTAATCGGCAACGAGTACGAGCCGCTCGCAAACCAAAGGGTCTCACTCGTAATCATGCCGCGCAATTGGACTTCATCACCGAGCGTGAGTACCCGATTGGCGGAAAAGCCCCCAAGCACACGATGCTCTCCGGTATAACGCCCTCCGTGGTTGTCTACCGAGATGTCTCCGGAGTAGCGACCCGTATCCTGCACCACATATTCCAAGTCGCCGGTACCCCCAGCCGTGCCAGGCCGAATCACGGGCGTAGCCCGAATGCCGGGGAGGTCGTTAAGCATCAGTGTGGTGCGTTCAAGAATTCTTGCCTGAATCAGCCCTGCCGGCTGAAGGGATCGAATAAAGGGACTTACCAAGGTGGCGAGTTCGTCGGCCGCCTTCACAGAGACCTTGCCGTAGCGCCCCTCGATCACCTCCATCCGAATCTCAGCAGGGTCGTCGATGGCCTGGGCGGGGATAATCACACGGGCAAAGGCGTAGCCCTTCTCGCGATAGAACTCGGTGAGTTTATTGGCAATAGCCTGTAGCCCACCGAG
>CAZKWK010000257.1:0-2171 GCA_964556335.1 uncultured Bordetella sp. | reverse complement strand
CCTGGTTCTGCAGCGCGACATTGTTCTTGCCCAGATCAACGGTCACGGCACTCGTGTGCAGGACGTAGTTCACGAAGTATTCTTTAATCAGGTAGCCCTTATAGCCACAGCAGATTATGAAATCGGTGAGGCCGTATGCCCCATAGATTTTCATAATGTGCCACGGCAGGGGCTTGCCCCCAATCTCCACCATGGGCTTGGGTTTGAGGTGGGTTTCTTCGCTGATGCGGGTGCCAAGACCACCCGCGAGAATGACAACTTTCATAGCGGCCAGATCGCATTGTGCGTCGCAAAACGACGCCTGAGGGTTAAAAAGGGAATAATCGCTATTGTACCCACGGCCAGAGGTGCCCTGGGTCCGCGACCGCTACGAAGTAGTTGGTGCGTTTTGTCCGCGCAAAGTGGCGGCGAAATTCCGCTTAAACTCCTCGGTAAGCGGCTGATCAGAGCGTGCGGCCAACGCGTAGTCTTCCGCGTTCTCCAGATTTCCGTCGTTACGCTCGCATTCTGAGAGAACAAAGAGAGAGAGCTTTTCGTTATGGAAATACTCGAGCACCACAACGGCCAAGTCGCGTAGGGTAGAAATGTTGCGCGCCTTTGCTAAGTGCATATAAGTGACGGGGAGCTCCGTAAGACGGAGCTTTCTCTCTTTAAACGGAATGACATACCCCGCCTGCTCTGGGTGCGCGATTTGTGACTTCAATTTGGTGAAGTCCTCGATGACACAGCCCTTTTGCTGCAACAGTTGTAGTATGCGCACCGAAAATTCGTAGGCAAATAACATTTCATTACACATGCGACTCCTCTCGACAAGGGCACGCATCTGTTGCCTAAATCCATCTAAGCGGTCGATATCAGCAGCCATCTTCTTCGCAGCGAGGATGTATTCCTCCTCACTATTGGCGATCCAGCGTGTCAGTCCAATGCTGGTAAGAAAAGACGCAGTCATGCGGCCACGAAAGGTTTTTCCGGCAAAGGTAACAACTGGTACGCCGTACCATATGAGGTCTGCGCTGGTCGTACCGCCCGTGAGCGGGGAGGGGTCAAGCGCAATGTCGATCTTGTCATAGGTGAGGTACTGGTTTCGTGTTTCCCGCGTCACGAAGATCAGTTCATTCTCTTTGTAGCCGAGGCCCACGAGGCGTTTGGTGAAAGGCTTTGAAATAAGTGGGTCGTCTAGCGACTTCCCTTCAATGAGGAGTTTCGACTTGGGATGCAGACGAAGAATCTTCAGCCACACCTTCAGGGTTTCGTCGTTTAGCTTCGCAATGTTGTTACACGACCCAAAGGTAAGGTAGCCGTTCGCCTTGGCGGGGGTGGGCTTCACCGCAAACTTTCGCCAGTAGCGCTTTAAGGGCTGCCGAATAGCGGGCCGGTAGCAACAGAAAGGGGGGGGAAGATACATCAGGTCTTCGGTGTACTCGCCCTTTGAAACATTGGCATCGGAGTAGGTGTCGGTAAATCGCGCATCGATGGTCTCCAGCCCGGTTGTTCCGGGGTATCCCATCCAGGTGGCTTGCAGAAAAGCCGGCTTGTAGGCCATGGCAGCCAGACCGGTCTTGGCTGTGTGTCCCGCCAGATCGATTAAAAGATCCAAGTCGTGCTTGGCAATCTCCTCGGCCTGCAGTCGGGGCTTGAGGCCACCTATTCCCTTGAAGTGATCCGCGACCTTCATCACCCGCTCCGTCACGAAGTCGCCAACATTCTGGGTGAAGAAGATGTATCGCTCGAAGACATCTGGGTTAAGGTTGTAGAAGAGCGGCTCAAAAAAGTAGGCGACCGCGTGGTCGTTGATGTCTGGAGAGATAAACCCAATGCGAATCCTCCGGTTCGCTATTGTTCGCGGCGGCTTCGACGACGCTGGCTGCACGGTGAGCGGATCATTTGCTGCATTCTTTACAAGCAACCGGCCGGCCGACTTTGCTGCTTGGCTAATCTCTTGAATCTGAACATCTGGGTCGTACTGATAGGCCAAGAGCAGATTGCCGTACCCAAGGTCGAAGTCCGGATAGTCTTTCACGAGGCCCTTGTAGATCTCTACCGCTTCTCGCACTTTAGACTGCGACTTCAGCGCCGATGCTAAGTTGTTTAGTAACTTGGCGTTTTTGGGATCGATCGCAAGCGCCTTACGGGCGCTCTACTCGGCATCGCTGAAACGAGACAGGGAGTTA
>CAZKWK010000256.1:0-2172 GCA_964556335.1 uncultured Bordetella sp. | reverse complement strand
AACATCTACTTTAGGCCGTAGTAGGACATAATCCGTTCTGACAAAATCTTGCTCGCAGCACCAACGCCAATGGATTTGCCAACAACCCAAGTTCCATTGAGCGCTTTCGACACCATCGATCCAATCCAGTTGCTAGTTCTTTCGCTAAGCGCGCCTACCTCAGTTAGCCTTGGCTCAAGAGTTACTATTTCCTTTAATTCCATCAAGTCTTTTTCCTGTATGCCTTGCTCAGCCAGCCGCTTGATCAGCTCGTCAATATCCCCCTTGTCTACAGACATGTTCAGATTCTGTACGACGCTGGAGTCTGATACATTTCCAAGGACTCCCTGAAAGTTATGGATATTAATGCTGGGCGAGGATACTGCTATCTCCTTTTCTTCCTTCGAAAATACAAGCCCATTGCCGAGAATTCCTTGCGCCTCAAGCTCTAGCGACCATTCGAGAATCTTTGTCCTAACCGCATCAATAACTATGCTCACCTGATTGGCAGAGAGTGTACGAACGGGCGGCAGCTGTCCATGGCCACTTTGCGATTCGAGCAAGAAAATCTCTTGCTCATGAGTCAGCGGCAAAATGAGATAACGCCCTGCTGTCTCTGGCTTAGAGACTAGTGATTGAAAATTTTCAATAGGGTCTCTTAGCTCCACATCGCACAATGCATCGGCGTATCTCTGATCGTTAAAAAAGATCGGGACGAGGCCATGGTATGGGGTTTTCAACTTGAGCTGAGCCCTGGCTTTTCGATAGGCAGGAACATCAGCACTGTTTCTGTAACCATTCAATTCGAATTCAATCCATTGCCTGAAGTCGCTAAGCCCAAGCTTTGTTGCAACCAATAGTGCTTTGCGCAGCAGGTCGGAAATATCATTTGCCTTATCTGTGGCCAGGATTTGCAACTCTAGCACTATAGATTCATTCGCCATAAGTGGGATTAGAGTGATTTGCCGCTAAGCATAGGCGCACATCAACTGATCTGGGTAGCGCTGGCCCTGAGTGGCAGGCATGAAGCTCAAGGTGTTGGCAGGGATGTGCTGGCGGCCTGTCCACTCTAGGGGCATGTTATACAGCGTACATAAGCGTAGGCATCTGACTATTGGCCAACTTGCCAAGTCCGAAAATACTCGTCTTTAAACGATGCCCTCATCTTCTTTGCTGCATTGCCAGCAAAAGCGTAGTTAAGGCCTGCTCCAGCTACCCCACCGACAATGGGAATGAACTTCGCAGCTTGCTTCGAAGTGATGCTGGCGCCAAGCTTCCCTGCAACCAAGACAATCAGTTTTAAGATATAGTTGTTATAAGCACCCCGCTTGCCGGCGATGGCCGCTGCTCTTGCAAGCTGCTGTCGTATAGCGGTTTGGGCAGCAGCGTCGAAACCTAAAGCATAGAGATAGATTTCCACAGTCTTTTCTTGATGAAGCTTATTGGATATATCAAATCCGTTGAGTATTGCCAGGCGCTGATTTAAGCGGTATAGCTGTGCGGCCATATTTGCAATGTCAACCCCGCCAAGAGTTATAGCAGTTGCTACGCCTCCAGATCCAGCCGTTGCTCCGCTAATCGCGCTATATCTAGATGCGACGCCAGAATATTGCTCCATAACATCTTCTATTCTCCAGTAGTTCTTTGCCTGCGCTCGGAAGTCCTCGATAGTCTTGACTTGAAGGCCAGCAGAGCAGGCGTCTTTAATCACGTCCTTGGGATTGATATCAAGAGCAATTTCCTTTAGCTTGCGAATCGCATTGCGCGGGTCAAGGGGATCCATCGATTAGAGACCTGTTCTTTGGAAGAGCATACTACCGACTGTATAACTCATTCTTCGCTGGTTCCGAGAACCACGGGGCTCACTCCGCTCCTGTCCGAGAACCATTTCGGGTATGGCGAGGTCGATAGCTAATGGTCCAGCAAGCATAAGGATCCTCTGGCCAGCTCCTCTACCGATAGCCATGGTTCACGGGTCCGAGAAGAACTTGTTCATTCTGCTACACAAGCCTCTACAGCATTGGTGGCAACAGCAAGCAGACCTGATTTGCTGGCGTGCTTCCACTTACCACCACAAGAGCCATTACCCCCTGGGCCCCACACCCCACCCTGACCGCCCTGCAGTCCTCCCTACAGACCACCGCCGACTGCTGGGCCCTGCTCGCCGCCCCTGACGGCAGCAGCCGCAAGGAG
>CAZKWK010000255.1:1506-2201 GCA_964556335.1 uncultured Bordetella sp. | reverse complement strand
CTGAAGGGGGATAGCCCTTGGCGGTTGGGGGCTCACCTACAGCCAGGCCGATTTCTCGCTGGGCATGGGCCACACGGGTAAGGCTATCGATGAGCAGAAGCACGCTTAAGCCCTGATCACGAAAGTATTCCGCAATCAGGTGCGCGTACTGGGCGGCTTTTAAACGCAAAACTGCAGACACATTGGCAGGTGCGGCCACCACCACACTCTTCGCAAGACCCTCCGGCCCCAACGATTCTTGAATGAATGCCTGCACTTCCCGACCCCGCTCACCAATAAGACCAATGACCACCATATCGGCCTTGGTGTAGCGGGTGAGCATTCCCAAAAGACTACTTTTCCCCACCCCGGAGCCAGCCACCAGGCCAATGCGTTGGCCTTTCCCCATGGTGAGCATGCCATTGATGGCCTTCACGCCGACATCCAAAATTTCATGAATCGGGCCGCGCTCCATAGGGTTTACTGACAAGCCAAGCAGAGAGAGTCGATCGGTGCATTCTGGGTCAGGCCGACCATCGAGCGCCTCACCCCGTGGGCCTATCACACGGCCCAGAAGTTCAGGCCCAAGCCGGGCCTGCGCCGTATGCTCAATGACCCGCACCATATCGCCCGGGCCAATACCTTTGGGTTCCACAAAGGGCATCAGGTAGAGCACCTGGTCTTGAAAACCCACTACCTCTGCTTCAAGCCGATGG
>CAZKWK010000255.1:901-1454 GCA_964556335.1 uncultured Bordetella sp. | reverse complement strand
CGACCACGCGGGCGAGACTGCCGGTGCGGCTAGGCGACGAAACACGCGCGCGGCGCACCGCCCCTTCCGCGAGGTCGGCAAAACTCACTTCGTCTCCTCAGAAGAGGCTTGTTCCAATTCTTCGCTGTACTCATCGGGCTCAGAGGTGTCGATGACAGAATCCACCTGCTCAAAGGCTTCTTTCACCAGAGCGACGTTTTGTAAGAATGATGGTGGCGGTGCGCCCGCATCCACCTCCGCCGTTAGCGAATGCCACAGTACTTCGGCGCGGTCTTCAATAAGATCTTCAATCAAGGCGCCATTCATCTGCACCTTCACGCTGCCACTGGTGAGCGTTGCATCAGCCTTTAATGTCATGCTCCCTGGCAAGCTCAGCCCATGCCCCTCAATACGCGCAAGGTCTTCGGGGTTGAGTCGCACGAGCACTGGCGCTGACGGATCTTTGTCAAACTCTTCCAAGCTTGTCTGCACCAGCCGCGCAATAGCCTGCCCAGAGAGGGTAAGCTCCCCTCGCACCAGCTGCTCAGCCAAGTGGGTGGCAAGCTTTAATAAG
>CAZKWK010000255.1:0-891 GCA_964556335.1 uncultured Bordetella sp. | reverse complement strand
CATAAAAGTTGTTGGTGTCGTGAGCCGCCTCGGCCATCTTCTGGGTGAGATCGCGCAGGTCTTCCACCACGAGCTGCACCTCAGCCTGCAACTCATCACGTACTGTCGAATCCGCCTTGGCATAGCCTTCGTCGTAGCCCTTCTGATAGGCTGCATCTTCAATAGCCTGGCGCTCTTCATCGGTAACCACTACGGCGGCAGTGGCCTCGGCTTGCGCCTCTTCGCGCCCAGCCTGCTGTCCCTGAGCAAACGCTTCGTCGAACATCTGCTGAATATCCGCAGCCGAGACCAGCTGCATGCCCTCGGGTACTCGCGGCTCGCCCGCTTCCCCTGGGGGTGATGCAGGCGTATGGGAATCGGATGTGCCTAGAGCCTCGGCCTGTTCTGTTGCCGCCTCTGGTGAGGTGTCGTGGGGTAAATCTTCATTTGGTGCCAGTACCTCTAATGCGGCCTCTGTATGGGGCGGCTCACCGGCCAACGCAGCCGCCTGCGACGCCTCGCCTTCCGAAACCGGCGTCTCTGCGAGGCCATCTTGCGCACCCGTAGGTTCGGTAACGGTCTCACCCGTCTCTTGGCCTGGGGCTGTTAACGCTTCTGCCTGGGTTTGGTGCTCTCCGGCTAGTTCTTCGTTGGCAGTCGCCTCGTTTGCAATCCCTGCCGTCGATGCCTTCGCTGCCTCGACCTTCTCTTCCTCAGCCTTGGTGGCCTTAGCTGCCCTGGCGGCTTCGGCCTCCCGCTCTTCAGCCTTCGACCGGGGTGCAGTCTTAGAAATCTCTGTCACCTGGGCCATGGTCTTGGGCGACAGAAGCTGAAAGCCCTTGCTCGACACCCCCGCTAAGGTGCGGGCAATCGCCTGCTGTACCAACGGGTCGGGCAGAGAAATTTCCTTTT
>CAZKWK010000254.1:0-2206 GCA_964556335.1 uncultured Bordetella sp. | reverse complement strand
CGGTCTGGGTTGAATGCCTGGGTCGTTAATCTTTAAGGGCTCAAAAGATGCGCGTCTTTGTACGTCGGGTCGACGAGCCTCGTAGGCATCGATCCAATCACTGTTTAGGTGAGAACAAGATGCTGAATCAAAAATCTCTTCGAACTTTTGACGAGTCTGATCGATGGGGTACCCAGCATCAATATCCGTGCTTGACCAGGTCCATTCAACGTTCTCAAGAAGTGCCGACCTCGAGAGGTTCGCTGAGCCAATGAAGGCGCGGCCGGAACCGTCTGGACGATAAAAAATGTACGCCTTCGGATGAAAGCCCCTGTTAGTTGCTTCAAAAACTCGGGCACTAGGAACAAGGCGAATGATTCTTCTGAGCGCTGCAGGTTCGCTGACACCCATGTAATCCGTTGTAAGGATTCTCACGCTACATCCTCGAAGTATTGCGGCGGCGATGCCTCCTTCAAGTAAGTCAAGCCCACTTTCCAAGATGAATGAAACGGCGATATCGATAGCGGATGCCTTAGAGATCTCCTTTTGAAGCTCCTTCAGAAGGCTTGTTTTTGCGTCATTCGTAAATAGCCGACGTGGCTCTGGATCAATTCCTCTAAGGATGTGTCCGGCAATCAGGCGTCCTCTCTTCTTGGTTCGCGCCTTCGCCCTTTCGAGAACATCCTGTAAGGAGAACAAACTCGAAGCGGCTAACGCGTCGATCACTTCTACCAAGTCGGCTAGCTCATCCTTCAATAGCTCCGCGCTTCCAGTATCCAATGCGCCAAAGACTTCATGTACCTCTTCCGCCAGCTTTCGTCTGAGAAAGTACGTCACCTCGCTTGGAAGCGGGACACGCGTGTCAAGCTCTTTACCTTCCGCAGCAGCAATTTCTATTATTCGGCTTCGGATTAGCTTTTTGAATCGCCCCGGGTTTTGCGGAGGCTCCTACCTTTGAGAAGATGGAGCTATGAACAGACAGACAAAGTTTTCCCCGGAGCTGCGAGAGAGAGCGATTCGCATGGTCTACGAGCAGCGTGAACATCATGAGTCTCAGTGGGCTGCCATTGAGTCGGTGGCCCAGAAGATTGGCTGCACGGCCCAGACCTTGAGGAACTGGATTGCCAAGGCCGAAGGCAAGGCGGCTGGTAACGAGGCGGCCAGTGCTCCTCGGGTCAAGGAGCTTGAACGCGAGGTTCGAGAGCTCAAGCGGGCCAATGAGATCTTGAAGCTTGCGAGTGCTTTTTTCGCCCAGGCGGAGCTCGACCGCCGTTTAAAGTAGCGTGGGCCTTCATTGATCAGCATCGAAGCCGCTTTGGGGTTGAGCCGATTTGCAGAGTTCTGCAGGTCGCCCCATCGGCCTACCGGCGTCATGCGGCAAGGCTTCGCAGTCCTGAGATGCGTTCCGACAGGGTCAAGAGGGACGATGCACTGAAGCGTGAGATTGATCGGGTCTGGCGAGCCAACCGTGAGGTCTATGGGGCTGAGAAGGTCTGGCTGGCATTGCATCGAGAGGGAGTCGCTGTGGCCCGCTGCACGGTGGAGCGCCTGATGCGAGAGCTGGGGCTCCAAGGTGCTGTCAGAGGTGGCGTACAGGTACGCACGACCTGGCCTGACCCAGCAGCTGCTAACCCTCTGGATCGGGTCAACCGTAACTTCACCGCACAGCGCCCCAACCAGCTCTGGGTGGCTGACTTCACCTTTGTCTCGACCTGGCAGGGGTTTGCATATGTGGCCTTTATCGTCGATGTGTTCTCTCGGTTCATCGTTGGCTGGCGGGTAAGCCGTGACATGAAGACAGACTTTGTTCTGGATGCCCTGGAGCAGGCGCTTTATGCACGCAAGCCCGAGAAAAGCGGGTTGATACATCACAGCGATAGAGGCTCGCAGTATGTTTCCATTCGCTACAGCGAGAGGCTCCTGCAGGCTGAGATCGACTCCTCTGTAGGCAGTACTGGGGACAGTTATGACAACGCCCTTGCCGAGACCATTAACGGTCTTTACAAGACAGAAGTCGTGCGCAAGAAAGGCCCCTGGAAGACGATCGAGGCGCTGGAGTGGGAGACCCTCAATTGGGTGCACTGGTTTAACCAAACACGACTCCTTGGACCCATCGGCCATATCCCACCTGCAGAGTTTGAGGCACTATACGAACGTAGTCAGCAGGAATGCTTAACAGTCGAATGATTAAAACCAACCAGCCTCCGCAAAACCCGGGGCGATTCAA
>CAZKWK010000253.1:0-2231 GCA_964556335.1 uncultured Bordetella sp. | reverse complement strand
TGCAACTGACCCAGGCCGACTTCCGTAAGCAGATCAGCGAGGTCATCAGCCAGGCCCAAGACGAGCTCAAGAAGGGGCTGCAAGATAATGCCCGCGTCATTAAGGAAGGCGTCTTGGCACTCGATAAGGGGCTGCAGAAAGAACTCAATGACGCGCTCGAGGCCCTTGCTGGACAACTGGCCGCCCTGAGCAACCGTTTTGTAGAAGACTACCTGCCGCTCACCGAACGTCTGCGTGAGGTGGTGCAGATGGCGCGCAAGATTTAACCCCTTCATAATCAACGCAGTAGCGCGACCGATCACAACATGGCAGAGACCTCGGGTAACAACAGCCACTGGATTCCTTTAAGTGACCTGATGATGGGCCTGATGATGGTCTTCATGCTTCTGGCTGCGCTCTATATGACGCGGGTCGAGCAGACCACCACCCTGATCGTGAAGGAATACGAGGTCACCCGCGACGACCTGCACCGGGCGCTTCAGAGCGAGTTTGCCCAGAACTTTCAGGAGTGGGATGCCGAGTTGCTCGGCGACATGACGATCCGGTTTAAAAATCCTGAGGTGCTTTTTGCCACCGGCTCAGACCAGCTACGACCGAGCTTTCAAAACATCCTCAAAGACTTCATCCCCCGATACATCGAGATTCTCACCAACGAGAAATTTATCGACACGGTGAAAGAGGTGCGCATTGAAGGCCACACCTCCACCTTCTGGACCGCCGCCCCCTCGCGGCTCGATGCCTATTTCCGAAATATGGCCCTGTCACAGGCGCGTACGCGATCCACGCTGGAATATGTGATGCAGCTTCCAAGTGCGCGGGCCCATGAGGCCTGGCTCATCGCCCGCCTCACGGCCAACGGGCTGTCTTCCTCGCGCCCCATCCTGTCAGAGGCCCAAAAGGTTGACGAGGCTGCCTCGCAGCGGGTGGAGTTTCGTATCGTAACCAATGCCGAGGAACGGCTTTCGCGCATCGCCCGGGGCATTTCCGCCCTTGCTGCGCCCACCCCATGAAGCTCACCAACCTCCTAGACCACCCGGCACTCAATCAGCTACGGCTCTCGATGGGTGCAGACAGCCTGGCCGCCCCACCGGTAGGCTGGCAGCCCAGACTCCTCGATGCCGAGGAAGTGATGCGGCTGGGGCAGCCCAGTCCGTCAGCAGCAATACCCACAGGAGAGGCCTCTGCCCCGTCTGCCCAGCGGGTCAAAGGTCCCCGCGCCGTGCCCGTGCGCTACAGCCGCGACCGTGCGTCGTCGAAAATCCTCAATCCCATTGGGCTACCGAAGGGGGCCATCGCCGTCGACGTCATGGACAGCGACCCCATGGGCGCATCGGCCCCACAGATCATGAGAGCCCTGCCGCACGCGCACATTCCGCCGGCCCACATTCCAGCACAGACCCCGCCGGGCCCAATAGCTGCCCTCACGGGCGGGGCCGAGGAGACATCCGGGGAGGCATTCAATCCCTCAGACCCCCATGCGGGGCGCCGGCGCAAAAACCAATCCGCGCTCGCGGCACTCCGCAAGCTCGAAGGCGACGGCTTGGCGTAGCGGGCGCAGGTTCGTATCGTTATCGTTTATTAATCGCCCTCACCCGGGCGATGCACCAACAGGAGGAGGCGCTGGCCATCGAGAAAGTCCATGGCCAGGGAGGCCTCGGTGGAGCGCACCAAGAAGTAGACCGAGACAAGGCCGAGCAGCAATCCCTGTCCGATCTCCTCAAAATAGAGCGCCGCGCAGGCCCCGACAAAAAGCAGGAAAAAGACGCCCCCAAAGAGACGCTGATTTCTCTCATGCCGGGCGCGGATTGGGGCAACAAACGCCTCGTAGGACTCAAAACTCATGGGGGTATCGGCCGAGGCCAGGTCTTGCGACAGGTTCACTCTGAAGTTCCTCTCATTGGTAAAACTCCCGATTGGGATAAAGACCGGGGCATGGCATTGTTAAGCGTTTTGCAATTTCTTCAGACGTCAATTTAGGAGACCGTCATGACCCCAATCCATCGTTTGCTGCAGCGTTCTCGCGCACTCATTATCGCCTCAGTGGCGCTACTTGCCATTCCGGCCGTGCAGGCCCAGCAGCAATTTGTTAATGTCCTTACAGGCGGTCAGGCTGGCGTCTATTACCCACTGGGCGTGGCCCTCTCGCAGGTCTATGCCAAGGCCATTCCCAATGCCCGATCAACCGCGCAAGTCACCAAGGCCTCAGCGGAGAACCTGAACCTCTTGCAGGC
>CAZKWK010000252.1:0-2271 GCA_964556335.1 uncultured Bordetella sp. | reverse complement strand
GCCCCGCCCATCGACGACCTGCTCGTTGGCCAAGACCGTCTGATCAATGGGGTCCCAATTCACGGCGCCGGTCTTGAGATAGGCGATGCCTTTTTCGCGCATCTTTAAAAACAGCCACTGGTTCCATCGATAGTATTCCGGGCTGCAGGTGGCGCACTCGCGAGACCAGTCAATGGCCAGCCCCATCGACTGCATCTGCTTTTTCATGTAGGCGATGTTGTCGTAGGTCCAGGCCGCGGGGGCCACCTTGTTGGCCATGGCCGCGTTTTCTGCCGGTAGACCAAAGGCATCCCAGCCCATCGGCATAAGCACGTTATAGCCCTGCATGCGCAGAGCACGGGCCATCACGTCATTAATGGTGTAGTTGCGCACATGGCCCATGTGCAGTTTGCCCGAAGGGTAGGGCAGCATCGAGCAGGCGTAATACTTGCCTTTCGGGTATCGGGGGTCATGCTCCGTGGCGCGGTAGGCATCGGCCACCTGCCACTGCTTTTGAATCTCAGCCTCAAGGGTCTTGGCGTCGTAGCCCCCTGTGAGGGCATGGTCAATCGACATGGTGCGCAGTCTTCAAGAAAAGAGGGTTCGGGGGAGGGGAACGACAGCGGAAACCCATATTTTAGACCGTTCGCGTGAAGCCACAGGCCGGAAGAAAGGGACCCCTCTACAATGCAGAGATGACCGATGCCCGCTCTTCTTCGCACCACGCGCGCCTTTTACAAGGCCTAAACCCGCCGCAACTCCAGGCGGTTACCCTTCCGTCAGAACCCGCCCTGATTCTGGCCGGTGCGGGCAGTGGCAAGACCCGTGTGCTGACGACCCGTATTGCCTGGCTGATTTCCACCGGGCAGGTGAGTCCCTATGGCCTCCTTGCCGTCACCTTTACCAACAAAGCGGCCCGAGAAATGCTCGGCCGTCTGGGCAGTATGCTCACGGTCAATCTCAAGGGCATGTGGGTAGGCACCTTCCATGGCCTCTGTAATCGGCTGCTGCGGGCGCACCATCGCGATGCGGCGCTGCCAGCCACCTTCCAGATACTCGATAGCCAAGACCAACTCTCTGCGGTCAAGCGCCTGATGAAGGCCTTGGGTGTGGACGATGAAAAGTACCCGCCCCGACAGGTACAGTCTTTTATCAATAACGCCAAAGAGCAGGGTTTGCGGCCTGCGCAGGTGGACGATGCCGACGGCTTTAACCGGCGGTTTGTAGAGATCTACCAGGCCTACGAAGACCAGTGCCAGCGCGAAGGTGTGGTCGACTTTGGCGAACTGCTTCTGCGGTCGGTAGAACTACTTCAGCGCAGCGACGCCTTGCGCCATCACTATCAGCAGCGGTTTGGCCATGTACTGGTCGATGAGTTTCAAGACACCAACCCCTTGCAGTACGAGTGGCTCAAGCTCTTGTCATCGGGGCAGACGGGTGTCTTTGCGGTGGGCGATGATGACCAGAGTATTTATGCGTTTCGTGGGGCCGATGTGCAGAACATGCATCGGTTCAAGCGGGAGTTTTCGGTACAGCATGAGATTAAGCTCGAGCAGAACTACCGCTCGCACGGCCATATTCTGGATGCCGCCAATGCGCTGATCGCCAACAACACCGGCCGCCTGGGCAAGAATCTCTGGACCGACGCTGGGGCGGGTGAGCCCATTCGGGTGATGGAGGCGGCCAGTGACATGCTGGAGGCCTTCTGGCTGATTGATGAGGTACGTAACCTCATTGCCGAGGGCTATTCGCGCAGCGACGTTGCAGTGCTTTATCGCAGCAATGCTCAGTCGCGCGTGATTGAGCAGACCCTCTTTAATGCGGGAATTCCGTATCGGGTCTTCGGCGGCCTGCGGTTTTTTGAGCGGGCCGAGGTGAAGCACGCGCTGGCCTATCTAAGGCTGATGGAGAATCCGCATGAGGACACCGCCTTTCTTCGGGTGGTGAACTTTCCCACCCGGGGCATCGGGGCACGGTCTATCGAACAACTCCAAGACCAGGCCAAGGCCCACGGCACTAGCCTCTACGAGGCGGCGAGCCGTCTTGATGGCAAGGCGGGCGGCCTCGTGCGGGGTTTTGTCTCGTTGATCGAGTCCTTGCGGTTTGAGACCCAGGGGCTTCCGCTCAAAGAGCTGGTCGCTGCCATGCTCGACCGTTCGGGCCTGATTCGTCACTACCAGACCGAAAGGGAGGGTAAGGAGCGCATTGAGAACCTGGAAGAACTTGTGAATGCGGCGGCTGCGTTTGTGGCCGAGGAACGTTTAGGTCTTGAGACGCCTGCCAATCTGGGTC
>CAZKWK010000251.1:0-2283 GCA_964556335.1 uncultured Bordetella sp. | reverse complement strand
TTAATGACACCCTGGTGGCTGCGGCCGCCCAGGCCCTCAACCGCGCCCAGACTGAGCCGGCGACGCACGCGAGCCTAGACGGCCTCGAGCACTTTGACAGAATTATCAGCGTCGACCAGAGCCCCATTGGCCGCACACCGCGCAGTAATCCCGCCACTTATACGGGCCTCTTCGCCCCGATTCGAGAGCTCTTTGCGGGCTCGCCGATGGCGCGCGAACGGGGCTATGACGCGGGCCGGTTCTCTTTCAATACCAAGGGAGGACGCTGCCAAGCCTGCCAGGGGGATGGCCTGGTGAAGGTGGAGATGCATTTTCTGCCCGACCTCTATGTGCCCTGCGACATCTGCCAGGGCCTACGCTATAACCGCGAGACGCTGGATGTGCGTTATCGAGGAAAGACAATTGCCGAGGTACTCGATCTCACCATCGACGAGGCCCACGCATTCTTTTCTGCAGTGCCCTCTGTGGCGCGGAGGCTCAAGACGCTGCTCAATGTGGGCCTGGGTTATGTCAAGCTTGGGCAGAGCGCCACCACGCTGTCTGGGGGGGAGGCACAACGGGTAAAGCTCGCCTGCGAACTGGCCAAGCGCGACACCGGAAAGACCCTCTATGTGCTCGATGAGCCCACCACCGGGCTGCACTTTCATGATGTCGACCTGCTGCTACAGGTGCTCTTTCAGCTGCGTGATGCGGGCAATACCATTCTCATCATTGAGCACAATCTCGATGTGATTCAGGCGGCTGACTGGATTGTCGACCTCGGGCCAGAAGGCGGTCAGGAGGGCGGTGAGATTCTCGTGGCAGGCCCGCCGGAGGCGGTTGCCCAATGCGCCCGGAGTCATACGGGGCGCTACCTTCAGTCGCTGCTCACCCGTCCCACCAGCTGAAGACGCCCCTGGGCATCGGGGCGTGCAACCACCATCTCCCCCATCGAGACATACTGCCCCGTTAAGGCAGAGATCAGGACCTGATGGGTCACCCAGACTTCGAAATCAGGAACGCGGGTCGCCCCCCCTGCGAGCGGCCGGGCATCCGAACCGCGTGCACCGGTCTGCGCCTGACCACGTGCCACGAGATGCGCCTGAATCTGGGCCTGCTGGGCCTGGGCATCGCCCCGCCCCTGAAAAGTGGAGTTCAAGGCGGGCCAGGCTGTGATTGGCACTGCCTTAGCAAAGGCCTCTTTTGCGGTATCCAGGCATCGACACCACTGGCTTGAACGCACCGCAGTGGGTACCAGGCCACGCGATGTAAACCAGAGGCCCATGCGGCGCGACTGGGCCCGCCCCTCAGCCGAGAGGTTGCGCTGGGTGGAACAGTCGTCGAGGCGAAAGCCAGGCGGGTCGCCAATACCCGAGACGGTCTCGGCATGTCGCACGAGAATGACGAGCCCCTTGCCATTCTCCGACCGAAGCAGGGCCTCGAGATGTTGCAGGCTTAGTCGGTCTTGGGCCTGCGCCGCACCGAACCCGCCATGGCCGACGAGGCTGCCCAAGGCCCCAAGACCAACGAGAAAAACAAAACCAACAAGGCAGAGAACGCCCCGGCGCGCGACCAGAAAGACGCTCTGAAGCGCTGCGGCCATGGTGGAAAGACTACCGAGGCAGCTGAGAGCTACCCATCAGGAATGTATCGATCGACCGCGCCGCCTGACGGCCCTCGCGAATCGCCCAGACCACCAGGGACTGCCCCCGCCGCATATCGCCCGCGGCAAAAACCTTGGGCACATTGGTCAAGTAAGACTTCTCGCCTTCGGTGGCGGACTTGGCATTGCCGCGGTTGTCTTTGTCTACACCAAAGGCTTCGATGACCGACCCGACCGGGGAGACAAAGCCCATGGCCAGAAGCACCAAGTCTGCCGGCAGAATCTTCTCAGTGCCGGGCACCTCCTGCATCTTGCCGTCCTTCCATTCCACATGGACAGACTTCAGGCCTGTAAGGCGGCCGTTTTCTCCCAAAAACTCCTTGGTGGCAATCGCAAACTCGCGGGTGCAGCCCTCTTCATGGCTCGAGGACGTACGCAGCTTGGTAGGCCAATAGGGCCAGACCATGGGCTTATCCTCGTGCTCGGGCGGCATGGGCAGAAGCTCAAACTGGGTGACGCTCTTGGCCCCATGGCGATTGCTCGTACCCACGCAGTCTGAGCCCGTGTCGCCGCCGCCAATGACAATCACATGCTTACCATCGGCGCGAATCTGCTGCGGCAGCGCATCGCCCGCATTGACCTTATTTTGCTGCGGTAAAAACTCCATCGCGAAGTGCACGCCCTGCAGGTCGCGGCCCGGC
>CAZKWK010000250.1:0-2288 GCA_964556335.1 uncultured Bordetella sp. | reverse complement strand
CTGGTGAATAACGCATTTGGCATCCACGAGCATGCGCTCGCCGTGCGTAATCGTCGCGTGGAGCTTATTTCTCAAAACATTGCAAACGTCGACACGCCAAACTACAAAGCCCGCGACATTGATTTTAAGAAGATCATTGCGGGCACCCAGGGTGTGAAGGTCATGGCCACCAATGACAAGCATTACGAAATTGCCCATCTCGAGAACACCCCCGATGGCCTGAAGTTTCGGGTGCCTTTCAACGCGGCAACCGACGGCAACACCGTTGAGATGGCTGTGGAACAGGCGCAGTTCAGCAAGGCCACCGCCGACTATCAAGCCACGCTCATGTTCCTGGAGAGTCGTATCTCCGGCATTCGCAAGGCGCTGCGGGGCGAATAGGGCCCCCACTAAAGACATAAAGGATGACGCGCCATGATTGACAACATCTTTGGCATCGCGGGCACGGCACTCAACGCCCAACTCACCCGCATGAACCTCACGGCCTCTAACCTGGCCAACCAGAACACCACGGCGCCCACGGAAGACGAGGCCTTTAAGTCAAAGCGCACCGTCTTCAAGGCCCTGCTCTCAAAGGCAGATACCCACGCAGGCGCCCCCTATGTGGGCGGTGTACGGGTCGACAAGATTGTGGATCTTCAGGACCCGAACCCACGTGTCTATGAGCCAGGAAGCCCCCATGCCGACAAAGACGGCTATGTCTGGATGTCGAACGTGAATGAGGTCACCGAGATGGTGGAGATGATGGCCTCAGCCCGCGCGTATCAGAACAACGTGGAGGTCGTGAATACCGCCAAGGCCTTGATGATGAAAACGCTCGAGATCACTAAGGCTTGACGCCCACGCGACGTAACCAACGCCTGACAACGCAGACCCGCATAAAGATCGATCACCATGACTATCGCCGCCACGACCCAGTCTTACATTAAGACCACGGCAGACCTCAAGGCCGAGAAGCTCAACAACCCCATCAACGACCAGATGGGGCAGCGTGAGTTCCTGCTGCTCTTCACCACGCAGCTGCAGAATCAAAACCCTCTGGACCCCATGCAGAACGAAGCCTTCGTGGCCCAACTCGCGCAGTTCTCGCAGCTTGAGGCCACCACCACCATGGGGGACAAGCTCTCGACCCTGGTGGATTCTTTAAAGGGCGACCGCATGTTGCAGGGTGCCTCGCTCCTGGGGAAAAAGGTTGCCGTACCCAATGGCCCCGCCTACCTTGAGCAGGGGGCTGCGATTAGTGGCGTGATCTCGATACCCAATGGGGCCGATAAGGTGGAGCTCAATGTCTACAGTATGAATGGCCAGTTGGTGAAGACCGAGCAGCTCGGCCGCCGTATGCCTGGGGAGGTAACCGTGCGATGGGACGGCACCAACGCGAAGGGCGACAAGATGCCCGATGGGCAGTATCGCGTGGTTGCGACGGTGAATAGCTTTGGCACCGTGACGCAGGTTCCCATTTCCACCCCCGACGTGGTCCGCGGCGTTACCTATAGCCCAGAGGCCAATGACCTCATGCTTGAAGTGGCCAGCGGGCTCACTGTACCCCTGAGCCAAGTTACCCAGATTAAGAACTAAGTCTTCGCCCTCCACTTCAGATTTCTAGAACAACAACGAATCACCGACCGCTTTTAGCCATAGGAGAAGTCCACCATGTCTTTCTATACCGCGCTTACCGGACTGGCCGCCGCCACCGCATCACTCGGTGTGACCAGTAACAACATCGCCAACGTGGGCACCACCGGCTTTAAGCGATCACGGGCAGACTTTGGCGACATCTTTGCCACCTCTCCTCTGCAAAAGGCCTCCTCGGTTATCGGCCAGGGTGTGGCGCTCAAGCAGGTCACCCAAGAATTCAGTCAGGGAAACATTCAGTTCTCTGCCAATGCCCTTGACCTCGCGATTACCGGTGACGGCTTCTTTCCCTTGAAGTCTGCCGACGGTCTGCAAGACATCTACACTCGTAACGGTACCTTCTTGCTCGATGACTCCTTTGCGGTGGTGAACTCCGCAGGCCAGTTCTTGCAGGCGGCCTCCGTGGATAGCTCCGGCAAGGCTGACCTCGACACCTTAAGAAAACTAATTATTCCTCGGTCTACCGCAGGCGATGCGCGCGAGACCACGTTGATTGATCTGGCGTTGAACCTTCCTGCCGATGGCCAGGTGATCGACGTGCCATTTGATCGTAACGATCCGAGTACCTACAACCTGACGACCGCGGTGACAGTTTTTGATGCCGGCGGCAACGAGTTCTTGGCTACGGTGTACTACCAGAAGACCAAGCGTGC
>CAZKWK010000249.1:1030-2303 GCA_964556335.1 uncultured Bordetella sp. | reverse complement strand
CGGGAGTATATTTTGCAGCACATTATTGGCCCGGACTCCTTACTAGAATGCTCTGCCCGCGCTTGCTGAACGTGAAACGGCATGGCGGTAGCTTGCCAAAATCATATTTAGCCTCATTCCCAATTACAGAAATCAGCTGTCTCTATTTAGAATCTAGTTCGAAATTTTCGTCGCTTACAGTAGATTATCTAAGTCAGTCAGTGCGTCCTGGTCCAGAATTTGATTATTGGATTTGTCAAGCAGAGGCTATAGTTCAAAAAAGGTTTGGTCAAGATACAAAATTTAGCCTGATTAAGGGCAAGCATGCTCTATGCTTATTTGCTCACGTCTGCCGTGGTTGATGAGTTCCAGTCTGATAGCGAATTTGAGGGGTAAAAATGACAGAGTATGAGGTGCTTTGAGCTAAAATAAGCTTTCAGGGCTGGTAGATAGACAATGATTATTGTGAATTAAGCTAAGACTTTTGAAAAATTGCAGAGAACTCAGATGGATGCCAGCAAGCAAAAATTAGCTTTAATAGGCTTAGGTTATGTTGGTCTTCCTTTAGCTGTAGAGTTTGGCAAGATCCGCCCAGTCCTAGGTTTCGATATCAATGAAGCACGTGTTGCTGAGCTGCGGTCCGGAAAAGACAGTACTCTCGAAGTAAACTCTGAAGATTTGTCCGCCGCGAACTTGCTAGAGTTCAGTAGTGAACCTAGTAGGCTTGATGAGTGCGGTATCTTCATTGTGACCGTTCCCACGCCCATAGATAATGCAAACCGACCAGACCTAATACCCATTATCAAAGCTAGCGAAACTGTAGGTGGGGCGATGAAGCGCGGTGCGATCGTTATCTACGAATCAACGGTATATCCTGGCTGCACAGAGGAAATTTGTGTGCCAATCCTTGAGCGAAAGTCGGGTCTTAAATTCAACAAAGATTTTTTCTGTGGCTATAGCCCCGAGCGTATCAACCCTGGCGATAAGGTCAACACACTCACAAAGATTAAGAAAATCACCAGTGGTAGCACGCCTGCCGTAGCGGAGGTGGTGGATGCGTTATACCGTAGTATTATCACTGCCGGGACGCACAAAGCCATTAGTCTTAAGGTGGCTGAAGCGGCCAAGGTAATCGAGAATACCCAGCGCGACCTCAATATTGCCCTCATCAACGAACTGTCGGTAATCTTCGCTCGCCTAGGTATCGACACACTTGACGTGCTTGAGGCAGCCGGCAGCAAGTGGAACTTCCTGCCTTTCCGCCCCGGCCTCGTGGGTGGTCACTGCATCGGGG
>CAZKWK010000249.1:595-1020 GCA_964556335.1 uncultured Bordetella sp. | reverse complement strand
TACCTGACACACAAGGCTGAGGAAGTGGGGTACCATCCACAGGTCATCCTTGCAGGCCGACGTATCAATGACAACATGGCGCGTTACGTGGCGCGCAATACTATTAAGCTTATGTTGCAAAACGGGCTGGACGTGCCGCGCTGTCGTGTGGGTGTGTTAGGCATTACCTTCAAGGAAAACTGTCCAGATATTCGTAACAGCAAGGTTGTCGATATGGTGCGTGAGTTCCAGGCCTGGGGTACTGAGGTGGTTGTTGCTGATCCTTGGGCGGATGCCGCAGAAGTCCAGCGCGAGTATGGCCTCAAGCTTGGTGTGATTGATTTAGAACATCCTGTGGATGCGCTGGTGGTTGCTGTGGGCCATAACGAATACCGGCAAGCAAAGCTGCGTCATTTACGCGATCTTTGCCGTGGGGTTAAGCCCGT
>CAZKWK010000249.1:0-585 GCA_964556335.1 uncultured Bordetella sp. | reverse complement strand
CTGACCGATGTGAAGAGTCTCTTCGACTACCGGTCTGCTCGGGCTTCAGGCTTCACCGTTTTCCGACTGTAAGTTTTTCATGAGCTATACACCGATCACTCAACGAAAGATCCGCTTTGCCCTGGTGGGTTGCGGACGAATCTCTAAGAACCATTTTGATGCCATCCAGCAGCACTGCAATCGTGCTGAGCTTGTGGATGTATGCGATATCGACCCAGCCGCCTTGGATCGCGCCGTCAAGGCCACAGGGGCGACCGGACACACCAGTCTGTCCGTCTTACTTCAGAAGACCTCCGCCGACTGCGTCATCCTGACTACCCCCAGTGGTCTTCACCCCTCGCAGGCCATTGAGGTGGCGCATGCCGGGCGCCACGTGCTCAGCGAGAAGCCTATGGCAACGAAGTGGAAGGATGGCCTGCGCATGGTGCGTGCTTGTCAGGACGCTGGCGTACGCCTCTTTGTGGTTAAGCAGAACCGTAAGAATGCCACGCTACAGCTGGTTAAGCAGGCTGTGAGCCAAAAGCGCTTTGGTCAGATCTATATGATTACGGTTAACGTCTTCTGGCAGAGGCCTCAGGTGGGCTA
>CAZKWK010000248.1:0-2333 GCA_964556335.1 uncultured Bordetella sp. | reverse complement strand
GAAGGCCAGATCGGGCGTGCCAGTCTCGCACCAGATCAGGTCTGCGTACTCGGCATAGGCCAGGCCGCGGCTGATGGCCTGGTCCACGCCCTTGCGGGTGCGGAAGAAGCCTTCCACGGTGCGCTCACCGGTGAGGAACGGGATGTCGTTCTCGTCCACATCGCTGGTCACCAGGTCTGCCGCCTCTGCGTCCGTGCGGGCCAGGAGGATGGTGGGGGTGCCCATGACGTCGGCCGCGAGGCGCGCTGCCACCAGCTTGCTGACCGCCTCGCGGGTGGGCACCAGCACCTTGCCCCCCATGTGGCCGCACTTCTTCACAGAGGCCAGCTGGTCCTCAAAATGCACGCCGGCCGCACCCGCATCGATCATGGACTTCATGAGTTCAAAGGCATTGAGTACACCGCCAAAACCGGCTTCGGCATCGGCCACGATCGGCAGGAAGTAGTCGATATAGCCCTCTTCGCCCGGGTTCTTGCCTTCCATCCACTGAATCTGGTCTGCGCGGGTAAAGGTGTTGTTGATACGGCGCACGACCATGGGCACCGAGTTGGCGGGATAGAGCGACTGGTCGGGGTACATCTCCCCGGCAACGTTGGCATCACCTGCCACCTGCCAGCCGGAGAGATAAACGGCCTTGAGGCCTGCCTTAGCCTGCTGCATGGCCTGGTTGCCCGTGAGCGCGCCCAGGCTGTTGACGAAGGGCTCGTTATTCACCAGGTTCCAGAGTTTCTCTGCACCGCGCTTGGCCAGGGTGTGTTCAGGCTGCAACGAACCACGCAGGCGAATCACGTCTTCGGCCGAGTAACCGCGCTTGATGCCCCGCCACCGGGGGTTTTCGGTCCAGTCTTTTTGCAGCTTCTGGGCTTCTAGTTCACGTGTGTTCATGAAAGAACTCCTGTCATAGTCAAGATGGAAAAAGGTGTAAGAGAAAAATTTGTCGCGTCACCATCCTAAGGAAAACTGCTGCTCTGCATCAGGTCTTTTCGGAAAAACCTCGAAAAAATTTTCCCTTTAAGAATCAATTCATAAGAAAAAATATTTCTTAATGTGGAAAGAAAAACTGTGCAGTGAAAATTTTTCATGCTGCTACGCAGCAGAAAATATCGCATGGTGAAATGAGAATTTCACTTTATGAAAAATGGGTTAGGGTTAGTACTATTCCCTGAGGAAGGGGGCGCTGTGTTGCACAGAGCCCCTCTCAACCCGCTAGGGCGTAACGAGACTAAAAGACGCGCTAAAGATCGCCGCCGAAGAGATCGCGGGTATAGACCTTGTCTGCAACATCTTCCAGGTCGGGGCTCATGCGGTTGGCCACGATGACATCGGCCCGCTTCTTAAACGCCGCGAGGTCGTGCAGCACCGGAGATCGAAAGAAGTCGGGTTCCTTCAGCACCGGCTCATAGACAATGACCTCGATACCCTTGGCCTTGAGCCGCTTCATGATGCCCTGCACGCTGCTCGCCCGATAGTTGTCGCTGCCGGCTTTCATGACGAGCCGATAAATACCCACAACCTGAGGGTTGCGCTTGAGGATGTCGAAGGAGATGAAATCCTTGCGGGTGCTGTTGGCATCGACAATGGCGCGAATCAGGCTCTGTGGCACCTGGTCGAAGTTGGCCAGAAGCTGCTTGGTGTCTTTGGGCAGGCAATAGCCCCCGTAACCAAACGAAGGGTTGTTGTAGTGCTGGCCGATGCGAGGGTCGAGACTCACCCCCTCAATGATCTGGCGGGTATCGAGCCCGTGCGACATGGCATAGCTGTCGAGTTCGTTGAAGTAGGCCACACGCATCGCCAAAAAGGTGTTGGCAAAGAGCTTAATGGCCTCGGCCTCGGTGCTGCCCGTAAGCAAAACCGCAATGTCTTTTTTGACCGCCCCTTGCGCCAGCAGATCGGCCACCCACTGGCCACGCGCCGACTTCTCGCCCACCACGATGCGTGACGGATAGAGGTTGTCGTAGAGCGCCTTGCCTTCGCGGAGAAACTCTGGCGAAAAGAGCAGGTTCTGGGTGCCGTGTTCGGCCCGCATGCGCTCGGTAAAGCCCACCGGAATCGTAGACTTCACCACCATCAGGGCCTGCGGATTGTGTTTGCAGACCGCGGCGATGACCGACTCTACCGAGCGGGTATTGAAATAGTTGGTCTGCGGGTCGTAGTCGGTGGGTGTGGCGATGATGACGAGGTCGGCATCGGCATAGGCATCGGTAGCATGCACCGTTGCCGTGAGACTGAGTTTTTTGTTTCGCAGATAGTCTTGCAGCTCTGCGTCTTCAATCGGTGACTCGCGCCGATTGATCATGTCGACCTTGGCCTGCACGATATCGACCGCGGTAACC
>CAZKWK010000247.1:0-2336 GCA_964556335.1 uncultured Bordetella sp. | reverse complement strand
CGGCTTAAAGCCACCGCCCTGAATCATGAAGCCATCGATCACCCGATGAAAAATTGTTCCATCAAAGTGGCCGCTTTTTACATAGGACAAAAAATTCTCAACCGTCTTAGGCGCCTTCTCGGCATCGAGCTGTATCGTGATCTTGCCCATGTTGGTGGTGAGTTCAACCATAGAAAACCTTCCCTTTCGCGCTGTACGCAGAACATTTGAAACTGGAATCATTCCCTCTGAGAGTCCCGGGGGAATAGAGGGTAAGCCGCTTGCCTGCGGCCGCGACATCCCCGACGCTCCAGGCACTCCCGGAACAATGGGGCCTGCAGCGGGCAGACCCATCAAATAGTCTCGCTTCGGACGCAGAAATGGTGAGGCATTGCTGACCCGACTGCCCCGATCATAGGCCTCAAAGGCAAGCTGTACGTAGAGGTCGCCCAAGTTCTCATAGGCTAAGGCATAGTCTGGGCGGTTGCGGATAGCGCGCTCAAGCGACTGACGCGCCTTTTGCGGCTGGCCCTGCCGCAGATATAAAACCGCAAGGTTATTGTGGGGCTCAGAGAGCTCCGGAAACTCTTCTACCAAGGACTCAAAGGCCGAAATGGCCGCATCGGTGGGGCGTGTCTGGGTCCAGAGCACAGCCTCTAGAAAACGCCACTGCGCGTCACGGGGCTTGGCCTTGAGGCCCTGCACAATCGCCTTTTCTGCCTGCTCAAACTGCCGAAGCTCAAGCAGTTCTGCCGCACGGCTCACCTCCGGGGAAATCGAAGGTACTGTTCGGCTTGGTGCCAGTAGCATCTGGGCCTGCACGGGCAGGGCCAATGCGGCAACAAGGGCGAGCAGCGCACGCCGAAAAATAAGCGTCCAATTAAAATACATAGACTCGCAGTATAAAGACTAAAACCGTTAGGGCCCCGCGCCCACCGAACCAGGCAGAGGGCGATTTTTTTGCAGATCTACAACAGCTTAACCCGGGCGAAGGCGCCCTTTGTTCCGATCGAGCCGGGCCATGTCCGCATGTATGTCTGCGGCATGACGGTCTATGACTATTGCCATGTGGGCCATGCCCGCGTGCTCGTAGCCTTTGATATGGTGCGTCGGTGGCTTAAGTGTCAGGGCTATCGGGTGACCTATGTGCGCAACATCACCGATATCGACGACAAGATTATTAAGCGTGCGGTCGAGAACCAGGAGCCCATTGCGCAGCTCACAGGCCGGTTTATCGCGGCGATGAATCAAGACGCCGCTGCTTTAGGTGTAGAGCCTCCAGACCACGCGCCGCGGGCTACCGACTATGTGCCCGAGATGCTCGCATTGATCGACCGGCTCAAGACCAATGGTTTTGCCTACCAGGTAACACTGCCCAACGGCGAGTCGGGCGATGTCAACTTCGCCGTACGCGCGTTCCACGGCTATGGCCAGCTCTCCGGAAAGTCGCTCGACGATCTGCGCGCTGGAGAGCGGGTGGCCGTGGAAGACAACAAACGCGATCCGCTGGATTTTGTCTTATGGAAACGGGCCAAGCCCGGAGAGCCAGAAGATGCCACCTGGCCCTCGGCCTACGGCATGGGGCGGCCTGGATGGCATATCGAATGCTCGGCCATGAGCTGCAGCCTACTCGGCCCCCATTTCGATATCCATGGCGGTGGCGCAGACCTGCAGTTTCCCCATCATGAAAACGAGATCGCCCAGTCAGAGGGCGCCTACCGTGGGGAAACTGGCCAGCCCTTTGTAAATGTCTGGATGCACAACGGGTTCGTACGCATCGACGACGAGAAGATGTCAAAGTCCTTGGGCAACTTCTTCACCATTCGCGAAGTGTTGGCCCAATTTGATCCGGAGGTGGTGCGGTTCTTCATTCTCCGGGCCCACTACCGCAGCCCCCTCAACTACTCCGATGCGGCCCTACAAGAGTCGCGTGCCGGCTTACTGCGGCTCTACACAGCCCTCGAGGCAGGCGGGCAGACTGCCGCTGCGGATGCGACGCAAGACAGCACCGGCGCAGGCATCGCGGCACTCCAAGACCCCCACCCACTCGCCCAGGCCTTTGGCCAGGCAATGAACGACGATTTCAATACCCCCGACGCCATTGCAAGCCTCTTTGGCCTGGCAGCAGAGATTCTTAAGGCCAAGGACGATCCACTGCAAGAGGCCCAGAACCAGTCCCGAGGCAGACTCTTGCGTCACCTTGGGGGGGTGCTGGGTCTGCTACAGCGTGCGCCCTCAGTTGCTCGCCAGGCAGGGGGGCAGAGCATGCAGCCCCATAGCGCCACGGCAGAGGCTGCGTCCAACCGCATTGAGGCCGAAATCGCACGGCGTACGGCAGCCAAAAAGGCCAAAGACTT
>CAZKWK010000246.1:0-2339 GCA_964556335.1 uncultured Bordetella sp. | reverse complement strand
CCGCAGGCGCCGCCATAGAGCCCGCGCCGTACGGGTTCGAGCTCGTCGATGATTTCCATCGCGCGGATCTTCGGTGCGCCGCTTAAGGTGCCCGCGGGAAAGCTCGCACGCAGCACATCCATGGCGGTGAGTTCGGGCTTGAGCAACCCCTCCACATCACTGACCAGATGCATGACATGGGAGTACCGCTCCACCACCATCTGCTCGTTCACCTTGACCGAGCCAATCTGGGCGATACGGCCCACGTCATTACGGGCGAGGTCGATAAGCATCACATGCTCCGCCCGCTCCTTGGGGTCGGCCTTCAGTTCTGCCTCCAGCCTGAGGTCATCCTCGCGGGTCTTGCCCCTGGGACGTGTGCCGGCAATCGGACGAATCGTCACCCGCGTCTGCGGTGGTTCGCCAGGCGGCGAGAGTCGGTCTTGCCGCACCAGAATCTCTGGG
The DNA here is from genome assembly GCA_964556335.1 of uncultured Bordetella sp. Lineage (GTDB taxonomy): Bacteria > Pseudomonadota > Gammaproteobacteria > Burkholderiales > Burkholderiaceae_A > Hahnella. Next base: position 1,895 of record CAZKWK010000246.1, on the reverse strand, counting down.
GAGGCACCCACGATTTGAAAGTCGCCCATGTCGTAGAAGTACATATAGGGCGAAGGGTTCAAGGCACGCAGAGCGCGATAGAGCGTAAGTGGTGAGCCCTTGTACTCGCGCGCCAGAAACTGGGCGAGTACTACCTGCATGGCATCGCCCGCCCCAATATAGGCCTTAGCCTGATCCACGGCCTGCAGAAAGTCGTTCTTCGTAAAGTCGCGGGTGGTGGGGCCCTCGGAGAAGAGTTCTGGCTCGGGTGGCTCGAAGGGCGCCTTGAGCTTCGCCACGATCTCCTCTAAGCGCCACTGCGCCGCGTCGTAGGCCCGGCGCAGATGCTCCTGGGAGAAGGGCCCTGCTTCGGCATAGACCCAGACCGACAGCCGGCCGGCAAGGTTGTCAAAGACGGCTAGTTCTTCGGTCAGCAACAACAAAATGTCGGGCACCCCCATGGGGTCCGGCCGGGCCTTGGCCTGCGGCCGATTCAACCGCGGCTCGATATACCGAATGGTGTCGTAGCCGAAGTACCCTGCAAGCCCCCCCGCAAAACGCGGCAGGCCCGGTACGGGTGCAGCCCGAAACTCGGCGAGGTAACGCTCTACAAAAGCAAGTGGGTCTTCTTCGACGCAAAATTGCTCGAGAAGCGGCGTGTGGGCGGTCTTTGCAGACAAGACGCGCACCGTGGTATCCCGCGCCTCAATGCGGGTGCGGGCGGGAAGGCCGATAAAAGAATAGCGTCCAAACCGCTCACCGCCGACCACCGACTCCAAGAGAAAGCTATTGGCAGACCCGGCAAGCTTGAGATAGGCCGACAACGGCGTATCGAGGTCGGCATTGAGACTACGGTTGAGGGCAATGCGGTTGTAGCCCTGCGCCGCCAGGGCGGAAAATTCGTCAAAGGTCACGCAGGCTGTCCGAAAACTTCTTAAAGATGGTGGTGTAGCCCTTGCCATCGGCATCGGGCGCACCAAACACCGCTGAACCCGCCACAAAGGTGTCTGCGCCGGCGGCGGCCACCGCGGTAATGTTGTCGGTCTTAATACCACCATCGACCTCAAGCCGAATCGGCCCACCGCCCCGGGCGATATGCGCATCGATCTTCTGACGCGCCACCTTCACCTTGTCGATGGTGCTTGGAATAAAGGTCTGGCCGCCGAACCCAGGGTTCACGCTCATGAGCAAGACCATGTCGATCTTCTCCATCACCCAGTCGAGATAGTCCAGAGAAGTGGCTGGATTGAAGACGAGGCCCGCCTTGCAGCCCGCGTCTTTGACGAGCTGCAGGCTGCGGTCGATGTGCTGTGTGGCCTCGGGATGAAAGGTAATGTAATCGGCACCTGCCTTTGCAAAATCGCCGATCAACGCATCCACCGGGGAGACCATGAGATGCACATCGATCGGAATCTTCACGTGCGGACGAATCGCCTTGCAGACCAGCGGCCCCACCGTAAGATTCGGCACATAGTGGTTGTCCATCACATCGAAATGGATGAAGCCCGCCCCGGCCACTTCCACAGAACGCACCTCTTCTCCCAATCGCGCGAAATCGGCCGACAAGATACTAGGGGCAATGCAGTACGGCTGCCTATTCATGGTTGTTCTCCGAGATGCTACTTTTTACCACGCATGGTCCAATAGACAATTCCCAACAACAGCGCCAGGGCAATACCCGCCTCAAGAAAGATCAGCCACATGGTTTCTCGTCTGTCCTCTTCCAGTCGTTGGTTGTCACATCACGGCCTTAAGTCAGCATCGCTCCCTGCGGCCGTGTTCGTGGTTTTTTTACAAGGCTGTAGCTTAACCCCGATTCGTGACACGCCCGCCCCCATCACGGGGCCCGGGCAGACGCCTGAGAGCGCAACGCAGGCACCCTCCCCGGCTCCCAGTCCCTCGGTAAGCGGCAGGCC
>CAZKWK010000245.1:0-2355 GCA_964556335.1 uncultured Bordetella sp. | reverse complement strand
CACGTAGAAGCCCCGGAACATGAGATCGGGCTGGCCGTGGGGGTCGCGGCCGCCTGCGCCGACTCAGCCTGAGTCCGGCGGTTCTGGTCTACCCTGGTATCGACGATCTTTGACGGATCAATCTTCATGGCCAGCTTCCTGTTTCCCTTTTCTGCTTCCGACCCGCCCCACCCGGGACTAGTCGATCACTACCTCAACAACTCCGGCGCGCGCCACCCGGCCAGACACCTGCTGACCGTCGGGCATGCGCACCCGAATACTATCGCCAATCGCGCCGGCCGACATCGCCACGCCCTCGCCACTGGCTTGGAATCCTTTGCCCTGAATTTGGACTCGGACCCCTTCTCCTACCTTGATTACGGAAGGCTCGCGCAAAATGTTTAGTACTAAGTTGGCCCCTTGTGCCAGGGGCTGGCCCAGCACCTTACCCTGGACCTCCTCGATGGATCGGGCCAGATCCACGGGCGTGCGGGTGATGTCAGTGGATACGACCTCCAGGTCGTCAGCCTTTAGCCGGGTGCCCTGGGCCAGATAGCGCTTGGCCACCACCTGGGGGCCAAAAACCCTGGTCTGTACGGCTACTGTTACCCCCCAAAACGGCTTCGGGCAGCGGACCACGACACTAAAGCTCCCCCAGGGGCGGGCCTTAGGTGTTGCCAGCGCGACCTCAGGGGGATTGGGGCACTCACCCAAGCGCTGGCGGGTACGGCCAACCCGAACCTCGACCTTTAAGCCATCCAGGCTGGGGTGGCTGCGGACCATCTTGGTAATTCGCGCCAGGATCTCGGGCGGAAGGTCCTCCTCGGCAATCGAGGGGGCACCACTGCCCTGCTCATATCGGGAGGGCTCAAGGGCCCGCTGGGCCTGTGCCAGCTGACTAAGAAGCATTAGGCCCGCAAGCCCAATGACGAGATAGATTAGGAACTTGCCGGGACTACCCATATCACCGGCTCGGTCGCGGCACCCACCAAGACACCCGCCACCCAATCGGGGGCCTCGACTGCCGGCGGCAGTAAGAAAGCATTCATCACCTCAAAGGGCCGGACTTCATTGGCATACAGCGCAATCTCATCCACACCGGACTTCACCCGCAGGCATAGCCGCGTGCCCTCGGTGGAGCCCAGCAGATCATCGGGGCCGGATTCCGCGCCCTTCACGGTCTCGGCCCTCAGAAACTGGGCCCAGCTGATTGCATAGGTCAGGCCATTGCGAATAAAGGGCACGACACGAAGCCGGCTTAAGCTTGAAGGCAGAATCAGGCGCAGGCCCTCAGTAGTTTCTTCGATGCGGCCGGCCAGAATCTGAACAATCTTGCTGGCGCGCTCGCGGCTATCGGCATCGGCACGCAGCTCCGCTAAATCCACAAACAAAGTCTGATGCTGACAGGAGCCTTTCACTGCTGCAGGCTGGGGCAGCACACTCATAGCCGAAATCAAATAGTCGATGACATCGGTATCTGCACGCACACCGGTAAGCTCAATGGTCCGGGCCATACCCACCAGGCGACGCTGCAGCGGCTCTTGGGCAAGGCCAGTCATCCAATTCGCATGATCGGCAAGCCGCAGCCGAGCCTGATGGGCAAGCTCGGGCGTTGCCGCCTTACTGATTTCATGATCCAGGGCCTGAATTGTTTTTAATGCATAGAGCCGATCATGCAGGGTCATCTTCGGCACATGGATCGCATCCGGGCCGGCCAGCTCAGTTGAAAGCGGCACTCGGGCCATCGGCGACTCGGACTCCTTGCCCGAGAAATACATCAGTCCCGTGACCTCTTCCAGATCAATCACCCCCTCAGAGGACTCCGCCTGCGAAACGGACTGATCCGAGGCGGACTCAGCGGCGGTGGGCTCATGCCGAGAAGAGTCACTGGTGGCCTGAAATGCCAGCGAGCTGAAATCCGCCGACTGCTCGCCAAAAACAGAAACTGCTCGGGCCAAATTCGAGATCGCCTGATCCTGATTCGGGAAGGCCTGGGCTTCGCCTTCGGCAGGCTCACCATTTAATGCATCAATGGCCTCTTTCACGAGCGATAAAAGTTCACGCGTTGAAGCCTCCATGCCCGGCCGGCCGGCAGCCAAATGCCGAGAAACCACCAACGCAATCTCAGCGTGCCGCGGAAGGTTGACACTCTGCAATGCATCCGAAAGATCACGCGCATGCAGCGAGGCCTGGGCCATACCATCCGGGCCGAGGTCAAGGCTCTGGTTTAAGCCCTCAATCGCGCGGTTTAAGTCTGCAAGAAAAAGGCCGAGCAGATCGTTCACGAGGGCTCCCGCCTTTCTCCCAGCTCTTCAAGCACTTCGCCGGGCCGACGGGCTGATGTGCTGGAAGCGACATCCAATAAGCGGTCCAAGT
>CAZKWK010000244.1:1320-2358 GCA_964556335.1 uncultured Bordetella sp. | reverse complement strand
CACGGCATATAAGATCTCCTTAATTCTTTTTAGCACAACCTCCAACTCACGCGCCGGGATCTGCTGAGTCTTCTTGCGGAGAGCATGAATCAGGTAAATCGCCTCACCTCTCTTCAGGTAATAAAATACCCGAACCTGTCCCGCCCGATCTCTAACTCTCAACTCATGAAGCCCCGGCCTAATACTAGCTAGGTTCCTGCTCAGCGGCATTGATAAATGAGCCCCGCATGCAAAAACACTATCGCATCAACGATTTCCAGCCGAGTAACGGCTGGCAACCCAAAGAGAAACTTTTCTACTGGGCTCCGACCACTCGCCGTTTTGTAGTACCTTACCTTCACCTACATAGTATAAGATTGGGCTTATAATAAGGCAAGGCTTATTATTGTGGTTAATATGATATCCCGCCTACCATGGGAACAGCCTTCGCACCTTAAGACAACCGAGATGTATGTCTGAAGTGATTGCAAGGTCCGCTGCGACTCGGACTGTGACGCAATAGCCTCCAAAGCGTTCAAGGTAGGCCAAGTCATCTTTCATATGGGTTTTTCCTCTATAGCAAACTCGATCTTCAAACCTGATTACCCCTGGGGATAAACGAAGACCGAGGTGGTCGAGTGAGGCTCAAGAGATGCGACAGTTTGAGAGAAGCCTGAGCCAGAAAGGAGGATGTTAGACATCCGTTTCCCTGAGTCGTTCTTCAAGGTAATAACTGGCGCACCGAAAAACAGTAATTCCAGAAGAACAGAAGTGAGAAAAGCCGCAATAACGCATACCAACAACTTGAGTGATGATTTGCTCATAAGGCATTTGCTCAGAGGCATAACGTCTCGATGAAATGTTGTCTGAAGCGTCAGCGGAAGACAATCATTTCCATCGGGTTGTTCTCCCTTTTCTACGCAAACTCGAAGTCAAAAATAGGGACTGTCGACGGTAGGTTAAACATCTCCGCTACTGTCTCGCTCTTTCGTTGTGAACCAAGCCCAATACTCACTCTCTTAAGTGAACTCAGGTTTTTCAGGGGCATCAGCCTGTCAG
>CAZKWK010000244.1:0-1310 GCA_964556335.1 uncultured Bordetella sp. | reverse complement strand
CTTCGATAATAAGATCCTCCAACTTCTTGGCCGACCAGAGAGTATGGAGGTCTGTAAGCCCGTTCATCTCTCGCATGTGCAAGCGACGGATCTGTTCAAGACGCGGAAGAGTGGTAACCTTCGCGAGTGTGTCTAACATCAGTACCTCGAGGTTGGACGCATGGGCAACTGGCTCCAGGTCCTCTGTTAGAAGCCCGCGCACCTGCCATAGTTCGAGATAGCGCAATCTTGTTCCGGCAAGAAAGCTGAGATCCTTAAAACTACCGAGTCCAATGCGAAGAGCGCGAAGACTGTTTGAGCGAGTAAGGCAATCTAGATTTTTCAGAGAAGACGATTGAACGCTCAGGTACTGCAGTTCAGGTAGTTCGCTGACTACATCTAAATCAGTTCCTTGCCTTTCGAGTTTAAGAGCTCGCAGCGAGCGGAGAAAGCGAATTGGCCGTAGTGAAAGTTTGCTGCTCTTGGTCGGATCAATTCTCAAGAAACGCAGGCTTGGCAAGGATTCAAGGAAATCTAGGGAACGTAGGCCCGCCACGTAAGTCAATGACAGCGATTGCAGCGAAGGGAGATCCGCTAGGTAGCTTAGGTCCAACTCGCCTTTGCTTGTGGGGAAGAAGTCATAACCTATGGTCAGAACAATGGGCCGACTTCCATTTGCCGCTGTCTTCAGTTCCGTAATTTTTTCAGCAGTCGGAGGTTTGTCAAAGGTTGCGTTGACGCAACGATCTAGGTCTACGACTGGTTCGCTCAAATAGGAAATCTTCATTTGGCTTTAAGGGAGAACGTTTAGGGTCATTGGCGCAAAGCCATCATAACAGTTTCAAGTCTCTATAGAAGCCCCCGGGGTTTTGTTTTGCCTCCAATGCACCCGTTTGTTATACCGCGTCATTCTAATTTAAACCAATTGAGGATAATACCTTATTGGTATCAGAAAAATCTTCCATAACATATGTTGGATCTTCCGCAGAAAGTTGCTCAGAATTATAAATCCCTGTTGCGACACCAATAGTAGTCAGGCCATTTATTTTTCCTGCTCTAATATCCTGAGGCGAATCGCCTATGACTACAATATCTTTCGGAGAAACAGGTGATGTCATAGCTCTCGAAATTGCAACTCGAACAATCTCGCTTCTCTCTCCGCCATCCGAACCGAATCCACCAAACTGAAAATAGTCATATAGGTTCGACTTCTTTAATTTTACCGAAACAGCTTGCTCCCAGTTCCCAGTTTGGAGTCCAAGCAGGACTTCAGAAGAGTAAGCGTCCACGCATCGACGCTATTGCATATCCAGATCGGACTGGAGCGGACT
>CAZKWK010000243.1:0-2358 GCA_964556335.1 uncultured Bordetella sp. | reverse complement strand
CTGAGCATCCCGGCGTAGGTGCGCAGGGCATCACGGAAGAAGCCCGAGGGGCGGGCGGCGTCAAGCCGCTGGCGGTAGGCGGTCTCCGGTTCACGCTCGCCCTTGGGGAGGTAGTGCTCCTTGCGGCTGGTGCCGTCGGGGGCAGCGAGCAGGGCCCAGCAGTCGGCGGTGATCTGAAGGGAGGGACATATTGAAGTGAGCCTGGGAGAACGCTCCAAGGGGGAGCCATGTAACAGAATCATGGGCAAAAGAGCGCATCGCTCTCTCTATTGCCTGCTGTCGGAAACAGTTTTGAAACCAAGGGCAGCGCCGAAGCTTCATGGGCGCCACTCTGCTCTACCCAAGAGAGGAGTAAGATTACAACGAAGCCAGGTCCAAATTTTCGCCGAGATGCAACCACAGAACGATTATTCTTATATAGATTACGAGCTGGTCGAGCGTGCTGCTGAGTCAGTCATAAGCCGCCTCGCTTCATGGGCAAATGCCAGTATCTTCGGCCCTCGCCAAGGCAAGCTGGAGTACCAATTCCCTCTCCTTCGGGCTCCAAATGCCTGTATCAGCGGTGACCGAGACAGGCCTTGGCATCGAACAATTTCAATTTCACTTGAAATGCTGCTAAGGATGTACAGGGACGCTTTTGTCTATCCGATTGTAGCTAAGCGTATCGAAAGCGAGACTGACGTGATATCCGCAATAAATGCAACCTTTGCTGATGTAGGTATTGAAAGTATAGCTTTCTCGGCAGGCATTCCCGTCTTGCCATGCGAAAGCCTAGTCGGGCCAATAAGCCAATATGCCAGCGCATTTGCGGACGGGGTCGAGAGCCGAGGCGATTCGCGGATAACCAGAAACGATATAAATTTCCGCTTTCTGATGTTCGAGCTTATGCTTACCTGGGCCTTCTTTCACGAGCTCTCTCACTACTTGCAGCAACACTACTTGCTGGATGGATCCGATCATGGTGTCCAACACGGAGTCATAATTCAGGAAGAGATTTCTCGGGGTGGCGCAGTTGACCATTTTCTTCACCGTCAAGCTCGTGAGATCCTGGCAGATGCAGAAGGCCTGAATCTGACCATAAGCCTACTTAGGCAGTCAGGCAGATTCCAGTTTCCGACAATGTACGCACTTCTGTGCTCTGTTTGCTGCATGTTTCAATGCTTCTTCGAGAGCTGCAGTTCCACCTCTCTTAAGACAGTCGGGAGCCACCCTCATCCAATTATCAGAGATGAGTTTATTAGCAGGTGCTGGATTAGGCTGATTTCTTCATGCCTGGCCATGGATCAAGTGTCATTGTCAGAATCCGGGGCCGCCGTGCAGCTAACTTATATGAGTATTCGTGCATCAACAATCACAGCTTTGATCCGAAGTCAAAGGGCATCAGAGCAGTTCAATACCCCCCTTCCTTCGTATATGCATCTCCAATCAGAGCACAACCAAGAGGAGTTTGAGTCTTGCGTCTCCGAACTGAAAAGAGAGATTGAACGGGAAGCATCTGCCATTAAGGACTTGCATCTTTATCCAGACTTATTCTCGGGCTCTTTATCGGCGTTACTGGTCCCGTTTACATCTGATAGGTGAGATAGTGGCAGCGTAAGGTTTGACCGTAGCGTCTCTTCGATAACAGCAATTAGTCGCAGTTCTCTTCTCTGCCCATAAGGGAAAGCACTCGCTGACTGCAGGCAGTCACGATTTCTTCCCACCGCTCCAAGCTGACCCCCAGCCTTTCAGGAACCTCAGCCACCGTAGTCCCCAGCCTCAGCAACTTCTGCCCCCTGGCATGAAGCTCCCTCCAAGAGGCCGGCACCTTGATCAGAAAGCCCTTGTCGCGCAGGTAGTGATACACCTCCCCATTGGCGTAGGTGCGCGCATAGGGCCGAAAGGATCCGCGCTCCGGTGAATAACGACGGGCAGCCTGGATGATGCCGAGCATGGCGATCTGCTCAAGATCTTCCTTCGGGTGGCCGGTGCGGCGAGAGATGTTGCCGGCCACGGTGTCGGCAATGTCGCGGTGCTGCAGGGCCAGGGCGTTTGCAGCGGCATGGGGGTTCACTGGCCGGTGGCGCCGCGGCTTTGGCGGAAAGGCGATCACCAGCTGAATGGCATCGACCTGGTGCTGGGGTCGCGGCCTCGGTCGAGGACCGATCCGAACGCGCTGAGCACAGCTGGGCCGCGGCAGACATGTCGCCACCACCGGCGGCCGCAACGCCAGTTCGAGCTGGCTTGCCGGTGCCGCCGTTGCACGGCAAGCGGGGGTTCGCACGGGTCGAGCGATGGCGTCGGTCATGGCTCAGCGGCTGAACACCATCGGCACCGGCGAGCTGCCGTAGCCCCGGCCCCGCCAGAACTGGGCCTCGA
>CAZKWK010000242.1:0-2385 GCA_964556335.1 uncultured Bordetella sp. | reverse complement strand
GCCTTCCTGGCCCAGCAGATGGGAGTGGAACTGGTGGAGGGTCAGGACTTGTTCATGAAGGACGACTTCATCTACATGCGCACCACCCGCGGTCCGCGACGGGTCGATGTGATCTATCGCCGCGTCGACGATGACTTTCTCGATCCGCTGGCTTTCCGGCCCGACTCATCCCTGGGCTGCGCAGGCTTGCTGCAGGCCTACCGGGCGGGCAATGTGGCTGTCTGTAATGCCATTGGCACCGGGGTGGCTGACGATAAATCCATCTACCCCTATGTGCCGGCCATGATTGAGTTCTATCTGGGTGAAAAACCCATCCTGAGCAATGTGCCCACCTATCAGTGCCGCGTGGACGAGGACTTGCAATACACCCTGGCCCACTTGGAGGATCTGGTGGTCAAAGAAGTCCATGGCGCGGGCGGTTACGGCATGCTGGTTGGGCCCGCCGCCACCAAGGCCGAGATCGAAGAATTTCGTCAGGTGCTGCGGGCCAATCCGGCCGGCTACATCGCCCAGCCCACCCTGAGCCTGTCGACCTGTCCGACCTATGTCGAAAGCGGGATCGCGCCCAGGCACATCGACCTGCGGCCCTTCGTGCTCAGTGGCAAGCAGGTCCAGATGGTGCCCGGCGGGCTGACCCGTGTGGCCCTTAAGGAGGGTTCCCTGGTGGTTAATTCCTCGCAGGGCGGCGGTACCAAGGACACCTGGATCCTCGAGCCTGAGAGCGGCACTGGGCTGCAGGAGGCGTCCCCTGCGAACGCGTCGCCTTCGACGCAGTCCATGTCCGGCGGCCAAGTTTGATCGGCTCGCCCCGCCTCTAGACACCTATCCCACCAAGGACCGCCATGCTCTCCCGCACCGCCGACCATTTGTTCTGGATGTCCCGTTACACCGAGCGGGCCGAGAACACCGCCCGCATGCTTGATGTCAATTACCAGACTTCGCTGCTGCCGCAGTCAAGCGCCGCCACCCAGGCCGGATGGCAGGGCATGCTGTCGATCAGCGAACTCAAGCAGGTCTATGAAAACAAGCGCGGCAGCAGCCTGAACCCGCATTCTGTGATGGACTTTATGGTGCGGGACGAGAACAACCCTTCGAGCATCATCTCCTGTCTGCGCGCGGCCAGAGAAAACGCGCGGGCCGTTCGGGGTTCGCTCACCACGGAAGTGTGGGAGACGCAAAATCAAACCTATCTAGAAGTGGTGCGCATGCTGCAGCAGGGAGCGCTGGAACGAGATCCCGCTTCTTTTTTTGAGTGGGTCAAGTTCCGCTCACATCTCTCGCGTGGCGTGACCTTGGGCACCATGCTTCAAGACGAAGCCCTCAACTTTCTGCGCATGGGTACCTTCCTGGAGCGGGCAGACAACACCGCGCGCCTGATTGACGTCAAGTTCCATGCGGTGGAGACCGATTTTTATGGGCAAGGCACGGAGAAAGATCAGGAACTCGATTTCTATCACTGGAGCTCGATCCTTCGCAGTGTCTCGGCCTTTGAGGTCTATCGCAAGGTCTATCGCGATGTAATCAAGCCAGAGCGGGTGGCCGAGTTGCTGATCCTGCGCGCCGACATGCCGCGATCGCTGCACGGGTGCTTGCGCGAGGTGATCGTCAACCTGGACAGCGTGGCCTCTGACCCTGCAAGCGAAAGCCGGCGCCGGGCAGGCAAATTACGGGCGGATCTGCAGTTTGCGCGGATCGACGAGATTTTGGCCACCGGCCTGCATGCCTTCCTGACCCAGTTTCTAGACCGGGTCAATGAAATTGGCGCCCACATCAGCCGGGAGTTTTTGGTTCCGGCCTGAGCCGCCGCCTTACCCGTTTTCCCTCGGGCTGAAAATCTGTTTTTCAGTTGGCGATGATGCGTCTGCTCGGTCTCCCTCTTGTGCGGACACGGGCTTGCTGTAATCCTAGCGGTCGCCTCCCGCCTCGACGGGTGGGACATTGCGATCCGGATCGCGCCTAGCAGCCGATTAGGGTCATCCCTTTGTTCATGCCATTACCGCAAGGACCGCTCATGAAAAGACTCCTCACCGTACTGACCGTGGCTTCAGCCGGTCTGCTAGCTGCCTGCGGCAGCATGCCATCTGCTCCGGCCGCGAACGCGCCCAAACAGGAAATTAGGGTCAATATCTTCCCTGGGGGCTTCAATTGGCCTATCTGGGTTGGCCAAGAGAGAGGCTTTTTTGCCAATAACGGGGTCGAGGTGAAGACCATCAACACCCCGAACTCGCGCGAGCAGCTCACCGGCCTCATCAATGGCCAGTTTGAAATTGCGATGACCGCGGTCGACAACCTGCTGGCTTACCGCGAAGGTCAGGGCGCGGTGCCGATCGACGGCAGCAATCTGATTGCAGTCATGGGTGCGGACAATGGCTTCCTGCGTGTGGG
>CAZKWK010000241.1:0-2407 GCA_964556335.1 uncultured Bordetella sp. | reverse complement strand
TCCCACGCCCCGAGATCGAAAACACATCCTCAATCGGCATCAAAAACGCACCATCCACCGCACGCTCCGGCTCAGGAATATACGTGTCCAGCGCCTCAGCCAGCTTCAGAATCGCACCCTCGCCCAGCTCACCCTTGTCACCCTCGAGCGCCAGCTTGGCCGAACCCTTCACAATCGGCGTGTCATCGCCAGGAAAATCATACTTGGACAACAACTCCCGAACCTCCATCTCCACCAACTCCAGAAGCTCAGCGTCATCCACCATGTCGCACTTGTTCATGAACACAATGATGTACGGCACACCCACCTGACGCGCCAGCAAAATGTGCTCCCGCGTCTGCGGCATCGGACCATCCGCAGCCGATACCACCAGAATCGCTCCATCCATCTGCGCCGCACCCGTAATCATGTTCTTCACATAATCCGCATGCCCAGGACAGTCCACGTGCGCATAGTGACGGTTCGCCGTCTCATACTCCACGTGCGCCGTATTGATCGTGATCCCTCGCGCCTTCTCCTCCGGCGCCGCATCAATGTCATCGTACTTCTTGGCCTCACCACCAAACTTCGACGACAACACCGTCGTAATCGCCGCCGTCAGCGTCGTCTTCCCATGGTCCACGTGCCCAATCGTCCCAACATTCACATGCGGCTTCGTACGCTCAAACTTGCCCTTGGCCATAATCGTTTCTTCCTTTAATTGAGTAAGAGTCTAAGAAATGGGGTGCTGCACTTCTGCTGCGAGTTCGTCGTCCGTTACTTGCTACGGGTCGACATGACCGCCTCAGCCACGTTCTTAGGCGCTTCGGCGTAATGCTTAAATTCCATGGTATAGGTCGCGCGGCCCTGCGTCAGGGAACGCAGCGTGGTGGAGCAGCCAAACATCTCGGCCAGGGGAACCTCGGCCTTGATGGTCTTTCCACCGCCCACCATGTCGTCCATGCCCTGCACCATGCCGCGACGTGAGGAGAGATCACCCATCACGGTTCCGGCATAGTCTTCCGGGGTCTCGACCTCAACCGACATCATGGGCTCCAAGAGCACGGGATTGGCCTTGCGCATTCCGTCTTTAAATCCCATCGAGGCGGCAAGCTCAAAGGCGATCTGCGACGAGTCGACATCGTGATAGGAGCCATCAAACAGGGTAACTTTGATGTCGACGACCGGAAAGCCAGCAAGCACGCCCGCGTTCATGGTGTCTTGGCAGCCCTTGTCCACCGAAGGAATAAACTCGCGCGGTACGACACCGCCCTTAATAGCGTCAACAAACGCGTAGCCACCGCCCTCGGGCTGCGGGTCAAGTTTGAGCCAGACGTGGCCATACTGGCCCTTACCGCCGGACTGCTTGACGTACTTGCCCTCGATTTCAACCGGCTTGCGGATGGTCTCGCGATAGGCCACCTGGGGCTTACCTACTGTGGCCTCAACGCCGAACTCCCGCTTCATCCGGTCAACGATGATCTCAAGGTGGAGTTCGCCCATGCCCGAAATAATCGTCTGGCCAGACTCCTCATCGGTACGCACGCGGAAGGAGGGGTCCTCTTTTGCCAACCGGTTTAAGGCAATACCCATCTTCTCCTGGTCAGCCTTGGTCTTTGGTTCTACCGCCTGAGAGATCACTGGCTCAGGAAACTCCATGCGCTCAAGGATGATCTCGGACTCCGGGTCGCAGAGTGTTTCGCCCGTGGTGACTTCTTTCAGACCCACCGCAGCGGCAATATCGCCGGCGAGAATCTCAGAGATTTCTTCCCGGTTGTTGGCGTGCATCTGCAGCAGACGACCGATACGCTCCTTCTTGCCCTTGATGGGGTTGAGCACCGTGTCGCCCGACTTCAGTACACCCGAGTAGACGCGGATAAACGTGAGCTGCCCGACAAAGGGGTCGCTCATCAGTTTGAAAGCCAGCGCAGAGAATTTCTCTTTGTCGTCGGCCTTGCGGCTTGCCTCGTTGCCGTTGGTGTCGGTGCCGGCCACAGGGGGAATATCCACGGGGCTGGGCAGAAACTGGACCACGGCGTCGAGCATGCGCTGCACGCCCTTATTCTTAAAGGCGGTGCCGCACAGCATCGGCTGAATCTCACCGGCGATCGTGCGGGTGCGAATGCCGAACATGATGTCCTCTTCAGGCAGATCGCCGTTTTCGAGGTACTTGTTCATAAGTTCTTCACTGGCCTCGGCCGCGGCCTCGACCATCTTTTCGTGCCACTCCTGGGCGAGGTCTTTGAGTTCCGCGGGAATATCGATGTAATCGAATTTCGTGCCCTGACTCGCCTCATCCCACACAATCGCCTTCATCTTGATGAGGTCGATCACGCCCTTAAAGCTCTCCTCGGCGCCAATCGGAACCACAATGGGCACGGGGCTGGCACGCAGACGGGTCGTCATCTGGTCGACGACCTTGAAGAAG
>CAZKWK010000240.1:0-2412 GCA_964556335.1 uncultured Bordetella sp. | reverse complement strand
CGAGCAGCCGCCCAAGGAGGCGAATGTCCTCACGAATGGTGGTGGAGAAAGCGCGGTGCATCTACCAATTATGCCTAGTGCTCGCGCAACACCTTACTGCTCGAGCCCTGCGAGAGATTTGCGACTCCCCCTCCGTTCCGTCGCGAACAACCCCCGCAGGCCTTCGGATAATTTATATCCGGGGTGCGGGCGCTGCGGGATTCACCGCCATGTCGCCGCTACATCCCGCCATGCGCGCCACCGGGGTGGGCATCGCGAGCACAACCTTGGCACCCAGCAGGCGAAATTTTTCGCGGTCCGCAGGGGTCATCTCAATCCACCACCAGCCGGCGCCAAGACGATCACGTACCGGAAGCCCTAAGGCAAAGACAATCTCCGCAGGTATCTCAGGCGCCCAGACCAGGGTCGGCAAGGGCTCTTCTCGCATGGACTGAATAGCAATCCAGGCCACCACCGAGAGGACGGTCAGGGCCAGCAGAAAGGCAATGGCCGGGCCATGTGGACTATGCGGGCTCTGCAGACTACGCCAGACCATCGGCCCCTCCTCCCCCGTGGGCGGTTAGCCCGCCGCGGGTACCGCCCCCTTCGGGCTAAAGAGATGTTCACGAATGGGTAGATGTACCACCGCTGCAAAGAGCGCAAGCGCCACGCTCATCCACCAGACCACATCGTAGCTACCAGTACGTGCAAAGAGATAGCCACCGAGAAGCACCCCGGCAAAGCCGCCGATCTGATGCGACAAGAAGACAAAGCCAAAGAGGGTGGAGAGGTACTTGTTGCCGAACATCACGCCCACAAGTTGTACAGTAGGCGGCACCGTGGAGAGCCAAAGCAGCCCCATGAGCGCACCAAAGAGTAGTGTCGTGGTTGGTGAGATGGGCAGCAACAGAAAGCCAGCGGTGACGATGGCGCGCAAAAAATAGATCCACGACAACAACAAGCGCCGCGAATACTTCCCACTCAGAATGCCAGCCATATAGCCACCAATGACATTAAAGAGGCCCACCATGGCCAAGGCCCAGCTCGCGGTTCGTGCTGAGATTCCTAGGTCGCTGAGGTACGGCGGCAGGTGGACGGTGACGAAGGCGAGCTGAAATCCACAGACAAAAAATCCTGAGACTAGTAACCAGAAACTCGTGTGGCCGAAGGCCTGACCAATCGCCTGCTTCAAGGAACTGGCCGTGCTGGTCATGGCGTGGCCTGCAGGGGTGGCGGACTGGCCCTCTGCTGCGGTCTTCTTTTCTTTGCGCGGCCGCAGGGCCAGAGCGAAGATGGGAGTCGTGGCCAGGGCAAAGCCCATGATCATGGTCGCGGCTACCCAGCCATAGGTCTCAATGAATGCCTGCCCCACCGGCACCACCAGGAACTGTCCCAGGCTTGCGGTGGCCGTACACAACCCCATGGCCCAGGCCCGGCGCTCAGGGGGCATGAGCTGACCGAAGGCGGCGAGCACGGTGTTGTGGCCCGCCCCGCTCATGCCAATACCAATGAGTAGTCCCGCAGTGATGGAGTAGGTTAGGGGGTCCGACGAGATGGTTGAAAGAAAGAGTCCCGCCGCAAAAATAAGCCCGCCCCCTGCGATGACGCGCCACGGGCCGAATCGATCGGCTAAGGCGCCCGCAATCGGCTGGCCAATACCCCAGGCCAGATTCTGAATGGCCATAGCAACGGCAAAGGCCTCACGGCCAAAGCCAAAACTGCCCGGTGCATCGGGACTCGATACAGGATCAACGAAAAGACCAAAGCTCGAACGCGACCCAAAGGCCAGCATGCCAATGAGGCAGCCAAAGATCACGATGAGCCATAGGGCAAGCGACAGCTTGGAGCGCGGAGAATTCATAAAGACCTATGCCGAGAGCGCGGCAAAGGCCTGATCATACTCCCGCGCCAGTTGGTCAACGATGGCTGCGGCTGGCAGCACCGCATCGATACCGGAGACGCTCTGGCCTGCGCCCCAGATATCTTTCCAGGCCTTGGCACCCGCGGCATCGCGAAGCTGGCCCATATCCATTTTGGTTTTGTCCGATGCAGCTAAGTCGGCCGGATCGAGACCCGCCCGCACGATGCTGCCCTTCAAATAGTTGCCCAGCACCCCCGTGAAACTATTGGTGTAGACAATGTCTTCGGCACCCGAGGCGACCACCATCTCTTTGTATTCGGGAACCGCCCTGGCCTCTTCTGAGGCAATAAACCGGGTGCCCATATAGGCAAGGTCTGCCCCCATGGCCCGTGCAGCAAGAATGTGCTGACCCCGACTCATGGCACCCGAAAGAATGATGACGCCGTGATAAAACCGCCGTACCTCTTCGACAAGGGCAAAGGGGCTGAGTGCCCCCGCATGGCCGCCGGCACCTGCAGCCACCAGAATGAGGCCATCGACACCGGCCTGCGCCGCCTTCTGGGCATGCCGCA
>CAZKWK010000239.1:0-2435 GCA_964556335.1 uncultured Bordetella sp. | reverse complement strand
GCCGGCTCCGACATCGGTGTCACCGCATTGCAGATGGATATCAAGATCCAAGGCATCACCAAAGAGATCATGCAGGTGGCCCTTGCACAGGCCAAAGACGCACGGATGCATATTCTGGGCAAGATGAAAGAGGCCATGGGCCAGGCCCGCACAGAGCTCTCCGAGTACGCGCCGCGTCTCTACAACGTGAAGATTAATCCGGAGCGTATTCGCGATGTCATCGGTAAGGGCGGCGCCACCATTCGGGCGATTACCGAAGAAACCGGTACCACCATCGATATCGATGAGTCGGGCAGCATTACCATCGCCGCCACTACCGCAGAGGCGGCCCGTGCAGCCATCAAGCGCATTGAAGAGCTCACGGCCGAGGTGGAAGTGGGCAAGATCTATGAGGGCACCATCTTGCGCCTGCTTGAGTTCGGCGCGATTGTGTCCATCCTTCCTGGGAAAGACGGTCTTTTGCATATTTCTCAGATTGCCAACGAGCGGGTCAATCAGGTGTCGGACTACCTCAAAGAGGGGCAGGTGGTAAAGGTCAAGGTGATTGAGGCCGACGACAAGGGCCGGCTGCGCCTCTCGATGAAGGCCGCCGCGGAAGAAGCGGCTGCGGCGCCGAATGCCGATGGCAGTTCGTCTTCTGAGCCAGCCTAAGAAACAAAGTTTTTTGCTTGGAGTAATCGTGCGTAAACCACTGGTCTTGGGCAACTGGAAGATGCATGGCGATATGATCGCCAATGAGGCGTTGCTCTCCGAACTGCTCTCGCTGGCAGATCAGTCGGGTTTTCAGTCCTCGCGGGTCCAGGCCGGCGTTGCAGCCCCGTATCCGTATCTCTTCCAGGTCGCTACGCGGCTGCGTGGGCGGGGTTTCGACTGGGGTGCCCAAGATGTCTCCGACGAATCATCTGGGGCCTTTACGGGTGAGGTGTCCGCCTCGATGCTCTCTGACTTCGAGTGCCAATTCAGCCTGGTTGGTCATTCGGAGTGTCGCGCACGTGCGGGCCACACGAATGCCCGCGTGGCCTTGAAGGTACAGCAGCTCATGTCGCAATCGATTTCCCCGGTGGTCTGTGTCGGTGAGTCGCATGCCGATCGCCAGTCGGGCCGTGCGGTCGAGGTGGTTTCTGAGCAGGTGCGGGCCGCCCTTGGTCCGCTGAAGCCCGATCAAGTTTCAAAGGTGAGCATTGCCTACGAACCTATCTGGGCCATTGGTACGGGGCAGAATGCCTCGCCCTTTGATGCCCAGGCCATGCACGCAGCCATTCGTGGTGTGCTCGCCGAGCGGGCCCCCGCGGCGGCCGCATCGGTTCGCATTATTTATGGTGGCAGTGTGAAGCCTGGTCTGGCCTTTGAGCTTTTTTCGCAGCCTGATGTCGATGGTGCGTTGGTCGGCGGTGCGTCCCTGCAGCCGCGTGATTTCTGGAGCATCGTGCAGGCCGCCCAGTCTCTTCATTCAACCGTGGAATAAACGACCTTATGGCCTGGTTCACCAATCTCTTATTGATCATTCAACTGGCCTCGGCAGTTGCCATTATTGTGCTGGTCTTGCTGCAGCAGGGTAAGGGGGCTGACCTCGGTGCCGCCTTCGGATCCGGTAGTGCGGGCTCTGTCTTCGGTGCCTCGGGCTCGGCGAACTTCTTGTCCCGTTCCACAGCCATTCTTGCTGTTGTATTTTTTTCCGCCACCCTGGCTTTGTCCTATGTAGGCAGCCGGGGAATTCGTACCGACTCCTCGGGAGGCGGTATCATGGAGTCTATTCCAGGGTCAGTTCCGGGGGCCGTTTCCCCTGAGTTGCCTCCGGTTCCGGCAGCGCCCAAAGAGGATGCGCCGACAAAGCAGTAATTGCTGTAGCCGACGTGGTGAAATTGGTAGACACGCTATCTTGAGGGGGTAGTGGCGAAAGCTGTGCGAGTTCGAGTCTCGCCGTCGGCACCAAAAAAAGGGGGGGCCTATGAGCCTTGAGTCGTATTTGCCAGTACTGCTGTTTATTCTGGTCGGCATTGCTGTGGGCGTGGGCCCCATGCTGATCGGAAAACTCGTCGGCCCGCATCGCCCCGACTCCGAAAAGCTCTCCCCCTACGAGTGCGGCTTTGAGGCATTTGAAGATGCCCGCATGCAGTTCGATGTCCGCTACTACCTCGTTGCCATCCTCTTCATCCTTTTCGATCTTGAAATTGCCTTCCTGTTTCCGTGGGCGGTGAGCCTGCACGAAATCGGTTTCTTTGGGTTTATGGCCATGATGATCTTCCTGGCCATTCTGGTGCTTGGCTTCATCTATGAGTGGATGAAGGGCGCCCTCGACTGGGAATAAAGACATGGCGATTGATGGCGTTCTCAAACAGGGCTTTATCACGACCACCGCAGACCAGGTGATCAACTGGACACGCACCGGGTCGTTGTGGCCCATGACCTTTGGTCTGGCCTGCTGTGCGGTGGAG
>CAZKWK010000238.1:0-2442 GCA_964556335.1 uncultured Bordetella sp. | reverse complement strand
TTCCGAACGAAAAAACCATTGCAGCAATGCGCGATGCGCGGAAAGGACGGACGACGTCGTTTGGTTCCATCAAGGATTTGTTGGCAGATTTGAATGCGTCGGATTGAGCGAACCAATCAGTTCAAAAGAGATTACAAGCGCGAATCGAAGAGCAGGAACCGTGAGGCGCTCGCAGCCGAATTTATTGAGATTCCGAGCCTCTTGGCCGATGACTTACCCCTACCCTTTCGATGTTTTGATCATGCGCTGACGGGTGACTGGGACGATCACCGTGATTGTCATGTGCGCCCCGACCTCGTGTTGATTTATTGAAAAGTTGGCAATGACACATTGCAACTTGTGCGGTTGGGGTCTCATTCGAAATTGGGACTTTGATTTCTTGCTTGTGAGAGATCTTGGCGCTCGTTGGTCGAAATTACCTGAGTAAGTCGCGCATTCATGTTACAAAACACCATGCATTTGAGCGCACCCTCATACACCGACGAGATCTTCTTGCAGGCACGCCCTTACGAGGCGCGGGCGGTGCGTCTGATTCAGGGGGTGGTGCAAGAAATTGAGATTGAGCGCACGGCCCAAAAAGGGTTGGTGGGCAATATCGTCGTGGGCCGCGTGGCGCGGGTGTTGCCCGGCATGCAGGCCGCCTTTGTTGATGCTGGGTTTGCGCGTACCGGTTTTCTGCATGCGGCTGATGTCTGGCAGACCCGTGTGGAAGAGGGGCGCGTACTCGATCAGCCGCGGCCTATTGAAAAGGTCTTGTATGAGGGGCAGCAACTGCTTGTGCAGGTGATGAAAGATCCTCTGGGTAGCAAAGGGGCGCGGCTCACCACACAGATTTCGATCGCGGGGCGGTTCTTGGTGTACCTGCCTTATGACACGCGGCCTGAGTCAGATGGCGATGAGCCGCGTCGCGTAGAGGGGTCTGATGCCGGTGAGCCAGCGGCTGCACGCGCGCTTCCTCCTGGCGGTGTGATGGCCAGTGGCGCTGCCCGCAGTGGCCCCCGGATTGGTATCAGTCAACGCATTGATGATCCGCAGGCCCGCGATCTACTACGTGCACGGTTGGTCGCCCTTTCTCCGCCTGAGAAGGAAGGTACGCTCAGTGCACGCACTCAGGCCGAAGACGCCTCGGAAGAGGCGCTTGCCAACGATATTGCCTACTTGCGTCAGCGCTGGCGCGAGATTCTTGCAGGAAGTAAAGATGCGGCGGTGGGGTCGGTACTCTATCGCGAACTTAACCTCGCGCAGCGGGTCTTGCGCGACTGGGTGAGCGACCGCACGACGCGGGTGTTGGTGGATGACCCCTACAAGATCGATGGTCTGCGACACTTTGCCCAGCAGTACATGCCCGGTGTCATGGAGCGCATCGAAAACTTTACCGGTGACCGACCGCTCTTTGAGATGCACAACATTGAGCAGGAGATCCAGGGCGCCTTAATGCGTCGCGTGGACTTAAAGAGTGGGGGTTACTTGATTGTCGATCAGACCGAGGCGCTGACGACTATTGATGTCAATACGGGCGGCTATGTAAGTGGCCGCAGTTTTGCCGACACCATTTTCAAGACCAACCTAGAGGCCGCCCATGCCATTGCCCGACAACTCCGTCTGCGTAACCTCGGGGGCATGATTCTTGTCGACTTCATCGACATGCAAGACGAGGACCACAAGGCCCAGGTGCAGCAAGAACTCGAAGTCGCGCTTGCAGTCGACCGCACGCGTGTGCGTATTAGCGGCTTTACGTCGCTGGGGCTGGTAGAGATGACCCGCAAACGCACCCGCGATGCCCTCGCGCGGCAGATGATGCATGCTTGCCCGGCTTGTGACGGCCAGGGCCGGGTAAAGTCAGCGCAGACCGTTTGCTACGAAATTCTGCGCGAGATCGCCCGCATGGCTCGCCAGTTTCACCCCAAAGAGTTTCGGGTCGTGGCAGGGCCCGAGGTGATTGAGCGGTTCTTGGAAGAAGAGGCTGTCTTTTTGAATGGTCTGATTGATGAGATTGGTAAGCCAGTGAGTCTCTCAGTAGAGGGAGAGTATGCGCCGGGAGGGTATGACATTGTTTTGTTGTGATAGCTCTTCCCGCCGCTTGATTTGCCTTAAGAAATACTCTTTCTGAGGTCCTCCAGAAGCCGTGATGTTTCGAAGAGCGGTAGGCCCATAACCCCGCTCGGGCTGCCTTTTATTTCTTTTATTCTCGCAGCGGCCTGTCCTTGAATGGCGTAGGCGCCTGCCTTGTCCATCGGTTCTCCCGATGCAATTACGCGTTCTATCCACTCGTCACTGAGGTAACCAAAGTGCATCTCGGAAATGGAGAGGACTTGTCTTTGTTCGAACGATTTGTGAACGTCTTGATACGCGTCACCACGTTGAGTCTCATCTTGAGCCAACCTGGGGGCGAGCAAAGTCACTGCGGTGAGTACATAGTGGGCACGTTTCGAGAGTGCCCGT
>CAZKWK010000237.1:0-2456 GCA_964556335.1 uncultured Bordetella sp. | reverse complement strand
AATCACACCGCTGACCTCTAACCCCATATACGGCGATGCGCCCGCAGGCGGTGGGTACTTGCCGGATCGCTGAAGAATATCTGGGCGATTGACACCGGCATAGGCCACACGAATACGCACCTCCCCGGGGCCAGGCGCCGGGGCCGTGGTTTCAATGAGTGACAGACATTCCGGGCCACCGCCTTGGCCATGGTCAACGCAACGAATGGTCTGGTTAGCCATGACGTCCTTCCGTGTTTACTGCCCAAGAATCTTTCAGCGTCACCGTGCGATTAAAGACGGGCGCACCCTCAAGTGAATCCAACCGGTCGGCCACAAAGTAGCCATGCCGTTCAAACTGAAATCGGTCTTCTGGTTTTGCCTCTGAGAGACTCGGCTCCATCGGAATTCGCAGCACGGTCAACGACTGCGGATTCAAATCGTCTTTGAAGTCGCGTTCTAATGCGGGCGGGTCTTCGGCGCGACGGCCGCCTGGCAGCGGGGCAGCAAAGAGCCGGTCGTAGAGCCGCACTTCAGTCCAGCAGGCCTTCTCGGCACTCACCCAGTGAATCACGCCCTTTACCTTGTAGCTGTCCGCCCCTGGGGTACCGCTCTTGGAGTCTTCGAAGATCCGCACCCGCACCTCATCTACCTCGCCTGTGGCATCGGTGGTGTGGCGCACATACTCCGCCACAAACCCGTACTTGAGCCGCACTCGGCCGCCGGGCGCGAGTCGAAAGAACCCCTTCGTCGGTTCGGCCATAAAGTCTTCGCGTTCTATCCAGAGTTCGCGCGTAAATGGCAGTACACGCTTGCCGAGCTCGGCTCGCTGGGGATGGTTGGGCGCTTCGCAGTCAATCACGACACCGTCTTCGAGGTTTTCGACGACGAGCTTGAGCGGGTCCAGCACAGCGACTCTGCGCGGCGCAACCTCGTTGAGGTGATCACGCATGCACTGTTCCAGCACCGCGTAGTCAATCCAGCCGTCGGATTTTGAGACACCACCTTGTTCTACAAATCGCCGAAAACCCTCGGGCGTGTAGCCACGCCTGCGGGCGGCCACTAGGGTAGGCATGCGGGGGTCGTCCCAGCCTGCCACCGCACCAGACGACACAAGCTCTACCAGCTTGCGTTTGCTCAGCACCACATAGGTAAGATTCAGCCGCGCAAATTCATACTGGTGCGGAAGTCGCTTGACATCGAAATGTCCTGCATGCGCGACCTTCTCTACAAGCCAGTCGTAGAGTGGCCTATGGTCTTCAAACTCGAGCGTGCAAATGGAATGGCTGATGCCCTCAATCGCGTCCGATAAGGGGTGGGCATAGTCGTAGAGCGGGTAGATACACCAGGCATCGCCTGTGCGGTGGTGATGGGCATGCCGAATCCGGTAGAGCACCGGGTCGCGTAGATTCATATTGGGCGATGCCATGTCAATCTTGGCCCGCAGCACATACGTGCCGTCGGCAAATTCGCCCGCCCGCATACGCGCAAAGAGTTCGAGGTTCTCTTCGACAGATCGATTTCTAAAGGGGGAATTTTCGCCAGGCTGCGTTAGCGTGCCCCGCCGACTACGGATCTCTTCGGCCGACTGCGCATCGACATAAGCCCAGCCTGCCTTAATCAGGCTGACCGCAAAGCCGTAGAGCCGCTCAAAATAATCACTCGCAAAATAATGGTGACTCCCCCAGTCAAAGCCCAGCCAGCGCACGGCTTCTTCGATGGCGTCGACATACTCCTGGTCTTCCTTGGTGGGGTTGGTGTCGTCGAGCCGCAGATGACAACGGCCGCCATAGCGTGCGGCCAGCCCAAAGTTCAGGCAGATCGACTTGGCATGACCAAAATGCAGATACCCGTTGGGCTCGGGCGGAAACCGCGTGACAACGGAGGCAACCTTTCCTGTCTGCAGGTCTGTCTCAATGACATGCGTCAGGAAGTTGCTGGGTGGGGCCGAGGGAGCGAGCGGGGATGCTGACACAGCGAAGTACGCCTCTAAGTCTTTGACAATCCGCCATTTTACTGACTATTCGATTATTATCCGAAGCGAACCTATGCGCGAGGTGCGCATGCTTTCCACGCCCTCACTTTCCCCGCCGCCCGTACCCCCCTACCGCCTGTGATCCCTCCACGCCTCCTGCTGATCGACGCCTCGAGCTTT
Organism: uncultured Bordetella sp.; assembly: GCA_964556335.1. Taxonomy (GTDB): domain Bacteria; phylum Pseudomonadota; class Gammaproteobacteria; order Burkholderiales; family Burkholderiaceae_A; genus Hahnella. The sequence continues at coordinate 322 of CAZKWK010000237.1, read as the reverse complement.
CTCTATCGGGCCTTCCATGCATTGCCCGATCTGCGCAGTCGAAGCGGCCACCCTACAGGTGCGATTACTGGCATGGTCAATATGCTGCGGCGGGTCCAGCAAGAATGGCCTGCCGACTATGTGGCCTGTGTCTTCGACCCGAAAGGGCCCACGTTTCGTGATGCTCTTTATCCCGAGTACAAGGCGACGCGCTCGGCCATGCCCGAAGACCTCGCGGCGCAGGTACCCCCGATCTTTGAGGCGGTCAAGGCCCTGGGCTGGCCCCTGGTCGTGGTCGATGGACTGGAGGCTGACGATGTCATTGCCACTTTGTCTCGTCAGG
>CAZKWK010000236.1:0-2484 GCA_964556335.1 uncultured Bordetella sp. | reverse complement strand
CGCGAGAATGAGAACTCGCCGTTGTGCAGGTCCACCGGCACCACATCATTGGGCCCGAACCGCCCCTCCAAAATGAGCTTGGCCACCGGGTTCTCGATCTGCGACTGAATGGCGCGCTTCAAGGGCCGTGCCCCGTAAAGCGGATCAAAGCCCACCTTGGCAATCTCATCTAAGGCCTCGTCTGAGACTTCCAGCCGCAGATCGCGCTCTGCGAGCCGCTGGGCGAGTCGATCGAGTTGAATCTGGGCGATGCTGCGCACATGGTCTCTGCCCAGGGCATGGAAGATCACGATCTCATCAATCCGATTAATAAACTCCGGCCGGAAATGGTTCTTCACTTCGCCCATGACCGCCACCTTGATGTCGGCTGCGGGCTGACCCGAGAGGCGCTGGATCTCGTGGGACCCGAGGTTGGAGGTCATCACCACCACCGTGTTACGGAAGTCCACCGTGCGTCCCTGGCCATCGGTGAGTCGGCCGTCATCGAGGACCTGCAAGAGCACATTGAAGACATCCGGGTGGGCCTTCTCCACCTCATCGAGCAGGATCACGCTGTAGGGCTTGCGCCGCACGGCCTCTGTGAGCGTGCCGCCCTGGTCGTAGCCGACATAGCCCGGGGGCGCTCCAATGAGGCGTGAGACCGAATGTTTCTCCATGAATTCACTCATGTCGATGCGTACCAGGTGGTCTTCGGCGTCAAATAAGAACTGGGCCAGCGCCTTACAGAGCTCGGTCTTGCCCACGCCGGTCGGCCCGAGAAAGAGAAACGATCCATAGGGCCGGTTGGGGTCGGAGAGCCCGGCCCGTGAGCGGCGAATCGCGTCAGAAACGAGCGTGACCGCCTCGTCTTGGCCCACCACCCGCTGGTGCAGAAACCGCTCCATCTCCAGCAGCTTCTCCCGCTCGCCCTGCATCATCTTGCTTACGGGAATGCCGGTCGCGCGCGAGACCACCTCGGCAATCTCTTCGGCACCGACCTGGGTGCGTAAGAGCTTCGGGCGGCTGCCCTCCGGCGAGGCAACCCCGCCCTTGGCCGCGATGGCATCTGCGGTCTTGAGCTTGGCCTCGAGCTCGGGCAGTCGTCCGTACTGCAGCTCGGAGACCTTCTGCCAGTCGCCCTTGCGGGTGTACTGCTCGATCTCTAGGCGCAGCCGCTCGATCTCTTCCTTGATGTGCTGGGTCCCTTGCACGGCCATCTTCTCGGCCCGCCAGATCTCCTCGAGGTCGGAGGCCTCCCGCTCAAGTCGCTTGATCTCTTCTTCAATAAGGTCAAACCGCTTCTTCGAGGCGTCGTCTTTCTCTTTGCGCACGGCCTCGCGTTCAATCTTGAGCTGAATCAGCCGACGGTCGAGCTTGTCCATCGACTCGGGCTTGGAGTCGATCTCCATCTTGATGCGGCTTGCGGCCTCATCGATCAGATCGATGGCCTTATCGGGCAGAAACCGGTCTGTGATGTATCGGTTCGACAATTCCGCAGCCGCGACAATGGCGGGGTCGGTGATGTCTACCCCGTGGTGCAGTTCGTAGCGCTCTTGCAGGCCACGCAGAATGGCAATCGTGGCCTCTACACTGGGCTCGCCCACCAACACCTTCTGGAACCGGCGCTCTAAGGCGGCATCTTTCTCGATGTACTTGCGGTATTCGTCGAGCGTCGTGGCGCCAATGCAGTGGAGTTCCCCGCGCGACAAGGCGGGCTTCAACATGTTGCCCGCATCCATGGCGCCCTCGGCTTTGCCAGCGCCCACCATGGTGTGAATTTCGTCGATGAAAACAATGGGGTGGCCATTGGGGCTCTGCTCGGCCATGGCAGCCACATCCTTGAGTACGGCCTTCAGGCGCTCTTCAAACTCCCCGCGAAACTTCGCGCCGGCCAGGAGTGCCGCCATATCCAGGGTGAGCACCTTCTTGCCCTTCAGGCCCTCTGGTACTTCGCCATTGACGATGCGTTGGGCCAGACCCTCGGCAATCGCGGTCTTGCCCACGCCGGGCTCGCCAATGAGCACGGGGTTGTTCTTGGTACGCCGTTGCAAGATTTGAATACAGCGGCGAATCTCATCGTCGCGGCCAATGACTGGATCGAGTTTGCCCGCGCTGGCCCGCTCGGTGAGGTCGACGGTGTATTTCTTCAGGGCCTCACGCTGGTCTTCGGAGTCGGCCGAGTCCACCTTCGCACCGCCGCGTACCGCCTGAATGGCCAGCTCCAGGTTTTGCCGCGAAACACCACTCTCGCGCAGCAGCTTGCCTGCCTCGCATTTGTCCTCTGCGAGCACCAGCAAAAAGAGCTCACTGGCCACAAACTGGTCGCCGCGCTTCTGGGCCTCCCGGTCGGTAAGGTTCAGCAGGCGGCCAAGTTCGGAGCCCACATGGATCTCGCCCGTAGCCTGGCTCACCTTGGGCAGCCGGTCTAGGCTCTGCCGGGCCTCCTGGGAGAGTTTGTTGGTATTGGCACCGGCCCGTGCAAGGAGCGACCGGGTGGAGCCCTCG
>CAZKWK010000235.1:0-2494 GCA_964556335.1 uncultured Bordetella sp. | reverse complement strand
AGGTAAAGATTTAATTCGGTTTGCAGGTCTGAGCAGGGGTCTCAATCCAACAGGGGATGATAAGGTTTTCATCCGCGCCGGTAGAGAAACTTCATACCTTATTTGGATAGGATTTTAAAGTCGAAGCCATCTCTAGTCTCGATCCCATCGCGTCTAGCAGCGAACGGAGTGCCGCCCCATCGCTAGTCGCAGCGTGGATGCCCAATGCGCTGCTAAAGCGAATCGCCAGTTACGACCGATGTATTGACAAATGTTTACAGGTTGAAAACGGTAGGCATTTTCATTTTTTACGATCTAATTCGTAAAGAGTTCGAACAGAAAATCCATTTCTCATTAATTCGAAGAAATCTGTCATCAAGGAACTATTAACCTTGTTAGTTATTGAGACGAATTTCTTAAGTTCATCTGAGGCTTCTTTTGGATTGCCATTTTCAAACAACCATTGAGCCTTCGCGAGTACTAATCTCGGTTCAAATAGCTCTTTACGATCAAAACTTATACCTGAAGCAGATTCTCTTGCGAGATCAATTAGCCCCGGGATATCAGCCGGATTTTGCATTGCTAAATCTATTTCACAAATCTCTATAAAAGACGGCTGTCGCTCGCAGCGACAAATCAGAGAAGACGCCGCCGACATTTCTGGGCGAATAACCCCTAGCCGCATAAGAATTCCACAAGCAGCAATAAGGGTAGCAGACCAATGATAGAAAAAGTCTTGAAATACGATATACGAGCCTGGGCGTAACAGCGGGAAGAATCTGAATAATATTACCTTAAACTCCTGATAAAATTTCGGACTATCGATGTGCATTAAGCCGATCGACCCCGCGAACGGCAAGCTTTGGTCGAGTTCCGCTTTAATCGGGTGAACTAATTTGGCGTCGATATAGTGCTCAAGATGCTTTGTGAATACCGCGGAGAAATCTACTTTATCTCCGCTTTGACGCAACAACTCTACCAAGCCATTTTGCGAGCAAGCTGAGATGACGGAAGGGTAAAACCCCCCATTTATATCGCATTCAAAGCTATCGTAGGTAAACAGCCGCCCTTGCGATGGGAAGGATTCGTTTGAAGATAATCCAGCCGCTATGCACGCGGTACTTCTCCCCAGAAATGCACCAAACTCATAGACATTATCATTTTCGTCAAATGGCAAGGACGCAGCTAGTTCCTCCAGCTTTTTTTGCTCTATTGGCTCAATCTGCCCTGGTATATCTCTTCCTGCATACTTCATAAAACATGTGCCCTCACTACTGAAAACGGCCGCCCTTGAGCCGACATAAATCCGAAAGTTAGTCTCCAGTATTCGAAAAATGGATAAACAGCATTTAGAGATTGTCCGGGCAACCGTCTCGCGTCAGACCCTGCTCTACTGATTAGACAGCTGAAAGAGCGCTCTTGGAACGATCAGCGCTGACGTGCAGTCATCGAAAAAGCCGAGTCTATTCAGCATGTCGTGCGATGGGGGGTAAACTAAGGTATGGGTCTTTTGGAGGGATTGCATTAGAGAAGACCCGTTTAAGACGCCTTTTTCTACGCCCTCAAAATCGTCTAGCAAAATGATGGAGTTCTGATGAAGTAGCGAGCCCAAAAGCTCGAAGTCACCCGGTTGTAGACGACCGTCTAGGGCCAGCAGATCGCACACGACTCCCGCGGCGTTAAGCTTTTGGAACATATCCGTTGACGATGAACGAGGAAATTGGGACACCTCGTCATTCCTGACAAACGGCAGTTTAATATCGTTCGAGAAATCGCAAGTATAGATCTTGGGGTCTGATACCCCAGCGAACTCCATTCCGCGTAGCAGCGATAAAGTGGACTTCCCAATGAAAGTTCCGACTTCGATAACCGTTTTAGGCTTGAAATAATGCGCTACAGCCATTAACGCCCAACATGCTGCAGCGCTGATTGACCCAGTGTTGTAGTCGGCTTGGGTCCGCAGCCCTTCAAGAGCATCTAACTCTTTAAAAAAATCTGAGCGCCGATACTCGGTCAGGTAACAGGTCGACTCAAAAATGCGTTGCCATACGACGGGAGAGATCAGTTTTCTGCCAAGCGGGATGGAGGGAGAGGGCATATTCATAGGAGCAAACCGTACCCCGAAAATTAAAAAGAGGGTGGGTGGAACACCGCGCGATTAGTTTGGACTTTATCCCGAGGATGCTGAGGTTGGCTATATCGGACTCCAGCCCTAACGGCATTGGGATACGACATCAGCTCAGCGACATATGTGTTTCAGCTGCGCTAGAAAATCTTACGTAAGAACTCCCATATTCATATTGTCTCTCCCATCAAGATCCCAACGTTCATCGATTTGGCCCTCAAGTTCAGGTGACCTAGGCCGACGGACGCCCCAGAACAGAGGGGCTCCGAGTGAGTCCGAGCCCCTCTGCGACAAGTTTCGGTCCCCGCTAAAGGTTTCTTGTGAGCGGTCGACCGAGAGGGAGAGGGGCACCGACATCACGTCAGGCTCCTGGTTCGACTTACTAGAGGG
>CAZKWK010000234.1:0-2527 GCA_964556335.1 uncultured Bordetella sp. | reverse complement strand
ATTACCCATAAGACTCCGCAACCCTGAGACCCCGCTCAGTGCAAGGGATACAGCAACAGACCGCATTGGCAATACGCTCGGTCATCGCAGCAAGCGAGAAGCGTCGGTTGAAGCGGAAGCAGAAGCCACCGAGGTATCGCCTGGCGTATTTGTCAAAGTTGAAGGCGTGGAAGGTGCCGCTCAGGCTTGTTTTGAGGTTTCCAAGCAGCGTGTTGATCCAGCGGAACTGCGGAAGATCGTTGGGGTGCTTCCCACCGGTAACGACGGGCTCATGGCTGCAGCCTGCAGTTGTGACGGAGCGAAAGCAGGCCAAGCCGTCGCTCAGTACTGTGCAGCCGGGAGCCAGGTGCTCCCTGGCCCAAGCGCCGACGGCCTCTGAACTGAACCCAGCCACAGGTGTGATTTTTGCGTGAATCGGGTGGCCTGCCTCGTTCAGGGAAACGGCTGCCACGATAGGTATCTTGTTCTCCGAGCCCCGACCTACCTTGCCGCCCGTGCGTTCTCCGCCAAGGTAGGCATCATCAATTTGAATCTTTCCCCGCAGCACGTAGGCATCATCGCGATCGCTCATTGCCCTGAGAATCTTGTTATGCAGCAGCCAGGCCGTGTCGTAGTTCACGTCTAGATGGCGGCTCAGCTCGAGCGAAGAGATGCCAGTTTTGGCTTGCCCGATTAGATAGAATGCCTGAAACCAAGTGGTGAGCGGCAGCTTGGTAGCCTGCATGATCGTGCCGGCCGTGAGAGTGGCCTGATAGCGGCAAGTGCGGCACTGATAGCGTTTGAACCTGCGGCCATAAACGAGGCCATGTTCATGGCCTCCGCAGCGTGGACAGCGGAACCCAACAGGCCATCGAGCTTTCTCCAAGGCAGCCTCACATTGCTCCTCGCTGCCGTAGAGCCGCTGGAATTCAGACATGGAGAGGCCTTTCTGGAACTGGATCGCGCTGCGTGCCATGTCTTGACTGGTATCTGTGTACCACTCTATAGCCCCGCCGCGCTCTGCGCGGAGCGAGCTGGGTAATCAAGTTCACCATTGCATGGTCTTTCAAGGGCCCCAAGCAGTGCGCCATGACTTCTTCACGACAAATTGCTCGAAAGCTTTAACTCTACAAGAGGACGAGGCATTCTGAATTGTTCAATATCATGGCGCTCATCAATGAAGGTGACTCGCACGCTCTTCCCAGATAGACAGTCCTCAATGAAATCACTCTTCGGGATTAGGCCCACCAAACCCTGTCTTGTTTCAGGATTGAATGACACGAGTTTCCACAGCACATCATGTCCGAAATCAAGATAGACTTGCTTCAAAGATACGCTCCAAAAGTGCAAAAGCCTGCTTTGTCCCCACCACTCGAGGCTGTAGAGCAATGGATTTTTCTGGACAGGGCCAGATACTCCCATATTAAAATAAGCTGAGTCGTGGGATCCGCGTGATCCATCTACAACCCAAACCATGTCTTGATAAAATACCTCTCTGCTTACCCTTTCAACTTCGGACATCGTAGACCGCTGGAATTCAATCACCAAGCCGAACTCATTCTTGACATCGGCAATATGTTTTTCACCTGTGACTGGGTTGACATGGGTAACTTCTTGCCAATCCCCAGGAAAGTGTTCTTTCCAGGCCCTGTGCCAAAGAGATTCGTTTTCCCACCAAGGATCACACATATCCGTAGTCTTATGAGCCCAATGCCACAACTTGACCTTTCCACACTTGGGGATCATATCTCCACCACAGTGAATGCAACAGCCTCGAAGCTTAGGCTGGGGAGTCGATTTTTGACCTCCAACTAATGCGTATTTCATTACCAAGCTGATAGGCGGTTACTGTTCACCATTCTTGGAGCCACTGCTCAGGGCGCGAACGCTCCAGATCAGAAGCGGGCAAAGACTTCGGCATAGGAGCCAGCCTCAGCCCCCGCCTTCTGAATCTGGATGTTAGGAGGTGTCATCTTGGAGGCATGCCGATAGCATTTCAATAAGATGTGCAATGGCTTCCGCAATCTTGGCAGATCTAAGATGGCCTGCGATTCCTGCAATGAGAGTCTCATTGGCAGTAAAGAGCTTGCCGATGCGAATGAAACTATCTCGCCTGAGACTGCCCGAAAGGAAGTCGGATTCGTTTAGCAATAAAGCATGAAAGTCATCATATTGTTTACTGGTTATCTGACAAAGAAGAAAATCACCCCTCCCTACTCCGGCAAGCACAAGAGCTGGCCTGCGTTTTGATTGTGATAGGTCTGAATAAGGGAATGGAATGATGACTACGTCGCCTACTGAAGGTGTGCCCATGCGTCATCCTCCTCAGGTTTATTCCAGTCAGCCGCGAGCGCTGGCCCGCTCAATGCGATTCCACTTACGGACGTATCCAAATCAGTTTGAGGTATGGCAACAAGAACCCGTAGACCTTTCTCCAGATGCACAGGGGTATTCAGGCGTATTCGGCCATCTGATTCAACAATTGCTTCATAGAGCTTTTCCATACCCTTCATCCTGCGCCTGATTCATGCTCCAGTTTAGCCGGGAA
>CAZKWK010000233.1:0-2536 GCA_964556335.1 uncultured Bordetella sp. | reverse complement strand
TTAGGCATGACGCCTTTAGCCCTTCGTCCTGGCTTCTTAGAGCAGTATCTCGACGGGCCGGTAGAAGAGGCAGTTGCGCAGAGGCTGCAGGCTGCGGGTCGACCCGCATCGGTACTTCGCTGGGACATGGTGGAACTGGGAAACCTCGCGGCCACGCAGGTGGGGGCTGCGCGAGAACTTATCTGTCGCATGCGTGAGTACCTCGCCCATCGGCATTTTCGTTGGGTGGTTCTGACCGCAACACGCGAACTGGCCAACTCCTTTCGACGCCTGGGCTATGAGCCAGAGGTTCTCTCTCGGGCGGAGCCCGCCCGACTCACCCAGTCGGTGTCGCGCTGGGGGAGTTATTACCAGAGCCAGCCCCAGGTGGTTTTTTTCGACATTGAGGCATCGTATGTCACTCAGTAGTGTTGTTGTGTCCGAAGGCGCGCAACTCAGAGATCTTGCTGGGGACGTACTTTCTTACAAGACGATTCAGCAGAACGTGGACGCGCTGGCGTCCCAGCTAAAGGAAATCTTTCCCCGAGGCGCTGCCATTGCGGTGTCGCTATCGAATAGCCCCGCATGGGTTGTTGCCGACCTCGCCATACAGACGGCGGGAATGGTCAGCGTCCCGATTCCTGATTTTTTCACGGCGCCCCAGTCTGCCGAAGTCTTTCAGAATGCTGGCGTGGTGGGGCTCATCCATCGGTGGGGCCAGGTCCACGGGTTGTCGTCTGTCGTCGCCTTTCGGCCGGTGTCGCACTTTGAAGCCTGTGGGCTCGAGATCTCGGCCTCTGCATTCTCGAAAGCGCAGGGCGGGGCGTCGGTGAGGCACCAGAAGTTCACCTTTACTTCTGGCAGTACGGGGACTCCTAAAGGTATTCCCATTACCCTGGACGATCAATGCGATGTGGCGGTCACCCTCGCTGAGGCACTGGCCCCGCTCAAGATTGAGAGGCACCTCAGCATGTTGCCCCTGCCCGTGCTGCTTGAGAATATTGCCGGTGTCTATACCGCGCTGCGATCGGGTATCGATGTGCTCGTTCCAGACCTCTCGCGTGTGGGGCTCATCGGCTCGTCGCGATTCGATCCAGCTCCGGCAATTGATCTCATCACCGCGCAGGCGGTGGAATCGATGATTCTCCTGCCGCAGATGCTCTTTGCGTTTGTGGCCTTTCTTTCGCGCACAAAGCGTCGTCTCTCATCACTGAAGTTTGTCGCGGTGGGTGGGGCCCATACGCCACCGACGCTCATTGCGCAGGCGCGTGCACTCGGCATTCCCGTCTATGAAGGCTATGGCCTCTCAGAGGCGGCCTCTGTGGTCTGCCTCAATCTTCCCGGGCAGGACCGTCCTGGGTCGGTGGGCCGACCGCTGGCCCATCGCCGAGTGAAGACCGCAGACGATGGTGAACTCCTCTTCTCTGATACACGCGGCGGTCCCTGGATACCGACTGGCGATCTAGGGTCTCTCGATGCCGAGGGGTTTGTGTCGATTGATGGACGAAAGAAGAATCTGCTCATTACCGGCTACGGCAGAAATGTCTCCCCTGAGTGGCCTGAAACCGTGCTGCTAGGCACCGGTGTATTCGCACAGGTGATGGTCTATGGGGAGGCGGCGGCCCATCTCTCGGCCCTGGTCTTTCCCGCGGATGCGCGCCTGTCGGAGGCGGAGATTTCTGCTGCGGTCGATGCCGCTAATACCCAGTTACCGGACTATGCCCAGATCGGTACATGGCACCGACTCAGCCAACCTTGTTCGCCTGCCAATGGGCTCGCCACTGCCAACGGGCGTATTCGGCGCGATCTTGTGACCCAGCGGCTCGCAGGCCGTGCATTACCAAGTCATTCCCACATTGCTCTTGAGGAGGCACTTCCATGACAAACTTTTATCACCGTCTGTGTCAGCAGACAGAGGCTGATCGGCAGGATCTGGTATCCATACCAGTGATTCAGGGCGCGCTACGGGGCCAGATTGACCGGCACCAGTATCTGGCCTTTCTTACGCAGGCCTACCATCACGTGCGGCACACCGTACCGCTGCTGATGGCGCTGGGGTCCCGGTTATCTGACCGTCATGGCTGGCTGCAGAAGGCGGTGGCCGAATACATCGAAGAAGAGGTGGGCCACGAGCATTGGATTCTGAACGACATTCGGGCAGTCGGCGGGGATCCCGATGCAGTGCGGATGGCACGCCCTGCCTTTGCCACTGAGGTGATGGTCTCGCATGCCTATCACCTGATTGATCGCCGGAACCCCTTGGGATTTTTTGGCATGGTGCATGTGCTTGAGGGCACCAGCATCGCGCTTGCCTCCCTGGCCGCTGAGAAGATTGCCGATGTTTTAAGTCTTCCTCCCCAGGCATTCAGTTATCTGAATTCGCACGGCAGCCTTGACCTGGAACACGTGAAGTTTTTTGAGGGGTTGATGAATCAGGTAGACGACCTCCAAGACCAAGAAGAAATTATCCACGCGGCACGCGTGTCTTATCGGCTCTACGGAGATGTCTTTCGGTCGAGTCCCCAGCAGCCAGCGCCGCTCTGGGGGGCGCTCGACT
>CAZKWK010000232.1:1146-2537 GCA_964556335.1 uncultured Bordetella sp. | reverse complement strand
CCGCGAACCCGCCTACGAGACGCAGCGGATTCTCAATGCGCACTCCATGTACCTGGTGTGAGAGCTCTCCGTTGTAGAAGACTGTGCCGGGTAGGGCATCGGCTAGGCCCAGGCCCTGCCAGTGCCGAAGCCCTTTTAGGAAATCGGTAGTAAAGGTGGCTGACGATTTAATCTCCACGGGGTGTAAACCTGCAGCAGTGCGCACGAGCAGATCGACCTCATTGCCGTGGTTATCGCGATAAAAGTAGAGCGCCGGTACCCGCCCGGCGTTGGCGAAGCGCTTGACGGCCTCGGCGATTACCATGTTCTCGTATAGGGCGCCCCGCAGCGGGTCGCGATCGAGTTGCGCGGGCCGTGTGATGCCAAGCAGATACACGGCAAGGCCAACATCGGAGAAGTAGAGCTTAGAAGACTTAATCACCCGCTTCTGTATGTTCTGAAAATACGGTTGAAGCTCGATGACCAAGAAGCTAGCCTTTAAGACAGAGACCCAGTCGCGAATGGTGGTGGCCGATACGCCCACATCATTGGAGAGCGCCGCATGGTTAATCACCTGCCCCGTGCGCCCCGCGAGCAAGACCAGAAACTTCTGAAAGACCCCAAGGTCGCGCACACGGATGAGCGCCCGCACATCACGCTCGACATAGGTCTGTAGATAGTTTGCATAAAAGCGATGGGCACTCAGCCCCTCTTGGTGTACTCGCGGGTAAAACCCCTTAAATAGGAGTTCCGAGGCCGATGGCAACGGTCCATAGTGCAGGAGCTCGGTGCAGCTAAAAGGCCAAAGAATGAGCACGGCGGTACGGCCTGCCAGTGACTGGGCAATGGCCTCCTGTAGCGCGGGCTGATGGCTACCTGTAAGCAAGTACTTGCCCGGTGCGGGGGCGCGATCGACCATGCCCTGCAGGTAGGAGAGCAACTGTGGCAGACGCTGCACCTCATCAAGAATGACGCCATCAGGCCACTGTCCGAGAAAGCCCCTCGGATCCGTCTCGGCAGCCAGGCGTACGTCGGGGTCTTCGAGCGAGACCCAGGGATGGCCGGGAAAGGCGGTGCGTGCCAAGGTGCTCTTGCCCGACTGCCGTGGACCGAGAATGGTCACCACGGGATATTCCCGGGCGCTGGCATGTAGCTCCGCCTCCAGGCTGCGGGGCGCGGTGGGGGGGCGGGGGCGGGTCTGAGACATAAGGAAATCGTAGCCCTATTCTGTACAAATCGAAAGTTAAACCTTCGATTTGTACAGATTTTGGGGGCCGAAACTGCGCACCAAGCCCATGAAAAAAGCCCCGAAGGACTGCCTTGTGGGCAGACTCCGGGGCCACAGAGAGAGTAATAAAAACCTCTCGGAGCTTACTGAAGAAGCTGCATAACCGTTTGCTGCGACTGGTTGG
>CAZKWK010000232.1:693-1136 GCA_964556335.1 uncultured Bordetella sp. | reverse complement strand
GCATGGCGGTGGCCGCCTGCGAGACGATCTGGGCCTTGGCCAGGTTGGTCGCCTCAAGCGCATAATCAGCATCCTGAATGCGGCTACGCGAGGCGCTGATGTTCTCTAAGGACTCCGAGAGCACATTCAGTGCGGCATCGAGCCGGTTCTGAAAGGCACCCGAGCGGGCCTGGGCGGCCAGCACATTCTCAAGCGCTGCATCTACGGCGGTAATCGCCACTGAGGCGCCGTCTTGGGTGGAAACATCGAGCTCGGCCACCTTAATACCGGTGTCATTGCCCCCATAGGTACCCTCACGAAAGCCCAGGCGCTCAAAGTTGCCCTCACCCTCGGCTCCACGGTTCACCGTGAAGACCTTGTCGGACGTCATTTTTACCGAGGCATAGAAGGCATACCCGTCTTCGGCGGCGGTGCCAGAGCCCACCGTTACGCCTGCTAAGCCA
>CAZKWK010000232.1:0-683 GCA_964556335.1 uncultured Bordetella sp. | reverse complement strand
TAGCGTAATGTTGCGGCCGTCTTCGGCTACGAGCTCAATACCCTGGCCAAAGACCCGGGCCATCACACCCGTCTGGCCTGTATAAGCATTAATCGACTCGATCACGCCGTTACGACTGGCCGCACTCACCGGAATCTGAATGCCATTAAGGTTCATCGTGCCATCGCCGCCAGGCACAAAACTGTCGGCCACCTCCGACCGAATAATGTTGGGCTCCGCCCGAGCGGTAACGCCGTGCAAGGCCGTCTTGCGGTTAATGGCTGCCGCAATGGCAATAGCACTCGCAGACTTTGCACTGGCCGTGGTCGAGACAGACGCTGTGTCATCGGTGGTACGCGCGGCATTAATGACAATGTCGTTAATGATCAGGGTATCGCCATTGAGCACCCCCACACCCTGGGTTTCATCTGGGGACACACCGTTTTCCTGGCCGCGCACCGGGCCGGCTGTCAGTGGCGTTCCGGTGCCTGAGCGCTCGAGCGACACCGAGGTGGCTACATTGGGCGTGTAGGTGCCCATGCGCAGACCGGTACCGGTAATGTCTCTGCCAATCTGGTGGCTGACCGTAAAGGGCTCACTCGCTACGGAATACAGTGAATAAGTACCCACATGGGTCACTTCTGTTGCGGTCGCGGTCACGCCGGTGGTGGCTGCGGTAAAGACCCCCGAACTCTGGGTCATGC
>CAZKWK010000231.1:0-2546 GCA_964556335.1 uncultured Bordetella sp. | reverse complement strand
GAAGGCCATTCTCGCCGAAAAGAACGCCGGCAAGCCCGCCAATGTGATGGAGAAGATCATCGCTTCGGGCATCAAGTCCTATGCCAAGGAAGTCTGCCTGCTGGAGCAGCCTTATGTGCATGACGGCGGCAAAACCGTCGCGCCCTCTGCGAGCACCCCCTGCCCCTCCGGCAGCAGGTCTGAGGCCTGCGACTGGCCTGCAGGCAGCACGCGGCCCCGCCAGTCTGTGGGCGAGAGGGCAAGCACCAGACTACCCGCACCGCGCGCGCAGTCCACTGCCAAGACCGGATAGGGCATGGTCATCGCGACAATCCTGCACCATCCGCGCCTGACGGGCTGTTGGCGGTGGGCACCAGCACCGCTATGGCCTGACAGGCAATGCCCTCGCCCCGGTCGGTAAAGCCCAGCCACTCGGTGGTTGTGGCCTTAACATTCACGCGGCTGCAGCCACAGTCGGCCTGAATATTGGCCACCATCTGCGCAATATGCGGCGCCATCTTAGGCGCCTGGGCCACGATCGTGGCATCGATCTGATGGGGCGCCAGGCCCATCGCCCCAAGCTTCGCTACGACATCCCGCAACAAGACCCGGCTATCGGCATCTTTATACGCGGCCGAGGAGTCTGGAAAATGTTTCCCGATATCGCCCAGACCCGCAGCACCGAGCAAGGCATCACAAATTGCATGCAGAAGGGCATCCGCATCGGAATGCCCGAGCAAGCCTTTTTCATAGGGAATCCGCACGCCACCGAGCACCAGCGCCCGATCCGCAACCAGCGCATGAACATCAAACCCCTGCCCCATCAGCGGCCAGGCCAGCGCAGTGGTTGGGGGCGCGGCGTCAGAAGAAAAGCCCATAGCAGTGAAATCCCGTTCATAGGTGAACTTGCGGTTGGCGGGGTCGCCTTCTACGAGTATCGGTGAAAGGCCGAGATTCTCGATGGCGCTGGCCTCATCGGTGGCTCCGGGCATAGCACGCAAGGCTTCTGTAAGCCGTGCGAGCCCAAAGACCTGTGGTGTCTGGGCAAGCCAGAGTCCCTCGCGCGACAAGGTCTCGGCAACGACAGGGGAGCTGGTCCCCATGCCCGGCCCCTGGCGCTTCACCGTATCGGGCACCGGCAGCGCCAACAGCCCACCGACCGTACCGCCCTGCACGGCCGACCATAGCCGCATAAGCGCCTCTGGCGTCAGCCCTGGCCGGGCCGCGTCATGCACCATGACCCAGTCCTCTGCCGCCTCAGCGCCACACCCCCCCTGCAATACCTCCAGGGCGGCCAACACCGAGTCACGGCGGCTCTCCCCCCCAATCGCGCAGGCCATGATCGGAAACCCCGCTCCCAGTTTCTCTCCAAGCGCGTCGCCAAGACCCTCCGATTCCCACAGACGATCATCCGGTGCGACCACGACCACCAGGCCTGCAAAGGATGGGAGCCGAGACAGCGCGACCAAGGCCAAGACACTGCGCTCGAGCATCGTCGGGCCCGTACCTGCCGCGCGCCAGTACTGTTTTGGCCGCCCCAGACCCGCCCGACTTCCCGCCCCGGCCGCCGGCAGCACGCCCCAGACAGGCCGCACACCCGCCGGCAGGCCCTGCGCCGCAACGCGACGCCATGCGTTCAGCCGACCATGGGCCTCATGGGCAGAAAGGGGCGTCCGCAGAAAGTCAGTCATGCCCCTAAAATTAACAGATGACGTCACTTGCCGACTTTCCCGGGAACCCCTGGGGCCTGCAGCCCGCCAAACCGGGATCGGTCTTTGCCCTGCCCCTGCCGCATGGGTCTGCCGATGGGCTCTTTCTGGCCGACTGGGTGCAACAGACCCGTGGCCGCCCTGATCCCCGTTCCGCCGAGACGCGCCACCAAGGCGCGCGTTTCCTGGCGATCACCGATACTGCCTTGCGGGCCCAGCGCCTGGCACAGGAAGCCCAATTCTTCGCCCCCAGCCTGCGGGTGCGGGTTCTGCCCGACTGGGAGACCCTCTCGTACGAGGCCTTCTCGCCGCACCAGGACCTCATCTCTGACCGGCTTCTGGCGCTCTATGAGGCGATGACCGCGCAGGTTGATGTGCTCATCGTGGCTGCCGCCTCGGCCCTGGTACGACTGCCCCCACCCGCCTTTCTCGCCGCGAACACGTTCTTTTTCAAAACAGGCCAGACCCTCTCGGTAGACGGCCTGCGCCTGCAAATGCAGACCGCTGGATACACCCCCGTCAGCCAAGTGGTGTCTCCAGGGGAATATGCGCTGCGCGGCGGCATCATCGACCTCTTTCCCATGGGCAGCAGCCTGCCGTATCGGGTGGAACTCTTTGACGACGAAGTGGCAAGCCTGCGTGTCTTTGACCCCGACAGCCAGCGCAGCATTCACCCGGTGCCAGAGGTACGTATGCTGCCTGGGCGCGAGTACCCGCGTGGCGAGCAGTCTGCCCAACGGTTTCGGGCGAAGTGGCGCGAGGTCTTCGAGGGAGACCCCTCCAAATGCGCCCTCTATAAAGACGCGGGCAACGGCCTCTTCGGTGCGGGTATTGAGTACTACCTGCCGCTACTCTTCG
>CAZKWK010000230.1:0-2557 GCA_964556335.1 uncultured Bordetella sp. | reverse complement strand
GCCCCGCATCTCCATACCTTGCGTTCCAAGCTACCCACTCACCACCATTGGCCTCATCCTGAGACAGGTCTCAGCCTCTGTCCCCCAATCCTTGCAGTGGAAGCCCTCTAAGGTAGGGGGTGGTGCCTGACGACGGAGATGAGTTCGCCGGATCTAGCGGTCGCAAAAGAGCTAATTGCGTCTGAGCTGGTAGCGCAAACCGGCCGGCTTGATATCCCCTGCCTCCTGATCAGCAAACTGCCGCTGGAGTTGAAGCAACTCACGAGCCTACAGATCCTCAACTGCAACTTCGCCAAGGTAAGCGACCTAGAGCCGCTGCGGCGACTCACCAGCCTTCAGGCCCTCCACTGCGGCTTGACTCAGGTGAGCGACCTCGAGCCGTTGCGGGACCTCACCAGCCTTCAGAACCTCAATTTCTGGGGTACACAAGTGAGCGACCTGGAGCCGCTTCGCGGTCTCTCCAGCCTTCAGACCCTCGACTGCAGCGACACCCAGGTGAGTGACCTGGAGCCGCT
The DNA here is from genome assembly GCA_964556335.1 of uncultured Bordetella sp. Lineage (GTDB taxonomy): Bacteria > Pseudomonadota > Gammaproteobacteria > Burkholderiales > Burkholderiaceae_A > Hahnella. The sequence continues at coordinate 2,042 of CAZKWK010000230.1, read as the reverse complement.
GAGGGACCTCTCGTGCCTTACTGCCCTAGCATTGTGCGGCACCAAGGTGAGTGACTTGGAGCCGCTGTGGGGGCGATGCCTCTCCGGCCTTAAGAGCCTTTATTGCCAATATAGCAAAGTAAGTGATTTGGAGCCACTGAGATACATCTTAGGGCTAACTAACCTTAGCTGCGGCTGGACTCAGGTGAGTAACCTGGATCCGCTGCGGGGCCTCTACAGCCTTCAGTCCCTCGACTGTGGCTTTACTCAGGTGAGCGACCTCGAGCCTTTGCGGGACCTCACCAGCCTTCAGAACCTCAACTGCAGCGACACCAAGGTGAGCAAGCTGGAGCCGCTTATTGATCTCCACAATCTTCAATCGCTTAGAGCTCAGAATCTCACCATCAGAGACTTCCCCCGTAACTTACTTTTCAGCGAAAGCCTTCAACATCTAGGCTTTCAGGGTGCCACCATTCCGGGAATCCCAGAGGAGGTCTATTCATCCAATAAACCTGATTTTAACTGCCTCCCCGCCCTCCGCGCCCACACCCTCGACTTAGAAGCAGAAGCCATCCCAATCAACAGCATCAAAATCCTCGTGCTTGGTAATGGCGGCGTAGGCAAAACCCAGCTCTGCCGCCACTTGGCCGGTGAACCCTTCGATCCTTCGGTGCCCTCCACCCACGGCATCACCGTTCGCTCCATTGCGGCCGAACCCAACGGAGAAGCCACCTATGTGCTCTGGGATTTTGGTGGCCAGGACATCTACCACAGCGCACACACCCTGTTCATGCGCACCGCGGCGGTGTTTGTGGTGCTCTGGACGCCGGAGCAGGAGGCCCTGGTGGGCAGCGACGACAACGATCCCCTGCATCGCCGCCACCCCCTCCCCTACTGGCTCGATTACGTGCGCACCCTCGGTCGGCCCGATTCGCCCGTGCTGGTGGTGCAAAGCCAGTGCGACACCCCCGCCCAGGCGGTGGCCATGCAGCCGGTGGAGAATGCCCTGCTGGAGAGCTTCGGCTGTTTGCGGTCCTTGAGCTTCAGTGCCCGAACCGGGCGAGGCGCCGCCAGCCTCCAAGACCTCCTCGCTGACGCTAGGGCCTATCTCCGCGATCGCGATGGCATCTGCACCATCGGAAAGGGCCGCCATCGTGTATGGCAGCAACTAGAGGATTGGCGCCAGCACCCTGAGCCAAGAGCAATTCAACCGCCTCTGTGAGCACATTGGTGGCATCAGCTCCCCCGAGGCCCTGCTGCGGTTTCTCCACAACAAGGGCGTGGTGTTTCACAGCCCGGATCTGTTCCATGATCGCATCATCCTCGATCAATCCTGGGCGCTGGACGCCGTGTACGCGGTGTTCGAGCGCGGCTCCACCTATCCGCTGATCACCGGCAACGACGGCCGTCTCACCCCCTCCCTGCTCACCAGCACCGTGTGGCGTGACTACGAGCTCGAGGCCCAAGAGCTCTTCTTGAGCCTGATGTGCACCTGCGGCATCCTCTTCCCCTACCGCAAGGCGGATGCCGACCTGGGCATGGAGGCCGTCTACGTGGCCCCCGATCTGCTGCCCTCTCGCTCCTCCCCCCAGGTGGAGATGCAGCTTCAAGGCCGCTGGCAAGGCAGTGATCCCTCTCTTTCGCTGACCTACAGCTATAGCTTCCTGCATGATGGCCTAGCGCGCGCCCTGCTCTGCGATCTGGGCAACTATGCCAGTGATGGCGGCGTTTACTGGCGCTATGGCGCCTGGGTGTACGACGCCCGCCACGGTTGCATCGCCCTGCTGGAGCAAGACAAGACGGACAACCGCGCCGGTCGCATCACGATCCACTTCCAGGGTGAGCGCTGCGGCGAGTTGGCCGATTGGTTCAGGGAACGCCTGAACCAGCGCAACCACCAGTTCGGTTACGCCAATCTGCAGCCCACAAGCACCGGCGCCCTGGCCAACGAGCTGCAGCGCGTGGACAAGCGGCAACGCCTGGAGGCCTGCGCTGGCGCTGAAGCCACATCCGTGCCACCTCCTCAACTGGGGCCAGCGCCAGTAGAAACCTTCCACAAACCA
>CAZKWK010000229.1:0-2595 GCA_964556335.1 uncultured Bordetella sp. | reverse complement strand
AGGCTTTGTACTCGGCTGGGCGATTGGGCAACACCATCACGCCCTCAATTTCACCGGCCTCGGTGGTAGACGTGGTGAGCGTATAGCTCACGCCCGGGTTCACGGCTGTGAGCAAAATCTCTTGGGCCGTACGCCCTTTCGTGGCGGTTACGCCCAGGCTCTGGTCGTTGTTAATCGCAGAGACCAGGGAGTCACGAATGGTCTGGGCGGTGCTCGCCCCGGTGGCGGTAACCTTGAACTCCGCACCATTGATAATCGCAGAGAACTGATCACCCGAGGCCACGCCCGAGATGTTGACCGCCATCACCTGTGACTGGGCAGGCGCCACAATCTCACGGGCGACGGTGTTGTAGACAGACTGGTTCTTGGTGAAGTTGCCCGCAATCATTCCTGCGCGGGTGATGTCGCCCATGGCTGCCGAACTTAAGACCACGGGGGTTGGGATCTTCGACTCCAAAGAGATGGTGCTTGACTGCACGCCCTCGCGCAGGCCAATGCGGTTGCCAAAGAGGTCTACGTTGTAGTCGGTCTCAAACGAGACCTCGATATTGCGGCCGTCTTCGGCCACAAGGGTTACCCCACGGGAGTCCACGCCCGTATCAATGGCCTTCACGCCCGTACGGTGGCTAATGGCGTTAATGGCCTCCACCACATTCTCACGGGTCTCACGGGTGTTGTTCAGCACGGTGGTGATGTTGGCCGAGGTGTAGCCATTAATGCGCGCCACGCCACTGACCACCGAGCTTGCGTCCATCGCCCGGCCCACCACCACGTTCTGATTCACCTTGGCGTAGACCCCTGTTCCTTGGGCGGCGGTAGTGTATTCCTGGGTGACATCGGCAATGCCCACCATGCCAGTGGTACCGGGCAGAATCTCAATCGTGCCCACATCACCGTCTTTGGGTGGAAAGTCGATGTTAATTACCGAGCCACCCTGGGCATAGGACACCACCCGGCCGGTGTTCACCTCAAAGAGGTGGCTTGACTTCAAGGCGGCGGCAATCTTCGCGGCTACTTTTACCGAGGTGTCATCGGCTGCGGTAATTTGTACATCAACACCAGCTACCTTAATCACGCCCTCGCGCGGTACGCCCGCAAAGGTTAGGGTCTGCGACTCACCCATGGTAATACCGGTGGCAGCGGCCACACGGTTAATGGCCGCAGCCTTCGCAATGGCGGAGCCGGCAGCGTTGTTGCGCGGCGAGAGTTGGTCATCGCGGGCGTAGGAGGCGCCTACATCGATGCCGTTGATCTTCAAGTCTCCCGAACGCAGGGCGGGAATGGTGCCCGCAACATCAATGTTCAGGGTGACCGCCCGGTTCTCAGGGTCGGTGAGGTCTACGGCGTTGCCGTCTGACGTTCTAAAGGTATAGACGAGCGAGTCGGTGCCGAGGTCACCCGAGAAGACCTGCCGGTTGTTTCCTGCGCTGCGATCGAAGGTCACCGTACCTTCTTCACGGTCGAGCACGCCGGTGAGCGAAATAATCTCTTGGTCGGGGGTGGTGAAGTTGGCTGTCACCGTGGTACCGACTGCGGGAATCGATAAGGCCAGCGTGCCACTGCGGGAGAAGGCCGCATTGCCTGTGAAGAATTCGTTGGTGGAGACAATCGCCTGCCGGGGGACATCGGTAACCGAGGCGGTTGTGCCTAGCGATGAGCCTGCGGAGAGGGTAATGTCCTCGATATCGCCGTCTGAGGCCGCAAAGATAAAGTCGAGGGTGCCGTTCTCGTTGTCGATAATCTGTCGGCCCGAGGTGGCATTAAAGTCTGGGTGCTCGCGCAGGGTCTGGGCCACCTGCGTGGCAAAGGTGCTTGCATCAAGGCCCGCATCGGCGGTGATGTTGTAGCTCTTGCCCATGATGTTCAAAGAGCCCTGGCCTGCGGTGGTAATGCCCACAAAAGTGAGCGACTGAATCTCGCCACCGCCGGCACCGTCGATGGTACGTACGGTGGTGGGGTCGATGAGCACCTGGCCCGAGAGATTCACAGAGGTGTTCTTGTAGACCGGTACCTCGCCCACCCGCTCGCCTGCCGTGCCGTCGAGCACCTTAAAGCCATTCCACTCGGTCATCTCGGCAATGCGCTGTACTTCCTGCTTAAGTTGTTGGAACTCCAGGTCGAGATAGCTTCTGTCGGGGTTGCTGTTAGTGTCGTTAATGGCCTGAATGGCGAGCTCGCGCATCCGCTGCATCATGTTCGTAATCTCGCCTGTGGCGCCCTCAGCGGTCTGAATCAGCGATATGGCGTCACCCGCGTTGCGCACGGCCTGGTTTAAGGCCCGAATCTGCTGGGTCATGCGGGTCGAAATGGCCAGGCCCGCGGCATCGTCGCCTGCGGTATTAATGCGCTTGCCGGTGGAGAGCTGCTCCATCGACTTGGCCTGTAACTTGCCCGAGACTTTCAGGGCGTTCTGCGAAAACAGCGCCTTGGTGTTGGTGTTAATCACCGCCATTGTTCTTCTCCTTACATACCCGCATCAGTGAGAGCGATGGCTCGGGTAAGCAGGCTTCATGCCAAGGGGCATGTCAGAAAAGCGGCAAGGCCTTGCCGAAGGTGTCGACGCGATTGTCGATCCGGTCGGCCTCGTCCTGGCGG
>CAZKWK010000228.1:0-2597 GCA_964556335.1 uncultured Bordetella sp. | reverse complement strand
GTTGCCAATGCCGTCTTGGTTACCATCCACGGCAAAACGATCGCCCGCAAGCGGCTCGCCGTTGAGGCTTAGCGTGATGCCCCGATACACAATGCCCAGCGTCGGATCGTACCTGCGGTCTGCCACCACACTGCCTGAACTGCGGTCGATAATGCGGTACTGGGTAGGACTGGTGAAGACCACATCAAAGGGCTCGTTACGCAGCGTTTCAATGGGATCGCGGCTGCCTTCGGTGTAGGTGGCGCCAAGGCTATATCCAAACCCGTTGCTTTTGCCGGTTGTGAAGATCAGCAGGTCTTCCTTCACCGCCCCCGAAAGATAAACACCCGTGCGAAAGCCAAGCTTTGCAAGGTCTAGCGAGTTACCGGACTGCCCAAAGCCGAGCCGCACCTCGGACTCAAACTTCTGCCCGTCGGCCAGATAGTCCACTGTTTCAGACCGAAACGAGATGCCTGTACCGCCGTTACTGGTGAGTGTGAGGTCGCGCACGTTGCCCGCGCCCACACCGGCCTTCACCGACAGGCTGCCATCGGGGTTGACCACAAACTCCCGCTGGCTTGCACTCAGTGCCGAGCTGCCATATTCCTTTTCAAGGGCATTACGCACGAGCATGGCTACTTCGGTTGCCGATGCGCCGTTCGGAATCTTTACCTTCACCCCACCGATTTCGATCTCACCGGCGGCAGTGGAGGGGCCAAAGAAAATGGTTTGTATCTCACCCTGGCCAAGCGGCGTCTGGGTAAATCGCATCTGGCTTCCTGGCAAGTCTGCATTGATGCCATTGAGTACAGGGTTGCCAAAAGGGTCGTAGACCGACAAGAGATCGATTTCAAGGCCTTGAAAACTCTGAATCGTGGCATTGAAAGAGACCCCGGGATCGGGTTCACGATAGTTGCTGGTAAAGAGCGCTGTCGTAATGCCTGCGGTTGCGGCATTAGGAATAGAAAGATCGGGAACATCGCCTACGGCCACTGGGTACCGAACAATAAGGCTATTGTCTTCGCCACCAGGCATGATGCTCGTGCCGCGATAACGTTCTTCGAGTCGCTCGGCCACCGTAAGGGTCGTCGACACGAGCGTAGCCGAAATAGGCCGCACCACCACATCGGGCACTTGAGCCGTGGTGGGATCAAAAATAATACGCAACGTACCGGGGCTGTCGTTGGTTACCTGAGTAAAAGGATAGGCCTGGAAGAAGGCGCCAGAGCGCATGTTGGTGGCAGGGTCTGCAGCCGGATAAAGTACGTTGTAGACCGCCGTGGCCACATCTGCAGCCGTCAGGGCGTCATTGGATACGCCAGGTAATTTCACCGGAATTACGAGGTTGCCGATCTGCACCTCAAGGGTCTCGCCACCAGACGCGGAGCCCGCGAAGACGAGAGTCTGGTATTCCGACTCCAAGGCGTACTGCACTTTGCGGGCTACCTCGGCGGCGGTATCACCCGCAGCAACCGCCACGGGACGGTCGGCAATCGAGAGAGTGCCCGCCGTCGCAGTGCCAGTGAAGGTCAGTGTCTGACGCTCCGGCCACGGAGTGGTCACCGGCGTGAGGCTTAAGGTGGGGGGGTTGCCCTCGTTGGCCTGATACCGCACCGTAATGCTGCCATCGTTATTGTGAATGACGCGACGACCTTCAGCACCATCAACAAAGCGCGACGCTTCTGTCAGTCGGGCCGTCAGACCTGCAGGTGCCGATACCTGAATACCATCGGGGGAAAGGTCAGACGGCGGGAAGGTAAAGCGCAGCGCCTGTCCGTCAGGCTCCAGGCTCAGAATGAGCCTGGGGTTTGCGGCCATGAAGGTGACATCGTTCTCTAAGGCGAGCTTTACAGCCTCAGCCACATAGTCGGGCGACGCGGTGGCTGGAAGTTGCACCGCTACTCCCTCAACCGTGAGAGTGCTATCAATATTGGGGGCGCCGCTGAATCGCAAGACCCGTTGCTCCCCACTGAGGGCAGCGGCCACCTTGCGGGCAACCTCATTAGAGGGATCTCCAGCAGTCACGTGTACCCGCGCGCCCGCAATGTCAAACACACCAGTCTCTTGGGCAGCTGAAAACTGATAGGTCTGTACCTCGCCACGCCCCAGAATTCCTGCGGTTGCCGTCTCTTCGACAACACGGCCTTCGATACCCGTCTGGTAGGTCTCGAGTGATACCCGCGGCATATCGATATCGGTGGTAGCAAACTGAATAACTACCGAGCCATCGTCCATGGCTTGCACACTGCGGCCCGACACGTTGGCAATGTAGGGATCTTCGGCAATCGCCTGCGCCACAGCATGGGCGACCTCGGCTGCGGTGGCATAAGGCGTAATGCCGTACACCGTTACTTCTTGATCAGGCGCGAGGCGCACCGTAATGTCTCCGCCTTGGGCCCCACCCCCAAGAGTCAGTACCTGGCGCTCGCCCTGCCCCCACGCAGGCTGCGCCTTCAGCCAGGCCTGAAGATGGCGTGCATCGATCTCATAGAGCCGGTCGTTATTGGTAGGCGGGTCAAGCGGCACATCCAGTACCGTACGTACCGGGCGCCCCATAGCATCCTGGCCCTGCATCACCAACTGAGCACCCACACCGGCCCGTTCAAGAACCAAGGCGC
>CAZKWK010000227.1:0-2622 GCA_964556335.1 uncultured Bordetella sp. | reverse complement strand
GACACAGGGTATCGTTGAAGGTACTCTCTCAAGTCTTCCTCCCAGACACCGTTACAGACGCAAATGACCTCTGACATCCGCCCGATTTTCTCTCAAACCGCGATCGTTTTTCTAGCGATCCTCATGAGCTGCACGGCGTGGGCTAAAGAGATCTCAGGCCGGGTGGTGGCTATCGCCGACGGGGATACCGCCACGGTGTTGGTAGCTGGAAACCGGCAAGTTCGGGTGCGACTGGCAGCCATAGACGCACCGGAGCGAGCGCAGCCTTTTGGCAATCGCAGTAGACAGGCCTTGTCGACTCTTATTTTCGGTAAAGACGTCATCGTCCGGGTTACAGACACAGACCGCTACAAGCGCACCGTGGACATCATTATGCTGGGCGAAACGGACGTGAACCTGGAGATGGTGCGACTGGGCTATGCCTGGGTCTACAGGCAGTACGTGATCAACCTTCCCCGGGCGCAGGCCTTGCAGTACACCGCAGCCGAGGATATTGCCAGGCAGAAGAAGCGAGGCCTATGGGTGGATGAAGCGCCAACACCGCCATGGGAGTGGCGAAGGAAGAGGTAATGTCGTTTGATAGCGAGATGGCTAAGCGCACGCTCGCCAAAGAGCTTGCGAAGATCAAGCCCTGCCGTTTTGCAGCATGAGTTCACTCTTTCGGGCCCGTCGCGCAGAACGCTTGAATGGCACGAAACAAACATGTACAGTTCTTCTGTACAAAAACGAGGATCCCTCCATGACCATTGAAACCACCTACAGCCAGGCACGAGAGCAACTTAAAGCGCTGATGGACCGCGCCGTCGATGACCGAGAGGTGGTCCTTGTGCGCCGTCGCTCGGGTGGTGATGTAGCCATGATTGCTGCAGATGAACTCGAGAGCCTTGTAGAAACCGCTCATTTGCTGCGTTCGGGCAAGAATGCCGAGCGCTTGCTAAAGGCATTGGCCCGCGCACGGTCCGACTCTGTAAAGCCCACCTCTCTGGCCGACCTGCAAAAGCGAATTGGGCTTGATGCCTGAAGTGAGCCGGCTTGCGGTATGCCACCCAGAGTTTCTAGAGGATCTTCAGCATTGGGTTGAAACAGACAGGCGAACAGCCAAGCGACTGCTTGATTTGGTGGGCGCTATCTTGAAAGACCCATTTAGGGGCATCGGAAAACCAGAGCCACTGAAGTATCTTGGCGTGGACATCTGGTCTCGTCGCATCACGCTGGAGCATCGTTGTGTGTATCTCGTCAAAGCGGATCGCGTGGAGTTCTTGCAAGGACGCTATCACTACGAATAGGGCTGGTTGTGTCTCCTGCATCGACCAGCGAGTGCATGAAGGTGTTGGAGTCCTGTCCAAATGTTGTCGTTTAAGCCGAAATACCTTGCCGTCTACTTTGAGGGCTTCCTTGCATTTTATACGTGTCTTACTACAATTGTAGTAATTCATCCTAGTAGGAAGCGCTATGACATCCTCAATCTCTATCCGGATCGAACAGAAGCTTTACGAGCAGGCGCGCAGCGAGGCGGCCGCTGAGCATCGAACCATCGCTGGCCAAGTAGAGTACTGGGCAAAGGTGGGCCGTGCCGCTTTAGATAACCCCGATCTGCCCGTCAGCTTTATTGCCGAGTCGCTCGCCTCAATGGCCGAGCCCCGTGAAGATGCCACACCATTTAAGCCAAGAACCGCCAAGTAATGGCCTATGCGCTTCGACAGACCCGCCGCTTTGCCCGCGCCTATAAAAAGCTGCACGACAACGTTGCGGCAGATGTCGACAAGGTTTCGCGGCTCGTCGCGAAGGACCCATTCATTGGTGAGCAAAAAAAGGGTGACCTCGCGGATCTGTTCGTTTACAAGTTCCGCAGCCAGAATCAGCTCTACCTAATCGGGTACACGATTGATCAGGAGGTACGGCTCGTTTACTTGGAAGCTGTCGGCCCCCGCGAGAATTTCTATCGGGACATCAAGCGGTCAGGATGAAGGTCTAGGTTGATAGCCCGCTAGCCACCCATCGAGCAGCGGCCCCACATAGTCTTTCCCAAGCATGTGGCCGCGGCCCTCCGAAAGCTTGAGCAATTAGACTGGTCCGAAAGGCTCGAAGACCTAAGGGTGCCTCCGAGTAACCGATTAGAGGCGCTCAAAGGAAAGAGAAAGGGCCAGTACAGCATCCGGATAAATGATCAGTGGCGTTTGTGTTTCCGGTGGGCCGCTGAGGGCGCTTATGACGTTGAAATTGCGGATTACCACTGAAGCGAGGAATAAACATGAGACGAATTGATCCTGTTTCTCCCGGTGAAATGCTGGAAGAGGAATTTTTGAAGCCGCTTGGTATTACCAAATACCGGCTTGCAAAAGAGATTGGCGTTCCGGCAGGTCGTATTAGCGAAATCGTCGCTGGTCGTCGTGCGATCACGGCAGACACAGATCTGCGGTTATGCAAGTACTTTGGGTTAAGCACGGGATGGTGGCTGCGTGGGCAGGTTCGCTTTGATACAGAAATAGCAAAACGCACCTTGCAAAAGGAGCTCGCGAAGATAAAGCAATGCCCATTGTTAGCTTAGTCGTTAAGCCCCATTCTTTGGCGTTCCCCGCGTCTTTAGCCAATTGCCCATCTCGTCGTAGACGGCAATATCTC
>CAZKWK010000226.1:0-2633 GCA_964556335.1 uncultured Bordetella sp. | reverse complement strand
TGCAGAACTCGCGCAACCAGGATTCTGGGAACTGCATGGAATCGGGTCTCGTTCAGCGTAAGGCGATCGGACGAAGGGCGGGCGGCTTCATTTGAACTGCGAAAGAAAGCGGATGTCGCCATCGAAGAAAAGCCGCAGGTCATTGATGCCATATCGCAGCATGGTCAGGCGGTCGGGGCCCATTCCGAAAGCAAAACCGATGTGGCGCTCGGGATCGAGCCCCATGTTGCGCACCACGTTCGGATGGACCTGCCCAGACCCGGCCACCTCCAGCCAACGCCCGGCCAGCGGCCCCGACTGGAACTGGATGTCGATCTCGGCACTCGGTTCGGTGAAGGGAAAGAAGCTGGGCCGAAAACGCAAGACCAGATCATCCATCTCAAAGAAGGTCCGGCAAAAGTCGGTAAACACGACCTTGAGGTCTTTGAAGCTGACGTTTTCCCCGATCCAAAGACCTTCGCACTGATGAAACATGGGCGAATGCGTGGCATCGCTGTCGACCCGGTAGGTACGGCCCGGCGCAATGACGCGAATCTCGGGCATGGGCTGCCCCGCATCAAGGCGAGCCCGGTGCGCTTTGACATGCTGCACCGCATAGCGAATCTGCATCGGGCTGGTATGGGTGCGCAGCAACAGCGGCGCCTTGGGCGTACCGCCCTCTACATAAAAGGTGTCATGCATGGACCGCGCCGGATGATCCTCGGGCGTATTGAGCGCGGTGAAGTTGAACCAGTCGGTCTCGATCTCTGGCCCCTGGGCCACATCAAAACCCATGGATCCAAAAATCGATTCGATTCGCTCCAGCGTCAGCGTCACCGGATGCAAGCCGCCGCCGCCCGCTTGCCGTCCGGGCAGGGTGACATCGAGCGCCTCGGCCTTGAGCTGCGCATCGAGTTCGGCCTGGGCCAGGGCTCCACGGCGATCGGCCAGCGCCTGTTCAATGGCCTGCTTGGCCTGATTGATGAGAGCGCCACGCGATTTTTTTTCTTCGGGGCTCAGACTCGCCAGCCCCTTCATGAGTTCGGTCACGCGACCGGCCTTGCCCAGGAAGAGGGCCTTGGCATTTTCCAGGTCGGCCGGGGTAGCCGCCGATTCAAAACCCAGGCGGGCCTGGCTGACCAGATCTTCAAGTTGCGTAGAGGAACTCATGTGCTTGCGGGAAGAGAACAACCCGGGGCATACCCAGGCTGTAGCCATGAAAAAAGGCCAGAGCTGTTTCAGCCCCGGCCCGCTTTCACGTCACGCCGCCCCCAAGGGGCCGGGCGCGACGGCTGTCCGATCAGGCCGCCAGGCGAGACTTGACCTGCGCCACGATGGCGCCGAAAGCGGCGCTGTCGTGAATAGCCAGGTCAGAGAGCACCTTGCGGTCGATCTCAATACCGGCCTTTTTCAGGCCGTTGGCGAACTGGCTGTAGCTCAGGCCGAAGGAACGGCTGGCCGCATTGATACGTGCGATCCACAGCTGGCGGAACACGCGCTTTTTATTGCGGCGATCGCGATATGCATACTGGCCAGCCTTCATCACCGCCTGCTTGGCGACGCGGAAGACATTGCCGCGGCGGCCGCGGAAACCCTTGGCCAGGGCGAGAACTTTTTTGTGACGAGCGCGGGCGGTTACACCACGTTTGACGCGAGGCATGTGAGTACTCCTTTTTGGTCAGTATCAAATGCCCATGCCGGGCAACATCTGCGCCATGTGACCCATGTTGGTCTCATGAACACCGACCGGACCCCGCAGTTGACGCTTGTTCTTGGTGGATTTCTTCGTCAGGATGTGGCGCTTGAAGGCCTGGCCGCGCTTGACGCTGCCTCCTGGACGTACGCGAAAACGCTTTTTCGCGCTGCTCTTGGTTTTCATCTTGGGCATTGCTGCTCCTTCATTTTTTGTGCTCGTGAGGCGCTGCGAACCGATTCACAGACTTGTAGGCCCCGAGCCACTTGTTCAGGACGCCACCCTTTGGGCGGCTCCTGTGGGGCGCAGATTATCCCACGCCCCGAGCGGCGGCTTTCACCACCGTTTTTTTAGCCCCGCTGGCGGCTTGCCAGCCGGGCTGCATTGCATTGGTCCCCTCAATCCTTGGCCGCGGCGAGCGCCTCGGCCGGCACAGCCACCTTGCCGCCCGCTTTGCGTTTGCCGGGCGCGATCATCATGATCATCTGCCGCCCCTCGAGCTTGGGAAACTGCTCGACGATGATGCTGTCGGCCAACTCATCACGGATACGCGCCAACAAGGCCAGCCCCAATTCCTGATGCGTGATCTCGCGGCCCCGAAAGCGCAGCGTGATCTTGCATTTGTCGCCTTCATCAAGAAAGCGCCGGATGTTGCGCAGCTTGATGTTGTAGTCGCCATCATCGGTGCCCGGCCGGAATTTGATTTCCTTGACCTCGATCACCTTCTGCTTGGACTTGGCCTCGGCCGCGCGCTTTTGCTCGGCGTACTTGAACTTGCCGTAATCGATCAGCCTGCACACCGGCGGGACCGCCGTCGGCGAGATTTCCACCAGATCCACGTCGGCCTCGCCGGCCAGCCGCAGGGCCTCCATCAAAGAGACGACACCGATGGGTTCATTGTCCGGACCCATGAGGCGAACCTCGGGGGCCATGATTTCACGGTTCAAGCGGTGCTTGCGTT
>CAZKWK010000225.1:0-2671 GCA_964556335.1 uncultured Bordetella sp. | reverse complement strand
GGGGTGGCTCAGTTTTCGGTGTCGGAAGTGGCTCAGTTTTCAGTGTCGCTTGACAAAGCCGTGATTACATATCCGGAAATCATAAAAATAGATCGACTCTAAGGATCCGCTTGCTAGCCACTCCTTGTTGAAGTGATTGATGACGGCAAGCACGGTAAAGGCTCGCGGGCCAGCGATTTCCCGTCTGTACTCGCCTCTTGGCCCTGGCCGCCGGTGCCGCCTGGAGCGAGTCAGCAACCAGCTCCGACATGGCATTGCGATCCTTTGAGTTCGTATGGTATGGCCCATCAACATGTCGGCCTGTCGCCTTGCTGGGCATCGGCAGCTTCGTTTCATGCTCTCAGTGAACAATCTCCGGAGATCCCAGTCCACAAGGTTTCAGTCATATTTTGCCGTGTTGCCCTGTGTGGTTTTCCACCAGGGTCATCAGGCTGCGGTTGACGTTAGCGTCGATGTTTGCCGGCATCCATGTAAGTAAACAATCCAGCGGCACTCAATTCACTTCTCAAGAGACCGGAGAGTTCGCCAGAGGCTGCTTCGGTGATATGGCCGATATCGTGCCAAATTGGAGTTCCCAGGCGAGATTCCTGGCCACAAATACCATTGAAGCACAAGCCAAGTCGAAGCGGTGCATAGAATACGTTGTTGGCGGTTCGTGAAAGTTGTTCAGCCATGGCGTCAAATGTAGAATAGGCTTGCTTTGCTTCGGCAGTTGTCTTTTGACAGTTCGCCTTGTCTGGAAATGGCCTCCATAATTCCTTAGAGCAGAGTTCCGGCGGATTGCCTGCTGGAAAGGTGCCGTCAAAAAGCACGACTGGAACGTGTTTATTGGCCAACGAATTGGCAAATGCTCTTAAATGTTCAAAGTAAACAGGGTTTGTTCTTTCCGAGTAGAAATAGTCGAGCAATGATTGTCCTACGAAGACGATGTCGCCGACCTTGGCGGAGGCGAGGATGTACTTCGCCGTGTCTTTGGTGTATTTGGTGCAGTCTACCTTGGAATCAAGTTTCTTGTTGATCAAGGCCTCTGGTAAAAAGGTGCATCCATCGCCCATGGTCAAATAGCGTACCTGCATTTCGGGAAATGCTTTCCTGGCGGCAACTAGATAGTTCCTGGCGTGACTGTCGCCAATCAGGTAGCCAACGGGTTTGCTGGTGGGCTTTGCCTCTTGGCCCAGGCATTCTTTCAGGAGCAAATCTGAATATCTCTTTTTTGCATGACAGTGTTCGATGTAGTTGTGGTTCTTGTCGCGCCACCAGGTTGATGTTAGGTTGGCATTCTTGGTGAGCACAAAGCCTGTGGCAAACTTTTGCTGGTAGATGGCAATGACGCTCAAGACGAGCGTTGTGGCGCCGATTGTAAGAGCACCGAAGAGAAACGGAAAGAATGAATGTTTAAATGGCTGCTTTCGCAGTGGCTGCTCAATGCGAGAATAGGAAAGATTGGCTAGCAATAGCATCAATGCGACTTGCAATGGTGCCGACCACCAATGAATGCCAATTGACCAGCGACTCAGGGATAGAACTCCCCAGTGCCAAAGATAGAGGGAGTATGAAATCACGCCAATTTTAACGACTCTTTTGTTGGTAAAGATGCTGAACGCCGCCGTTCCATTTTTGAGGCAAGCAAGCAAAATCGCGGAAAGAATCACGATCAAAATTGTTGCCGGCACAGCCCATGAAGTCGGCAGGAACATCACGACAAACATGGCTGCGACCACCAGAAGTGGCGGTACCTTCTCGAGGGCTTGTTCAATCTTTGCCCGTTTCTGAAAACCGATGAATACCAAGCAGCCTGCTGCCATCTCCCAAAATCGGGGAGGCATCAGGAAATAAGCGGCGGGTTGATTGGTTTGATAAAGGAAAATAAAACTCGCCAGCGAAACCATCGTCAGGGCACCGGTCCAGAAGAAAAGATTCCTCGCTCCATTCTGCGCCTGCCTGCCAAAACCTGAGAACCAGATCAAAAAGGGGAACAGCAAATAGAACTGTTCTTCCACTCCGAGAGACCATGTATGGGTGAAAGGGTTCAGTTCGGTGGATTCCGCAAAATAGTTTACGGACTGTTGAAAAAGGGACAGATTGGAAATGCCAAAAAGTGAAAATATCCCTGTTTTCAGTGCTGATCCCGGGTCTGGATTGACCAAGCTAATCAAGATACTTGTCGCCAATACGAAGGCGGCCAGTGCTGGCACCAGTCGCTTGATGCGGCGCTCATAAAAACCAGTGATGAAATCCCTGAAGCTCTGGCTTTGTCTGTTGGCGAGAGAGGAAGTGATCACATAGCCAGAGATTACAAAGAAAATATCAACGCCTAAGTATCCACTAGGCAATAAATCTTTGTTGAAATGATTGATGATGACTGCCGTGACGGCCAGGGCCCTGAGGCCATCGATCTCTGGCCTGTATGGGTTCTTCCTGCTCGGCGCGGCGCTGGTTGATGTTGGCGACTCTCCTCGCGATTCTTTCACTTTCCAAGTGGGCAAGCTGACAATCTTTTGACACTAGGTTGGGGTGGCTTTTATGTCAACTCAAGCTTGGTCAATGCAAGCAGCAGGCTCGTGGTGCATGATCCCCTACCGCTCCCAGGCAGTGAGCGAATCCCGCCACAGCGCTCTCGCTGCGTCGCCCAGGCCCGTCACCGCGCCCATCGGCTGTCTGGGGCATCGTC
>CAZKWK010000224.1:0-2689 GCA_964556335.1 uncultured Bordetella sp. | reverse complement strand
GAAAACTGCCGAAGGGGTGACCCTTCCGTGAGTTCGAATCTCACAGTCTCCGCCAGCCAATGCTCTGCAACCCGCATAGCCAGGTCTTTACCAGAGCGATGAATCCTACCCACGTTCTTACCCATGGCGGGCTGAACGCCTGTGCTGCGGCGCGCTACTTTGCGTGTCGTAAGGTCGATCGATACGGGGGAGGTGCGCTCAGTGTTGCGACATTTGCGGGTGCCCCACTCCTTCCGAAAAATCAAGCCCAGGGACACAGAGCGTATTCGTCGTCCAGCCTAACTACACGTGGTACTAAACATCGTTCCGGCCACATGACCTCCTGGTCAAGTGCTCTGACATAAGCCTCTGCGCATGGAAGATCGGCTATCCCGGTGACCGAGAAAGGCTAGCAACTGGGAATTGATAGAAGCGGTGGGTGGGCTGAAAAAGTTAAACTTGTTGAGTTGAGGGCACTCAAGTCGATGAGGAGACCTGTGATGAACGTAAAAAATTCCCATCCGAAGCCGCTGGCGCTTGCCGCGCTGGTGTTCATGGGAGCAGGAGTTGCTAAGGCGCAGTCGCCGTGGGTGGGCAATTATTACGGTCTGGGCATTGGCAGTACGCAGATGCGTTCAAGTTCTTCGACCACCTATGGAAACTCAGGCACCAGTCCCGTGACTGGATGGCAGAACGACCAGTTCAGAGGCGATGTCTACAACTCGGTCCATTCCATGCAGGCTTTGGACGCCGCTCTGAATATGGGCGTGACTCCAACGAATGGTGCCATGCCAGCCCTGGATACTTGGGCCGGCGCCGCGCGCTTGTCCGACGACAAACTCACCGGAGTGGCAATGGTCGGCTTCAATCGCCAGTCGGGTAACGTAGTCTGGGGTGGCGAACTGCGGTCGACTTTCGGCAACTTTGGCGCGGAACAGAGCTCTTCGCGGTCGATGAGCGGCACTAAATCTGGATCCTTCAGCGATGGAGAGGGAGCTCAATTTACCTTCACCAATTACGGTAATGTCATCACAAGTCCGACTGGCAGTCCCGTAGACGACTGGACGTCCATCGATTACGCCGCCGCTTACAGCCAAACCTCCACCCAGACGCAGCAAGTCAAAATTAGCATGATTAACGCCGCAGTGGCCCGGGTAGGCTACAGCTTAGGCAGCACGCTCATCTACGCGGTCGGCGGCCTAGCCCAGGCTTCAGTGAAGGCGAGTTCTCGCGCATCGGTCACCGAGAGTGTGAGCGGCAATCTCACCACCGGCTTTACCACTAACACAGCGATTACCGGAACCAAGACCTATACGTTATACGGTGAGCAGAATAAAAGTGCGGTTGGCTTTGCCGTGGGGGCCGGCGCTGAGTGGCTGGTGGGCAAGGACCTCTCCTTGCGCGCAGAGGGCACCTACTACAACCTAGGTACTGTGCGGGTAAACGTCAGCACGGCCGATGGAGCTGTCCGCTATGCGACTAAACACGAAGTAAAAGCGTACAGTGCTTTTGTCGCGCTCACGAAGAAGTTCTAGCCTGTGTTTCTATGTATGGCAATTCAAGGACCGCACTTCACGCATCGGCGTTTAGTCAACAGCCGCTTTCCTTTGTCGCATCTGAAGTCAACAACGAGCTCGGCTCGATACAAGCCATACACCTCATAGAAAACGGCCCGCCTGCGGCACGTGCGTGCTGGCAGACGGCGCAGCTCAATCACCTTATCTCGTTTGCTCGCTCGCGATCGCGCTTCTGGCAGCAGCGCCTGCCCGACGCCCATCTGGCCATCGAAAACCTGGCTGGCGTGGAGCCGCTCACTCGGCAAAGCTTGACGTCACAGGTAGCTACGGAGGGTGCGCTGGTTCAGCCCAAGGATGGGCAGGAGGTCAAGGGTTACGCCTCGTCAGGATCGACCGGGACCCCTGTTCGGGTGCACTACCTCGCGCAAAATGCCCGCTACAACGAGCTCAGAAGCCTTGCTCAGTACTTTATTGAGGATCGCGAGCTCAATCACAACCGCACCTTCATCAAGCCCGCTAACGCAATAGAGCTCAAGGGCGGCGGTCAGAACATGCGGGTGGAAATCATGACGACCTGGCTAGGCCAGGTCAGTGGCGTTTTTCAAGGGGGGCACCATAAGATTATTCAGATCGTGCGGCCTGATGCGGCGTTAATAGAAGAGCTCAGAACCCACCCGGTGGGCTACCTAGCCTGCCTGGGCAGCCAGATGGAGTGGCTGCTCGATCGCTTGGGTAGCTCCATCGCGGACCTCGGAATTCACATGTGGTTGCACCACTCTGACAACCTCAACCCCGGTACTCGTGAGCGTCTGAGTCGGCTCGGCATAAAGAGCCAGTCGATCTACTCTTGCTCGGAGGTGGGTCTGATTGCCTTTGAGTGCGCAGCGCAGCCCGGCCACCACCACGTGGCCCACAGTAACGTAATTGTCGAAGCCTCTGATGAAACCGTAGATTGCGAGGGCCTGACTTTAAACAAGCTACTCGTGACCCACCTGCACTCCTACGCGACCCCGATCATCCGTTATGAACTCGGTGACTTCGGTACGGTGGCGCCAGCCTGCCC
Source organism: uncultured Bordetella sp. (assembly GCA_964556335.1). Taxonomy (GTDB): domain Bacteria; phylum Pseudomonadota; class Gammaproteobacteria; order Burkholderiales; family Burkholderiaceae_A; genus Hahnella. The sequence goes on along the minus strand of CAZKWK010000224.1, from coordinate 130 downwards.
CTGTGGGCATGAGGGTACGACGATTTCAAATGTATACGGCCGTAAGAAGTTTTTCATCCAGACCGGGGCAGGGCCAGTGTTCTTCCCTTTCTTTTCGGCGCCCTTGCAGAGTGTGCTCGACATCCAGGAG
>CAZKWK010000223.1:0-2720 GCA_964556335.1 uncultured Bordetella sp. | reverse complement strand
CCGTTGTTGGTGACGAGGTGGTACTCCATCTCCCCGGCTCCAAATCACGAAACTTTGCCGTTAAAGAAATTATCAAAAGTGGCTTGTCGTAATTGAACGGCATAAAACACAAATTTTGGGCGACCCGACATGCTGCGCAAGCCTACCCGTCAAGTCTTGCTCTGAGCACCCCCGCCGCGCGCTCAGTCGTCACCAACGCCACTTGTAACCTGGCACGCGTCAGTGCAACGAATAGACGACGTCGCTCTCGCAGCGTGAATTGCTCAAAATCGACTTCTGTCACGACGACTGCGTCTGCGGCCTGGCCCTTGAAGCGAAAAACTGAGTCGACTAGAAGATCACCGTCTGTCCACACCGCGATTCCGTCCGAGTCATACCCCGACTGCCGGCGCACTTTCGAACCACCTAACTGATCTGGGCCGGATGAGCCGGCTAATTTGCTTGACCCCAAACCATGGAAACTCAAAACTGCAATATTAGAAGGGGCGAAGCCATCAGCCTTGAGATCGCTTAGCGCTTGCTCAGTGGCCTCGAGGGGCGAGTCGGAATCAGCATAGAGGTACCATTTTGGGTCAAAGCCTAGTACAGCGCTTCCAGCCTCAACGGGGTCGTCAGTGAGGCCAAGCCAATTGATGAACTCAACCAAAAGCTGCGGGGAACGATAGTTAACCGGACTCGTCATGCCGACCCACCCAGACAAGACTACCGGGGGCCGGTCATACAGAGACTGCTCGGGATCCTCTAGCCACAGCAACCGGGCATCACTGCGTGCCATCCGAATCAGACTCTGCGCCCACGCTTGCTCAAAGTCCTGCCCCTCATCGATGACCAGCGTGTTAAAAGTGTCCGCAAGGAGCGGGCTGATCTCGATGAATGCTTGTGCGAGCATGACGAATGCTTGGGGATGCGAGAGGTCAACCGCAGGTTTGCCGGCCTGCTCCAAAGCAAGGCGCGCGAGTTCATGGAAGGTCACCACCGACGCTGGGTTTGGCGCAACCCTCTTCATGGTATCGGCAAGCGGGCGGTTGAAGCACACATACAAGGCAGCCTGCCGCATCTCGTGCGCCTGGTTTAACGCTTGCAGAGCGAGCTGCGTTTTTCCAGATCCGGCTGTCCCCCTAACCCGAAGGCGCCACGGCTCCATGGTCAAACGCGTTGCCCAGGTAGAGAGGCCTCCAGCCAGACGCGAGGTCACTTCTCGCGCGGATCGACCAAGCAGGCCGATATGGGGGGCTGCGCCCACCTTTTGAGACAAAAAGCTTTCGATGCGCGGGAGGTCGTCCAAGCGGTCATCCGACCACCCGACCGGAAGTCCCGTAAGCAGTAGCTCGATTACCGCCTCCAGTTGGTCGTCGCGGTCCGCATCCACAACCCGCGTCGGATCGATAGAAGACGGCAACTCTCCCTCAAGACGGGCCAGTGGCAGATACAAGAGGTGGTCAATTTCGAGCGCCCGACCAGGGTAGCGACGTGAAAACTGCGAACGCAGTGCGTTGAGATTGCGGTTCACCTGAGTGGTGATGCTTTTCTCAGCGGCACGCCCAAGATCTCTACCTACGCCAGCCGACGCGTATCTGGCAAAAAGGTCGCTGGATGTAGCGACGATCTGAGCGTCCTTTTGCTCAATGGCAAGAAGCCTGCCCGCGTCGTTGGCAACGATAAAGTCGATTTCGCCATAGACAGCACCGTTTCGGTCGGCCTTTGCCCAGTGCACACTGTGATAGACGACATAGCGGTCGCTCAGGCCATCGCGAAGCCGCAAAAGCGTTCGTAATTCCGGGACATGAATATTTTCCGAACCGGAATCGATATCTGAGGGAACTAGCCGTGCCATGTAACTAAATTTACCACCATGGTTTGATGGAAATGGTGCCCCCTCCGTGATTCCCAAAGGCTCCTTGGCGCAGGGGCAGCCGCCAGGCTCATCCAATGAGCCCGGCACGAATTAACATTAAGTGTTAAGCGCGGACCTGTGGGTGTCGCTTCCGGACGAAGTAAGTCATGACAAGCCAGATAAGGAGGGACGATGAAGGCGAGGTTCTTGCATACCAGTGACTGGCAGCTTGGGGTCACTCGACAGTTCTTGAGCGCTGACTCCCAGGCTCGCTGGGCTGAAGCTCGATTCGACGGTATCCGCAATCTCGGTCGCATTGCCAAAGAGGAACTCTGCGAATTTATCGTTGTCGCCGGCGATATTTTTGAGTCAAACCAGGTCGACAGGAGGACTATCCTGAAGGCCTGCGAAGCCATGGCAAGCATCGAGATCCCGATCTACCTTCTGCCGGCGAATCATGATCCGTTGGACGCGGCCAGTGTGTTCAGCAGCAAACCGTGGAAAGACCGTAAGCCAGCGAATGTCCATGTTCTTGACGCCATGGGAAAAATCTTTGAGGTGCGCCCTGGCATCGAAGTAGTCGGAGCCCCCTGGACGTCAAAGCGTCCTCTCACCGACCTGGTCTCAACGGCAGCCGACGCATTAGAGGCCACGACTGGCGTCATTCGAATCATGGTTGGTCACGGTGCCGTCGACCAACTCTCCCCCGACAAAGATAACCCAGCGCTCATACGGGTCGCAGACGCAGAAAAAGCGCTCTCAGAGGGACGATATCAGTACCTGGCCCTGGGGGACCGTCACTCACTCACCAGCATCGGAACGAGTGGGCGGATCTACTACTCCGGCACTCACGAAGCGTACGATTTCGGCGAGGTTGACCCGGGCA
>CAZKWK010000222.1:0-2735 GCA_964556335.1 uncultured Bordetella sp. | reverse complement strand
GCGAAAAAATCTACCTTGACCCGCGCTCATGGTTGCGTCGACCAGACCCAACCGTCCCGTACCAGTTCTTGATGGCATGGACGCTCGATGACCTGCTCATGTTCGGTCGAGCGTTTTGGTACATCACCGCACGCACCGCCGACGGTTATCCTGCGGCCTACACAAGGCTTCCAGCTGGGAGCATCACAACTCCTCAGATGGCCGGCCCAGTCTGGTTCGCGCCAGCCAAAGAGGTGTATTTCAACGGCGGCATGATCAACCCCGATGACCTAGTGCAGTTTCTGTCGCCGGCACAAGGCTTGATCTATTCCAGCCCTGGCGCAATCGAGACTGCGCTAAAGATCGAGGCGGCACGCAACCGCAACGCGTCATCCAGCATTCCGTCAGGCGTGCTTCGACAGGTCGGTGGCGAACCGATGACCGCCCAGGAGCTTGCCGACCTGGCGGCCGCGTTCAACCAGGCACGAGCCACCAATCAAACCGCCGCGCTCAACGAGTTTGTTGAATACAAAGAAACCGCCATGACCCCGGACAAAATGCTGCTGATCGACTCGGCGAACTACAGCGCGCTCGAGGCCGCTCGCATCGCCAACGTACCGCCATACCTAGTTGGCGTGTCGACCGGGTCGTACTCGTACCAGTCGTCGCAGCAGGCCCGCGCCGATCTTTACATTTTCGGCGTCAAGCTGTACGCGGAAGCGATCGCCGAGACGCTGAGCATGGACAACGTGCTTCCCCGCGGCACATACGTCGAATTTGACCCGACCGAATACTTGTCAGAGAACTACACCGCTGACAGGATGGACGAACCAGTCGTAGAAAACACCCAAGAACAGATTGCGAACCGCTAATGCCGTACTACATCACGAAAGACGCAGAGGATTGTGCAGGTTGGGCCGTCGTGACGGCGGAAATGGAAATCCAAGGCTGTCACCTGATGAAGCAAGACGCCATTGATCAGATGGTGGCGATTAGCAACGAGGAAGGCATTGAGCCAGGCGGCGAATTGGAAATTGAGGAAGAGGACGACGACATGGAGGAAATGCAGGCCGCGGCCAAGCCCGTCAAGTTGCAGGCACAGGTTTGGATTGAGGCCGCCAAGGGTGAAGGCAAGCGAACGATCAGCGGCATCGCCGTGCCGTATGGCGTGGACGCGACCGTCACGGGTGGCGAAAAAATCCGTGTCGAGGCAGGCGCATTGCCAGTCGACGGCAAAGCCCCCAAACTGTTCATGTACCACGATTCATCACAGCCTGTTGGCGTCGTCACCGAGCGCGTTGAAACCGAGGAAGGCATGCTGTTCTCAGCCCGCATCGCGCCAACTGCCGCGGGCGATGAGGCCATGATTTTGGCCCAAGAGGGGGTGCTTGACAGCGTTTCCGTGGGCATCAACCCAACCAAGTGGCGCATGGACGGCGACACAATGGTGGTCAAGGCCGCCGACTGGGTCGAACTGTCGCTAGTGCCAGTCCCCGCGTTCGCCGGGGCTGTCATCACCGACATTGCCGCAAGTATCCACCAAAACGAAAATCAAATCAGTAATAATCACGAGGAAGTCATCGAGAAGGAGCAACCCCCCATGTCAGAAAAGATCGAAGCAGCGGCCGAGCAGGTCATCCCCACCGCGCCGCTCCCCGCACAGCCGAAGCGTGAATTCAAGATGCCGTCGGCCGCCGAATACCTCGCCGCGATGCACATCGGTGGCGACACGTTCCGCAAAGTGAACGAGGCATTCGTTGAAGCACGCAAGGCAAAGCAGTCGGTGCTCGAAGCCGCTGCTGGCGACGTGCTCACCACTGACACGCCCGGTTTGCTCCCTGTGCCAGTTCTCGGCCCAGTGTTCCAGGACTTGAACTACATCCGTCCAGTGGTCGCGGCCGTCGGTGCACGCGCCTACCCGGACGGCGGCTCGTCCAAGACGTTTATCCGCCCGACGTGGACAACGCACACTGCAGTGACCAACCAGACCGGTGAATTGAATGGCGCGGGTGGCGCACAGACCCCCGTGATTGCTTCGAATTCGGTGGGCAAGATCACCCTTAGTGGCAATGTGACGCTGTCCGTTCAGGACATCGATTTCACGTCGCCTGCTGCAATGGAGATCATTTTGCGTGACCTCGCCGGCATGTACCTGATCGCGTCGGACAACTATTGCGCCGACCAGATCGTTGCCCAGGGCGGTGCATCGGGTGTCACTTGGACGGTCAACGCAACCGACCCAAGCGACCTGATCAACAGCCTCTACGAGGTTGCTGAATCACAGCTCGACGCCACCAACTTCTTGCCTGACCACCTGTTCGTTTCCCCGGACGTGTGGCGCAAGCTTTCGAGCCAGTTGGACGCAGACAAGCGACCGGTGTTCCCATACGCCGCCGCTGCTGGTCTGATGGGCGTGAACGGCCTCGGCACGCAAAACATCACCACGATGAACACGCTCAACCCGTTGGGCTTGAACCTTGTCGTAGACAAGAACTTCGCTGCTGGCACCATGGTGCTCGCACGCGGAACCGCGATCGAATTCTACGAGCAAATCCGCGGACTCATGTCCGTTGAAGTGCCCGCATCGCTCGGCCGCACGTTCTCGTACTACGGGTACGTTTCCACGTTCATCGCAGACCCGACGGTCGTCTCCAAGATCACCGTCGCCTGAGTCCGTTAGGAAGGCCCGCAAATGGCCACCTACACGGTCACCAACAAATACCTGCTCGACAACTACGCCGTAGTTCAGCTCCTCA
>CAZKWK010000221.1:0-2752 GCA_964556335.1 uncultured Bordetella sp. | reverse complement strand
TGTGTATTGGTGGCGGCCAAGGCATTGCTGTGATCTTCGAGCGGCTTTAGTGCCGAGGGGCACCGCGGGTCCGACGGAGCTCTAGTGCAACGCTGCTGAGTGTGGCGCGGTTCGCTAGCAAGGACCAGCGCCATACAGCGGGGAAAAAGCCCGTTCCTTGGGAGGTGGATCGAGGACGGGCTTTTCTTCCCGTCGTCTAGTTTACATAATAAACATTATGCGACGTTACGGGGCAAAGAAGATGGTCTTCAAAAACCGCCATGACCCATGGAAAACGCTTAGCCGGCCGATTGTGGCGAGCCAGCAGCACGCCTAGAGACAAATCGCACAAAGTTCTCGGTCGTTGCCTTGGCAACTTCCGCCACAGACACCTCCTTAAGCGCGGCAATCCGCTCCGCGACATGCACCACCCAGGCGGGCTCGTTGACCTTGCCCCGATGCGGAACCGGGGCCAGAAACGGTGCATCGGTTTCAATCATGAGGTGTTCCAGTGGCACCTGGGTTGCCACCTCATGCACCTGATGCGCATTCTTAAAGGTCACGATCCCCGAGAGTGAAATTAAAAAACCCAGATCAATGGCCGCTCGCGCGACCGCCAGGCTCTCGGTAAAGCAATGCATCACGCCACCCACCGCGTCTGCTTTTTCTTCGCGAAGAATGCGCAGCGTGTCTTCAGGCGCGGAACGGGTGTGAATGATGAGGGGCAGCCCCAGATCGCGTGCGGCCCGAATGTGTGTGCGAAACCGTTCGCGCTGCCATTCGAGATCTCCCTGTAGGCGATAGTAATCCAGCCCCGTCTCCCCAATGGCCACGATCTTGGCATCCTGCGCATGGTGAATCAGATCGTCTACCGTGGGCTCAGCGGTAACCTCGTCGTAATCGGGATGCACGCCCACTGAGGCCCAGACCTGTTCATAGCCTCGGGCCTGTTCCAACACGGTCTGCGCCTCTTCCATAGTGGTACAGATATTTAGAGCACGGGTCACCCCCGCCGCCCGCATGGCCTGCACGATCTCGTCGGCACGACCCGCGAGGCCCTCGTAGTTCAAATGGCAATGAGAGTCAGCAAATTCCAACGCCGGGTGATTCACGCAAATACTCCGAAATAAAGAATGAAGCGCGGCACGCACAACACACAACGCCGCGATAGGTTTCTAGGGTCTACAGGTCCTGGACCAAGGCCTGCCGCAGGTCCTCGAAGATGGTCTCATAGAAGAGCTGCGGGTTTAACGGATGGTCTGCGACGCGGGCATGCTGCTGTATCTGTGCCAGACCACGAGAAAGCCGCTGCAGCCCCTCGGGGTGGGCCCGAATTGGGCCACTGAGGGCCGTCAACGCACCCTCTTCCTCCGGAAACCGCAGGGGGCTTAGCCCATGGCTCACCCGCGACAAATCGACAAGCCAAAGCCCAAGCACGTCTAAGACCTCCTGCGGGAGGGTCTTCCCCGCGGTCTGGGCCCAGACCGACGGCTGCACCCGCGGCTGTCGCAGCAGTGGTAGCAGCCAGGCGCTGGCCTGGGACTGGGCAAGCCTCTGGGCGGCGGCCGTAGCGGACTCCACCGTGAGCGACAGGCGCCGACACCGAGACAGAATCGTGGGCGGGACACCCTGCAGCCGCTCCCCATAGAGCACAAACCGCATGGAGGGATGGGGCTCTTCCAGGCCTTTCAGTAAGGCATTGGCCGCAGCGTAATGCAGCGATTCGATCGGGCCAATCAGCGCCCACCGACTGCCCCCGCGATGCGAACTCAGCTGGCTGAAGTCCAGGAGCGCTCGTATTTGATCAATACGCAGCGTCCGGCTCGGCTTTTTTCCTGCACCTCCCCCACCGCTGCTGTCTTGTTCGGAATCGCTGCCACTCGCGGCATCGGTCTCGGCCTCCTCTGCCTCATCGGCCGCAGGCCGCAGCCACCGAAAATCCGGATGCTGCTGCTCCTGCACCCACCGGCAACTTGCACACTGGCCACAGGCGGAGGCATCCGGGAGGGGGCTCTGACAGAGGTCTGCTGCGATCAGTTCGAGCCCAAACTGATCGACCCGCATGGCTGGCGGGGCCACCAAGAGGCTTGCCGTCGCAGGACGGCTGCGCAGGCTCGCAGACTGCTGCCACCAGGCCGAAAACCAAGGGAGTTCTTTATTGATCAAGGGAACACAAGGTCGTGTCTAAGCGGGACTGAATCTGCGCAATCGTCTCACGGGCATCAATCCATTGGCAGGCGCCCGACCGCTGGGCGGCCGCCGCCTGAAAGCCCGCCCGCACTCGACCGAAGAAGGCCAGGTCTTCGGCATCAAAACGATCTTCCGTGAGCAGTTGGCCGCTGGATCGCTGTCGGCGCCGTTGGGCGGCCTCCTGGGGCGGAAGATCAAAGTAGAAGACAAAATCAGGGCCCTGCCCTCCCTGCTCCACCTCTTGGGCAAGCGTTTCAATAAGAAGGCGAGAGAGCCCACGGCCCGCACCCTGGTAGGCGCGAGTGGAGTCGGTAAACCGGTCACAGACTACCCAGTGGCCGCGCGCCAGTGCGGGACGGATGGTCTTCACCAGATGGTCGCGCCGGGCAGCAAAGATCAGTAGGAGCTCGGTGAGCTCATCCATAGGCCCTTGCAGCACCATAGACCGCAGGTCCTCGGCCAGTGGGCTACCGCCGGGCTCGCGGGTCTGCACCACCACATGGCCGCGGTCTCGCAGCCACTGACAGATAAAGGCCAGGTGCGTGCTCTTGCCCGCACCATCAATTCCTTCGAGAACCAGAAA
>CAZKWK010000220.1:0-2772 GCA_964556335.1 uncultured Bordetella sp. | reverse complement strand
GTCTGTATCCCACCGGCGCCGAGAAACACTGAAAAATCACCCTCTTGGTAACCGCGTGGGGATTCGAACTACCCTCAACCTGCACAGCGATCAAAGCCTTTCAGATTTCATCAAACCGTCGGATTTCGCAATTAAACGCAACCTCTCAAAACCGATACCATCTTCTGATTTCTCGATCAAGACAAGCAGCCCCAACATGTTTTCTCGTTGGCATCGGCTCTGAGATTGACCTGACCGGCGATCTTCGGGCGAACAGCAAAAATAATCCCGACTTGGGATTTAAGATGAAAGCCTCTCTGAAAAAGAGACTCCGCAGGAGAAGATCATCGCACTGCTGCGAAAAAACCAAGATTCAGCTGTTTGGCGGTTACGGAGCTTCGTGCACTCAATACTTGGTAAAACATGAACCCGGCTTACCTCTACCTCCTGCAAGTTTATCGAGAACAGAACAAGTCACCACCCGTCCCTCACCAGACTTTTTGATAAGTACGCCATAGTTCTCGCCTCCACTACAGGCTACGCTGTAATGAAGAGATCCATCCCGATCTTTACCCATAAAAAACACCTGGGTCACTTTATGGCAAGAGTCGCCGACCTGATTTATCAATTTCTGCATTTCACGTTCTGCATTGAACGAGGCCAGCAAAGAAGTTGAAAATAAGGCAGATAAGGCCGCAATACTGATTTTGTAAAAATTCATTTTAATCATCTTAATCCGGTAGACTTGCCGAGCTTTGATGAATAGCCAAAGCTCCAAGTCTTCAGTTGAGTCTCAGAGGCATCATCTATGGCGACTCTCATAGCCCCCATCTCTATTCTTTTTCAGGCATGCCCAGCTTGTAGCCCGTCCCGGCGATGCTTGGTTATAGTGATTGAATTTGCTAATCGCAGAATCTCTGCATTCATCAAGAGACGAAAAGTCTCCCCATATAGCCCACTTAATTTGATCACCTTCATAATAACCGACCTCTGCCGCGTAAGTTGATCCGAGCGGGCCACAGCTTGCCAACAAAAAAGCTGCGCATAGGATTGATGCTAAAGATCGACCCAGCGTGACTTGCTTTTCCAGATGGGTATTAATACGATGATTCATTTAAGTGATTTTTTGGGGCAAAGATGGTGATACCAAATATTAACCGAAAGCCATTTAAATAGGCAGAGCGAATCACCTGATTGGCTTTGGAGGAACTTCAATATAAGCAAGAAAAATAAAATTTCTACTACCTTCCTGTTCGGTCCTGCGCAAAAAGAGTCTCAACTCTCGACTGAAAAGCCTTTGATGTAACTTTAAAAGCGGCCTGCTGGACCTTTGAAAACTCATCACGGATGATCTTGGAACCGTCAACTATCTGCGCAATTCTCGGCTTCTCAAGCCTTGGAACCTGTGTACCCAGCACCTCACAATCTTTGACTCCGTTTCGGGTAATAAAGTAAAACTCCTTCGCCTTGAAGTTCAAAGTTACAGTGGTTTGGCGGCATCCTGAATTTGAGCTTGTAGTAGCCTCAACGGTATCAGCTTCCCACTTGGTAATGTCGTAGTAGTCCGGCTCCATCCTCATGATTCCGTATGACTGCGAAAAAGAACTGTCGTCAGGAATCAAAAGAGCAATTTGCTCTACCTCACAGACGCTCCGCTGCCTGTAGCAGTGAACGATATGGTGATTAATCGGCCAAGCTATGCGGTCGTCATGAATCATCATTGTGCCCTGCACCTTCCCATAGTCGCTGCCCTTGAAACTGGAATAGGTATTGGGAAAACTGATAGTACCAAGCGACTGCATTTCTGAGCGTTTGGTCAATTGGTGGATCTGCCATACGGTAAGAATTCCATTAGGCGCATCACCCAGATCCCTCTGGAACTCCATCACTGCCCTACGGTAGTCAGCGAGGCCGGGGTACATCAGCTTATTAAGCTCCATCCCGAAAACCAAATCCACTCCTTTGGCCATTCCCTTTTGAGCGGCCCAGATGTACATCACGGGCACCTCACTGGATCTGACCTTCTCGGGCATGGTCGCGACCTGCTGGGGCGTGTAGTTGCGGTACTTCTGAACGGCCTTCTCGTCTGCACGGACCGGCAGCATAGAGAGCAAAACCAAACCAATGAAAAGCAGCCTCATGGCGCGACCCCCCGGTGAACAGAGGACCATCTTAAACCTTGTCGAATTGGTTTGCGTACGCAACGCAGCAGCTGATGCTAACGAAACCCAGCCAGCAGGGAGCACTTTGCCTACCTTCGCAGCACTGAGCCACGCAGGACTCTCCCACCGGCCTTATTCCACTTCCGCAGTTCGCCTGACACTCGACCCCAGGCGCCTCGGTTGACCAGGCGGCGCAGGGTGCTGGCCTGAAGGTTGCCGCTCCCCAGGTTGAAGGTGAAATCGAGCAAGGCGACCAGTTGACCAAGCTGGCTCACCCGGGGGCACAGCCGCAGCACCTGGGGCAGGAACCGGCCAAGTCGTGGGCCTGTCAGATGACGACACGATCACTGCCCTTGATGATCAAAAGCGTGAGTACAAAGTGCGCCTCGCTGGAATTGACGCTCCCGAAATGGCACAGCCCTTCGTAATGCGCTCAAAGCAGTCGCTCAAAGATCTCGTTTACGATAAGACTGTTGAACTCGTCACACAGAAGCGCGACCGCTCCGGGCGCCTGGCGGGCAAGGTGGCCCGCCACGGAAAAGACGTGAACCTTGAGCATGTGAGCAGGGGTATGGCCTGGCATTACAGGGCCTACGCAGACGAGCAGGCTACGCAGGATCGTGAGCGGTAG
>CAZKWK010000219.1:0-2774 GCA_964556335.1 uncultured Bordetella sp. | reverse complement strand
CCTCTCACGGGTCGTCGTAATTCCTTTGACAAGCAGCACCGCTCGCCTCTATCCGGGTGAATCACTGATAACAATCCATGGGCAAGCCAGTAAAGCGATGGTGGATCAGATTATGGCCGCCGACAAAGCTCGCTTAAAAGAGAGGCTGGGAGCAATACAGCCCAACGAAATGAAGCTACTGGAAGATGCGATACGTCTACACCTTGCACTTGCAAAACCATAGTGCACATTGATCTTGACGGCGCCACGCTTCTTTTTCCGCGTTAGTCGCAGCCCCGAGATCGGCACGGGGCACTGGGCACGCTGCCAAGTATTGGCCAGTGCGCTGCGCGCATCGGGCGCGGCAGTGTACTTTGATGAGCATTCCGGCAGCCCCGATGTTTTTCTTGCAGAAGTGGCCGCATTGGGTGCTCAGCCAGGCGACTGGGTAGTACTCGACAGCTATGCCTTCGGCGAGGCCTGGGATCGCGATGCAAGGCAGGCCCAATTGCGGGTACTTACGATTGACGATGCCCCAAAGCGGCAGTATGGCGCCGATGTGCTGTTGGACCCCAATGTCTCTGCCTTGGGCGCGCGAAAATGGGAGGGTTATATAGCCCCGCACACGCGGGTTTTGGCGGGGGCAGACTATCTGTTGCTACGTGAGGAGTTTATTCAGGCTACAGCGCGCGCCTCGACATCGCGACCGGTTGAAGCGCCGATTCGGAATATCTTGGTTTCTATGGGCGGGTCTGACCCCCCAGGCGTGGCCTTGCGTGTGGTGGAGGCAGTACGCATGCTTATTGCGTCGCCGCAGGCCTTTGACCTTGAATTCGACATGCGGAACCTGCGCATCACATTTCTCGGTGGCGCTATGAATCCCCGGGCCTCCCAACTTGAAGCCTCGGTTCGCCAGTTACCGAATGCCCGTTACCTGAGCGCCACCGAGAATATCGCAGCACTGATGGCAGCAGCTGACCTCTGTGTCGGTGCGGGGGGCGTCACTATTTGGGAACGGGCCTATATGGGGCTGCCGTCGCTTGTGGCCACGTTGGCCGAAAACCAGCGAGAGGCCGTTGCGTTCTTCGACCAAGAGGGTGCCCATAAGTCGCTGGGCTGGCATGAGGATGTGTCTGCTGCGACTATTGCAACAGCGATTGCGTCTGCACTGGCAAGCCCGGGCGACATGCAGGCCATGGCCGCCCGCGCCAAAACCTTAGTAGGCGAGCCCCGGTTTGTGCGAGACCCTTTGGCCTATTTGAACGCTCAGCCTAGCGATTTCGTACCTTAAGGCCGTGAGCGACTTCGGAGATCTTTACAGGGGCATGGCCCATGGCATGGCTTTGATGCAGCGCTAGGCCAATCTCCAAGGCCTTACGACCGTCTGTAGCGTTACAGACAACGGGCACGTCTTTCTTAATGGCCGTCACCAGATTCCGGGCAATGGCCGTAAACACGTTGTGTTCCTCTACCGGAGGAAAGGGCTGCGGCAAAAGTTCGCGAAAGCCTGCAAAGTGCGGGCTCTCGCCCACTGAGAAAAATTCTCTCTGCGTGTTGCCTATACGCACCATCGCCCGGTCGGTAAGCAATTCAAACTCAAACCGAAAGTAGTTCTTGCGGCTTGCCTGTAGCGTGGCACGTGCGCCATTTTTAAACCAGACGATGCCAAAACCCCCTAGGTCGTTCTGCGGGGCCGCCTCATCGAAGCGGGTCTCATACGTGGTTGCATACCGGGTCGCATACCGATAGCCGCTGTCTTTAACACGTTCTGATCCGCCTTCGAGCCAACCCTGCACCGACTGCGCCTCTCCGCAAAACATGCGCAGTACATCAAAGGCATGGGTACCGGTATGAATAAAGTTACTGGGAAACTGCACATTCACGCTCTCGAGCCGCCCGAGCCTGCCAGACTGCAGTGCCTTGGCCACCCACTGATAGCCGCCCCCCCACCGACGGGGATAACTCATGGCGAGGTGAACGCCATAACGCTTAACCGTGCGCTCGATACGCTGGGCCTCTTGAAGAGTAGTGGCCATAGCCTTTTCGCACCAGATAGCGCGAATGCCTGCCTTGCAGGCAGCAAGAACCATCGCACAGCGGGTGTCGGCATAGGCAGCAATACTCAGTAGATCGAGACGCTCGTGGGCCAGCATATCTTCATAGCGCAGATAGCCCCTGGCCTTGGGAAATTCTTTCAGAAACGCTGCAAGACGCTCGGGGTCGCTGTCGCAGACGGCCTTAAGCCGTACCCCTTTCACCTGCTGCCAGGCGCCCCAATGGGTGGCGGGCTTGCCACGAAGGGGGTCTTTCTCGAGCAGCCATGCAACCCGCCCTAGACCGATGATTCCAAGATTCATGATGAGGTCTTCTAGAAAACTATTAGCGCTTGGCGACCGTGTTCAAAACGCTGCGGATCACAAACGCTTGCTGGGCCTCGGATAGGTCGGGAAAGATGGGTAGCGACACCGCCTCGCGGTAGTACTGCTCTGCTACCGGAAAGTCTCCGGGCTTAAACCCCAGGGCGCGGTAGTAAGGCTGCAAATGAATCGGAATGTAATGCAGGTTAACGCCGATGCCGTCTGCCCGGAGTTGCACAAAGATATCAGCATGCATCTCGGCGGGTACGCGCACCACATAGAGATGACGCGACGATTTGGTATAGGGGGGCACCGTTTGCGGGCCTATTCGAGAGTGGCCCTGAAATGCTTCGTCATAACGGTTGGCGATAGATTGCCGCGTGCGTACGAAGTCTTCGAGGCGTTGTAGTTGTTGGAGCCCTAACGCGGCGGCGATAT
>CAZKWK010000218.1:0-2782 GCA_964556335.1 uncultured Bordetella sp. | reverse complement strand
GCCCGCGCCGCGCAAGAAAGTACCCTCGTGGCCCTGATGCATATCGACCTCATCGGCTTTAAGCGCATCAACGAGGAACTCGGTGACGAGATTGGAGACGAACTGCTCTTCTCGTTGGCCGAGCGCATGAAGCGACTCATTAGAAGCGAGGACCTTGTCGGGCGTCTCGGACCGGATGAGTTTACGGTGATGCTCTACAACGTGGGTAGCCCAGAGAATGTCTCGCGGATCGTGGAGCGATTCCAGAACATGCTCATGGAACCCCCTATTCCCACCAAACTCTGGCGAGGTGCTCGGGTGGGCATTGCCATGTACCCGCTCGATGCAGACCATCACCTGCTGCTGAGCAAGCGAGCACACCTCGCGGTGCTATCGACCAAGGACAGCAACGAGGCGGTACATGCCTACTACAGTGAACTGCCTATGGAGTTGCGGTAAAGCAGACCTGAGGCTCGTCTTCCAGGAGGGCTGGTCCGAGCAGCGCTTCTTTGGCGAGCGCCACATTAAAGTCACGTGGTAGCGGAACATCGTTTTTCACCGCCAGCACCTCTGCCATCACGCTCACCGCAATCTCCGCAGGCGTCTTGCTGCCGATGTAAATACCAATCGGGCCACGCAGTCGCGCCAGAGAGTCTTCCGTCTGCTCAAAATGTTCAATGAGGCGTGTGCGCCGCTGCTCGTTATTCCGTCGAGATCCGATCGCCCCAATATAAAAGGCGTCGGTCTGCAAGGCCTCGAGCAACGCTAAATCATCGAGTTTAGGGTCATGGGTGAGCGCGAGTACACAGGTGCGCTGATCGGGGCGAAAGGCCTTCACAAGGTCATCGGGCCAGTCATGTACGAGCGTGACACCGGGTACCGACCATGCCGATCGATACTCATCACGGGGATCGCAGACCGTCACCGAAAACCCATTGAAGATGGCCATGGTGGCGAGGTATTCCGTGAGTTGACCCGCACCGATCAGCAGCATTCGATACTGCGGGCCGAAGGTATTGACCAGTCGTAGGTCGTCGATAGCCAAAAGGCTCGGTGAATCGCAGGCCTCAAGCGTAACCGCACCTGTGGTGAGAAGCGTGGTGCGTTTCATGAGCTGTCCCTTCTCTAGGGCAGCCACAAGCGCTTCGAGCTGATGTGCATCGGGGTTAAATTCCAGCAACAGCTCAAGGGTTCCGCCACAGGGCAGACCAAACCGATGGGCCTCATCGGCCGTGATGCCATACCGCACGCGCCGCGGGGGGCCCGCGATCTCCTGAACCGGCGCCCCCTTCTGGTCTTTGGACACGCGTGACTGAGAAAACTGGCGAATGAGATCATCTTCAATACAACCACCAGAGACGGAGCCGACGACAGCACCAGCCTCGGACAGGGCCATGATCGACCCCACAGGTCTAGGAGAACTACCCCAGGTACGAACCACGGTGGCCAACAGCGCACGTTTGCCTTCGCTGCGCCAGGCCTTAAGCGTCTGAAGAACAATCAGGTCGAGGTTTTCCATACCGAGTCCGCCATAAAAAGAGCCAAAGACCTATGCCGCCTCTATACGGAGGGCGGCGTGGAGAAAATGACAGCCGCTGCAGCCGCTGCAGCCACCAAGAACCAAGCCCAGCGAGGGATCGTTGTCCAGACGGACGGCGATCCAGAGGGCGCCTGCGACGCATCCGAGCCTGCCCGCTGGGATGCAGCCTGGCTACCGAGTCGCCCTGCCAGGGCAGCTTCGAACCGCTTAAAGAAATCTTCGGCGAGCGACTTCGCGGCGGCATCAATGAGTCGTTGACCGACCTGCGCCAGCTTGCCCCCCACCTGTGATGAGACCTCATAGACAAGCATGACACCCTCTGCGTTGGGCTCAAGGCGCACCTTGGAGCTCCCCTTACCGAATCCCGCCACGCCCCCCTGGGCCTCAAAATGCAATACGTACGAAACCGGAGGATTCACCTCATCGAGCGTGACTTTCCCAGAGAACTTTGCAGACACGGGACCAATCTTGATGGAGACACCGAGGGCATAGGCTGACTCCCCCGTGGCTTCAAAGCGATCGCAGCCCGGAATACAGGCCTTTAAAATTTCTGGGTCGTTGAGAGCCTGCCAGGCTTGATCTGCGGTGGCGTGTAGCTGACGATTTCCCTGCATCTGCATAAATCATCCTCTCTTTAGAAGGCGTTGTAGTCCGTCGGCCAATTCCTCTAACCGGGACAAATTGTGAACCGCAAGCATGGCATGCGACTGGCGGGCCAGAACACTTGCCCCGCCGGCCAGCGGTGCATACCCATCAAACCGCAGCAATGGATTGAGCCAGACCAACCGATGGCTCTGACGATGTAGCCATGATAATTCGGTTTCGAGAGCCGATAGATCTCCGGTGTCTAGGCCATCGGAAATCACCAGTACCAGGCTTCGTCGACCAATCACCGCGCGTCGGTATTCTGTGCGCAGCGTTCGCAGGCTGTCGCCCATACGCGTTCCACCCGCAAAGTCGGGTATCGCCTGCGCCGCCTGGACAATCATGTCATCGGGATCCGCACAACGAAAAGCGGGGGTGAGGTCGGTGAGTTGACTGCCAAAGGCAAAGACACGTCGTGAGACACCACGAGTCGCCGCATGCAAGAACGCGAGAAGCATACGGGCATAGCGCTCCATGGAGCCCGAGATATCCACCAGAATAAGAACCGGCAGCGGGCGAAGCCGCGGGATACGGGTGGGCAGATCAATCATTTCCCCGCCCGTACGGGCCGCGCGACGCATGCAGGCCGCCCAGTGCAATGCCCCTACCCCAGTACCC
>CAZKWK010000217.1:0-2796 GCA_964556335.1 uncultured Bordetella sp. | reverse complement strand
TGCAGCAATGCCGTTAATCGAGAGATGAATGCCACGTTGGGTGCGCTCATCTTGCTCACCCGAACGCCAGCGGCGCAGCAGTTCCACCTGCAGATGGTTGAGCGGATCGAGGTACGGAAACCGGTTGCGAATCGACTCGGCGAGTGCGGGCTGATGGGCGAGGCGCTCTTTGCGTCCAGTGAGCAGCGTAATCGCCGCATCGGTACGCTGCCATTCGACGTCAATGGCTTTGAAGATCTGTCGCGCGCGCTTCTGATCGGGAACGAGGCTCGCATAGCGACGGGCCACTGCCAGATCGACCTTCGCCAAGACCATATCGATGTTCGAGATGAGCGAGGCGAAAAATGGCCAATCGGCCGCCATGCGCAGCAGCAGTCGTTTGTGAGTGGCGGGGTCTTCCTGCACAAACGCCGCAATGCCGCTGCCAAAACCAAACCAGCCCGGCAGATTCACCCGACTCTGGCCCCAGGAAAAGCCCCAGGGAATGGCCCGTAGGCTCTCGATGGACCGGGCCTTACCGCCCTGCCCAGGACGCGCCGCCGGCCGGGAGCCAATGTTTAATTCGGCAATCTCCCGCAAGGGGGTGGCATCGAAGAAGTACTCGGCAAAGCCCGGGGTGCCATAGACCATGGTGCGATAGGCCCGCTGACTAGCAGCAGATATCTTCTGCGCGGCCTGCAAAAACCGCGCGGGTGGCGACTGTTCCGACTGGATGAGGCTCGCCTCGATCATGGCTGAGACCAGGGTCTCAAGGTTGCGAAACCCCAGCGTCGGCTCGGCATACTTGCTGGCAATAATCTCCCCCTGCTCGGTGAGTCGAATCTGGCCATTCACCGTGCCCGGTGCCTGGGCGAGAATGGCCTGATAACTCGGGCCGCCCCCACGGCCCACCGTGCCACCGCGGCCATGAAAGAGCCGCAGACGAATCGTTTTCTTCTCCGTGAAAAAATCGGCGAGCGCCTGCGATGCCTTGTAGAGCGACCAGTTGCTTGTAAACACGCCCCCATCTTTATTGCTGTCGGAGTAGCCCAACATGATGTCCTGCTCACCACCAGAGCGACGCATGAGTTCTTCGATGCCAGGCAGCCCATAGAAGGCTCGCATGATGGGCTCGGCCTGCTCAAGGTCGGTGATGGTCTCAAAGAGCGGCACCACAATGAGGCCCAAGACCGGGCCGCCGGGGCCACGACGCGTGACGGTAGCGGAAGCCTTTTGTGAACGCGGCTGGCTGGATGCGTCCGGTACTCCTAGGGGCCCCGACAGGAGCCCGACTTCCTTCTGCAAGACCAAGACCTCTAAGAGATCACTGACCGTTTCGGTGTGGCTAATGATGCAGTGACGAATCACCTCGGGCCCAAACGCCTGTCGGGCCTCGTAGGCTTTTTGAAAAATCAAGAGCTCCGACTCGGTGCGCTCAGCATATAGGGCACGTGGTAGCCGTAACGGACGCGGGTCATGCAGGCAGGCCAGCAGCAGCGCCTCGCGAGCGGGTTCATCAAGTGCCGCATAGTCATCACAGAGGCCCGCCTTCTTCAACAGATCAGCGATCACCTCGGCGTGTATATCGGAACTCTGCCGAAGATCGTGGGTGGCCATGTGAAATCCAAAGCTGCGGGCAGCGCGCAATAACGGTTTGAGCCGCGCATGCGACAGGCGCCCCCCTTTATTGCGGGCCAGGGCGGCATCCAGAATTCTCAGGTCATCGATAAATTCGTCCGCATGGTCATAAGGGTGAGAAGGCGTAACCGCATGGCGCAGCGCCTCGGTACCCGTTAAGGCCTGCAGGGTTGCGGCAAGGCGCGCATAGATACCCACCAGGGCCTGCCGATAGGGCTCGTCGGCCCGATGGTCGTTTGGGTCTTGGGCCCGAGCCGCGAGGTCATCGAGTGCAGGGGTTCCCCCACGGAGTTGACGCGACACCGAGAGCTCTGCGCCCAGATGATGGACCTCAGTGAGATAAAACCGCAGGACGACCTCTGCATGGCGGCGAATGGTATAGACCAGTGTCTCGGCCGTGACATTGGGATTGCCATCACGATCACCACCAATCCAGTTACCCATGCGTAAGAGGCTTGCCGGAACGGCTTCGCCCATCGTGGCCTCAAGTGCGGCCAAGACCTGCGGCAGTTCTCGCAAAAACGTGGTGCTGTAAAAAGAAAGCGCGTTCTCAATCTCATCGCGCACCGAGAGCTTGGTAGTACGCAGCATCCGGGTCTGCCAAAGCAGGGTAATACTCGCCCGCAGGGCTTGTTCATTGTCGGCCAGTGCTGCGCGCTTCCCAAGCTGACTCAGCGTATGGCGCTCGGCGAGTAGCTGCCCAATGCGCCGCTCGGCATCCATGACACTCTTACGCTGCACCTCCGTGGGATGGGCCGTGAGTACCGGAGAGACCATGGCATGCGCGAGTAACCGCGACACGGTGGCCTTTCGTACCCCGTGACGCTTAAGGCGTTCAAGGGTGTGCGCAAAAGTGCCGGGGCTCTCTTTGGCCTGCGCGGGGTCATCGAGTGCCTCGGCCTCAAGGCGGCGGGCCTGGTCTTCGGCGAGATTGGCCAGATGCGAGAAGTAGCTAAAGGCGCGGATCACGACCACAGTCTGATCGGGCGTGAGCTTTTTTAACGCACGGTCGAGTTGTCGGCCTGCCTGCGCGTCGCCGTGCTTACGATAAGAAACGCTTAGTTGGCGAATATGTTCAATCGTGGCAAAGACCGCCTCACCCTCTTGCTCTTTTAATGTCTCGCCGAGCAGCCGCCCAAGGAGGCGAATGTCCTCACGAATGGTGGTGGAGAAAGCGCG
>CAZKWK010000216.1:0-2859 GCA_964556335.1 uncultured Bordetella sp. | reverse complement strand
AACCGCGTGGATGGTGTAGAACTCGGCGAGACCGCCCTGCGCAAAACGCTACAGGCCACCCAGGCGCTCGCGAGCATTGGCGTGATCGACATTCGGCCGCCGCTTTTTCCGTCCGGCACCTCAGTACTCACCGCCCTCGATCAGGTGATGCGCGAGAACCGCAATGGCATTACCGTGCAAACGCTACGCGCCGGGGGCTTGGAGCTTAGCGACTTTCCGCGCCCCAGCACGCCCTATGAGGCCTACAAAACCGTGGAAGACCCGCAAAACGCCTTAGGCATTGATAAAGAGAAAGCCGCCAAGGTGAAGGCGGATTTTCAGGTGCTTAAGGATGAGGGCATCTTCACCATTCAGCCCTTCAAGCCCTTTGGCGCGAAGGACGCTACTGACGCAGCGCGGCTCTTTAAGGCCGACCCCACCAAGTACTACGAACTCACCAACACCCCGCCGCCATCAAAGCCCCGTTGGAAGGTGCCGCCACTTTTTAACGCACCGCGAGGAGCGAGCTCCACACAAGTGCGTGCCCTTGCGCTTGAAAACGCGATGAAGGCCAACCCGGGCTACAGTCGCGAAGAGGTGATGGCGAAGTTTGGGTTTGACCGCATTAAACGGCTGGGCCCATAACCCCAGGGCTAATCGCCAAGAAACGAAAAATCAATTTCTCCAGACGGTGCAGGCGGAGGAAGATTCTGCACCGCTGTCTTTGCCTTCGCATGCGCCTCTACCAGCTGTCCCAAAAGTGGGAAAGTCTGCATCGACAGAATCTGGCAATAGGCGGACATAAGCGCATTCTCTTTGTGCAGGTCAGTTACCGCCTTGCTCTTCAAAGCGCGCAACGCCGCCTCATTCACGCGATAAAGACCCTCAACGTTCTGGTCGCCCGCGGTAGTCTTCAACGTAATAGTCCAGGGCTCAATCAGCTTGTGAACCTCCAGAAGATCACAGACCTCGATGGTGGAAGCACGGTTATCATCCACCTGCGACAAAAAACCCAAAACCTGCTTGACTGACTCAGTGGGATTACCGTCAACATCAAAGAACCGCTCGGCCTTCCCTGAGGAGTTATCTTCTGATGCCAATAGGCCACTGTCTTCGTCTACACAGAGAAGTCGTTGCCCATCTTGAGTCTTACCTAGTCGAAATGGAAATCCACGATAAGCCGCGGGCACGTACCCCCCAATCCATCGACCGTTGGTCGCAACAAAAACATTCTGCCCCTGGGCCAGGCCGAGAAGTCCCACCGGTGTATATCCATCTTCGTTCTTCGTAAATGCTATGGGAAACGCCATACACGCCTTCGCAAACTCCGCGACCACCAGGGGCGCAGAGCTGTCCTTGGCGGCAAATTCATAGCTGGCATAGCGTTGCCAGACCATCTGGCCGTGTCGCAACCTTGAAACAGGGTGAATACTCGCCATATCAGACAAACTCCAGGGGCTTGGTCACCTTTAAATTTCCTTTCGGATGTTCCATCATGTATTCGAATGCTTCGACAAACTTATCGACCGAGGTAAGGGAATTCAAACCCTGATCGAGGTCCAGGGATGCCATTTTTTCCCGAATTTTTCGAACTGTCTTAGGCGACTGAAATAGCTTTGCTGCCGACTCAATATACTCACCCTCGTTACGTACCACCAACTCTCCAAGTCCAAACCGTTCCAAAATCACCGGGCCGGCCATGTTGTAAAACTGCCAACCCCGCTGGCTCACGATAGGCACACCTGAGAACATGCAATCAATAATGCTTGTATTACCCCCGAAAGGAAAGGCGTCTAGGGCGAAGTTGCAGGTTCGTAACTTCGTCATATAGTCTTCATATCGCGCATTGGCATACAGTGAAAACTTGTCTGGGCCTAAGATCTCCTCAATCTCCTTACGCATCAACGGAACGGCTCCAGAACTTGGATCGATAGACACAAAGAAATTAAAAAATGCCTTGCCTCCCACCTTCTTATCAATTTTCTTTAGTCTTTCGACCAGATCTGTATTGATTTTTAACGAACCCCAAGGGCAAGCGATGGCGTTAGGGTCTACCTCAAAAATAGGGTCCAAGGTAGGGCGAAAGCCTTTCACATCGGGCATTGTGCCAATACCTGGGACCAGAACCAGACGCTCGGAATAGAAACGTTGGGGGCTCTGTTGCGACTCTGATTCTTTACCCGTTAAAAAGTAATCTACCTCCGAACCGAATGTACTCACAGGGTGGCTGTTTGACATCACCTGCACGGGCGCAACCCGTAAATTGCTAATAAAACGCGACTCCACATTCATACCGACATCTGGGTAATAGACAAGCCCGAAATTGTTGTTACGAATGGCGTCGATATCCAACTGGCCATTTTTAAACGCAACTGTCTTGACTTCAGAAAAGAGGCTGGTCTCTAGATCCTTTCTTTCTTCTCCGCAATGTACAAGGGTCAGATCAAAGCGCTCTGACAGAGCCTTGATTAATGGGTATCGATTTTTATACGTGGGATTAATAGGTGACCATCGTCCTGTAACCAAGGCGATTTTTCTTTTGTCCGGCGTACCTGACAGCTTGGTGCCCTGAAAAGCCTTCTTCACTAATTCATTAAATCGTACGCGCCAATGACGATCATTCTCAGTATCGATATAGGTGCATCGCATGTAACCATTGGCGAGCGAAGGCACCAACTGCATCTTGTCGTGCCAATAAGCCAAATGCTCTCTAAGGTTCTTCAATATGCGTGGATTCGTGAAACTGCGTGTTCCATAAAAATAATAGCCGTACCAGAGGCTGGCAATTGTCTGGTCAAGATCAAAAAAACGGCCGCGCGGAGGTTCAGTGTGATTGCGACAGGTATGAAAAAGCATCACCGGAATCGAGGGATTAGCCTT
>CAZKWK010000215.1:0-2872 GCA_964556335.1 uncultured Bordetella sp. | reverse complement strand
AAAAGGAAATTTCTCTGCCCGACCCGTTGGTACAGCAGGCGATTGCCCGCACCTTGGCCGGGGTGTCGAGTAAGGGCTTTCAGCTCTTGTCGCCCAAGACCATGGCCCAGGTGACAGAGATTTCTAAGACCGCACCCCGATCGAAGGCTGAGGAGCGGGAGGCTGCGGAGGCTAAGACCGCCAAAGAGGCCAAGGGCGCTAAAGAGGCACAGAATGCGCTGGCCGCCCAAGAGTTAAAGGCGGCGAAGCCACACGCGACAGAAGCAGGACAAAAGCCGGCGTCGGCGCTCGCCGAAGATGCAGAGGCCGAAGAGACTGCGGCAGTGGCCGAGGCAAGAGAGACCGCAGAGGCATCAGAGGCGGCAGCCACAGAAGAGGCAGCCACAGCGGAGGCGTTTAAGGCAGTGGCCTCAACAGACCCATCCATAGCAGACGCTGAAACGGAAGCGATAGCAAACGCAGAGGCGAGCACGCCTGAGGCACTGCCCGACCAAGGGTTGCCCGCGGTCGATGGCGAACCATCCGCAGCGCTCGCGCCCGCCACCCCCGCGGGGCTGATCCCCGATGGCATGCAGCTCGTCTTAGCCGCCGATATTCAGCAGATGTTTGACGAGGCCTTTGCCCAAGGCCAAGAGGCTGCGATGCAAGAGGCCGAGGCCCGCATGCAGGAGGCTGCCGCCGCAATAGAGCAGGAGCGCCAGGCCATTGAAGACGCAGCCTATCAACGTGGCTACGATGAGGGCCATGCCAAGGCCGAGGCTTCAGTGCGTGATGAACTGCAGGCCGAGGTGGAGTTGGCGGCCGAAGATCTGCGCGACCTCACCGCCCGCATGGCGGAGTCGGCCAGAGATACCGATAATTTTTATGCGCCGCTTCTCAAGCTCGCGATGCATCTGGCCGAGCAGCTGGTGCGCGGTGAACTGAGTATGTCGAGTAAGGCGATTGAGCGGCTGATTCAAACCGCCCTCGATGAATTCAACCAAGACCCTAACGCGAGTGTTCTCATTAAGCTCAACCCCGAAGATCTCGCCCGCCTCAAAACCCGGGATGCCCAGTTGCCTAAGAACATGGTGCTGCGCAGCGACCCGTTGCTCACCATGGGGAGTGTACGGGTACAGATGAATGGCGCGTTGATTGAAGATCTTATTGAGCACCGCGCCCGAGCCCTCTGGGAGTCGCTTACCAGCGGGCTTGATGTGGGTGCGCCGCCGCCTTCTTTTCTGCAGAACGTAGCACTGATTAAAGAGGCGTTTGACGGCGTGGATGCGGTGATTGAAGAACCTAGCCTCTCGGGCTCCGGAGAGAACCTCAGAGAACCACATGGTGTTGCGCCGGCCGATGTTGACCTACCGTACGATAGCGACGCCCGATGAGCCTTGAGAGCCTCGTGCAGCAGTCGGTTTCGCGTGCCTGGGCTGCGCCTCCGGTTCGCACAGGAACACTCGCCCGCGTGGTGGGCCTTACGCTTGAGGCCCGCGGCATTATGGCGCCCTTGGGGGCCGTCTGCGAGGTGGTGGGGGAACAGGGGCATCGCATCGAAGCCGAGGTGGTTGGCTTTCAGGATCAGACGCTTTATCTGATGCCCTTTGTGGAACCCAAGGGTGTTGGGCCAGGCGACCTGGTTCGGGTCATCGAACATACTGCGCAGGCGCGGCTTGGCCCCGAACTTCTTGGCCGTGTGATTGGCCCTCGGGGAGAGGCCTTGGACGGCCACCCCGACCCCGATTGTCAAGATCGGCTGTCTCTCTTGGGTCTCTCAGTCAACCCCATGGAGCGTGGCCCCATTAACCAGATTCTCGACGTCGGCGTGAAGGCAGTCAATGGCATGCTCACAATGGGTAAAGGCCAACGTATTGGATTGATTGCTGGATCGGGGGTGGGAAAGAGTAGCCTTCTGGGCATGCTCACGCGCTACACCAAGGCAGATCTCGTGGTGATTGGCCTGATTGGCGAGCGAGGGCGAGAGGTACAGGCGTTTATTCAGGAGTCTTTGGGGCCAGAGGGTTTGGCCAAGAGCGTGGTGGTGGCTGCACCGGCCAATGTGTCAGCGGTGTTGCGCTTGAAAGCCGCTCAGTACGCACACCTGATTGCAGAGTACTTTCGTGATCAGGGTTTAAACGTGCTGCTGCTCATCGACAGTCTTACCCGTGTGGCCCACGCCCAACGGGAGATTGGTCTTGCTCTGGGCGAGCCTCCTACCGCGAAGGGATATCCGCCCTCGGTCTTTAGCCTTCTACCCACCCTTATTGAGCGTGCCGGAGTAGGCCGACACGGCCACGGTGCTATTACCGCGGTCTATACGGTATTGGCGGAAAATGATGATGCCTCCGATCCGGTGGTCGATATCTCGCGAGCCTCGTTAGACGGGCAAGTGATGCTCTCGCGATCGTTGGCCGACGCTGCCCATTACCCCGCGATTGATCTCAATGGTTCAATATCACGCGTGATGCAAAACCTTGTTGACCCCACTGTGCAGAAGGCCGCCAATCGTCTTCGCCGGTTGTGGTCGTTGTATCAGCAGAACCAAGATCTAATTCAAGTGGGTGCCTATCAGGCGGGCACCAACCTAGACCTCGACGCCGCGATTCGTCTGCGACCAGAACTCGCTGCTTTTTTGGTACAAGACATGCACACCCCCGCGAGTTACGAAGATACGTGCCGCAACATCATGGCCTTGTATGAGAAGTCGTTGGCCGAGCAGCAGGCGGCACCTGCTCCCGCTCGAGCGGCACCGCGTGCTGCGGGTACCCCGATGCCCGCGATGGGAGCAGCTAGATGAGTCGTCGCGCTACAGAGAATGACGCAAAGAACAAAAGTGCGGGCTCGTTGGGGCTTCTGGCCCGGTTGGCAGAGAATAAGGTACAGGCGGCGC
>CAZKWK010000214.1:0-2894 GCA_964556335.1 uncultured Bordetella sp. | reverse complement strand
GGCTGGCTGAGGCGCGTGAGGTGGCTGCTGACTACCGCCGCCAGATTTTGGACGGCCTAGACCCCAAAGACCAGCGTGACGATCTGAAGCGGCAGCGGGCGCAAGCTATCCGCAGGGTACTCACCTTCGCCGAAGCTGCGGAACGGTGCATCGCCACCAAACAGCACGAATGGAAGAACGCCAAGCATCAGCATCAGTGGGGGGCAACCCTCAAGACCTACGCTTACCCGTCCTTGGGCAGTGTCCCGGTCGACCAGATCAAGATGGAGCAGGTGCTTGCGGTTCTAGAGCCGATCTGGACCACCAAGACGGAAACCGCCACGCGCCTGCGTCAGCGCATCGAGGCAGTCATGGACTGGGCGAAGGCCCGTAAGCTGTACGAGGGCGACAATCCCGCATCTCTTAAAGGCGGGCTCGGGCAACTACTGCCCAAGGCGCGCAAGATCGCCAAGGTGAAGCATCAGCCCGCTTTGCCCTACCCGCAAATTCATGCGTTTGTGCAGGCGCTGCGCGAGAAGAAGGGTGTCAGCCCCAAGGCGCTTGAGTTTCTGATCCTGACCGCGACCCGTTCGGGAGAGGTGCTAGGTGCCAAGTGGGACGAGATCGATCTTGAAGCCAAGGTATGGACGATCCCAGCCGAACGGATGAAGGCTGGTCGGGAACATCGCATACCGCTGAGCGCTAGGGCGATGACTATCATTAGGGAAATGCTGGCGGGTCGCCAGTGCGATTATGTGTTCCCCGCCCCGACGGGCAAGAAGGGCATGTCCAATGGCGCCTTGCTTGCAGTCATGAAGGGCATGCCGAGCTACGCGGCATACGTGCCGCACGGCTTCCGCTCGACCTTCCGCGACTGGGCTGCCGAGACAACGAACTATGCGAACGAGACGCTCGAACTCGCGTTGGCGCACACCATCCGCGACAAGGCGGAAGCCGCCTACCGCAGGCAGGATCAGTTGGAGAAGCGCATCAGGCTGATGGAGCAGTGGACGACGTATATCGAGCACCCGTCACAAGCTACGAACGTGACCGCACTTGGCCGCGCGAGCGCATGAGTAAAGCTCGCCCCCCCCGCATTCGGCTGCTGCTCAGGGTTTGGGCCGGCAAGCTTAAACTTGGGTCACTCGACCCAGCCGATACCGATAGCTTGGTTGAGTTGTTGTGTCGGCTTGCTGACGGTGAAAGTGTGGAAGAGGTATTTGGTATCTGGCGTCCCGCCAATCGCCCGCCTGACCCAGCATTGGAGCAACGTCTCTACGAAATGGCGATGATGCGCCTTCCAGTCGAACTCGGTGGAGAGGGAAAGTCATTCCCAGAGACGATCGCAGAGACCGTGCAGCGCCATGGCAAGTCTCCCGAGACTATTAGGAAGGACTACATGTCAGAGCGAGGCAAGGAGATACGAAAGAACGTCAATGCGCACGGGGAATTAGCAGCGTCGCTCGGCTTTGCGGAGAAATGGCAAGGGGGGAAAACTCATGACTAATCCCACCCTGCGCTGAACCACCAAGCCGATAACTAGAAGGCCTTCTCATAGGAGGCCTACGATGACTTACGAAGATATTGTTCCTGCGCAGACACACAGCGACAGAATCGCGCCTGTTAAAATTCTCCGCCATGCCGAGGTGCGGCAGAAACTCAATGTCAGCGCTGCCAAGCTGTCCGACATGGTGGCCAAAGGAATATTCCCCAAGCCGTTCACCATAATCCCCGGTGGGCGCGCTGTCGGTTGGCTAGAGACCGATGTCGATGCGTGGATCGTGGAGCGCAGCAAGACCGATGTGGGAGGGGCGGCATAATGGCCTGTTCTCCCAATGACTACCCTTACGGCTACGCCGGGTGCTGCCGCTGTGAATGCGCTGTGGACCTAGCTTCCCAACCTGCTTGTTGGAGTGTCAGGTACTGCAATATCGATTTGTACTTCTTCTTCTGTCCTAGGTGCTCCGAACATCTGTGCAATGCGGGGACTGGCGCGCAGGAGCAGGCAGTTTCTCGCGCGATCGAAAAAGCTCGGGGAGCACTACCTAGGCGCACCCATTTGGCGGCAACGACCTCTATAGCGATACGTGCGCATGGTGGTGATCTCGTAAAGGCGTGTGAGATCGGGGTAGATATGCCCCGCCCCCTGCATGATGCGATCGTCTCGGGTGATGCTGAAGCTACGTTCCTGCCTTTCGACTGGGAGGCGTAAATGGCGACTGCTGCTGATTACATCGCCCACGGCTTTGCACTCGTCCCCATTCCGAAGGGTCAGAAGCGGCCAGTCACGACGGGCTGGAACAGGCTGGAGAGCGCCATAACTGATCCTCAGAAGGCATCGTCGCTGAAGGGTAACATAGGCCTTGCTCATGCTTACAGCACGCCGCCGACGATGGCGCTGGACATCGATGACTTGCCCAAGGCCCGCGCTTGGTTGGGTGAACGTGGCGTTGATCTGGACGCACTGCTTGAGGCTGATGATGGCGTCCAGATTTCCTCTGGGCGGAAGGGACGTGCCAAACTTCTTTACCGGCTGCCGCCGGAGGCCGCGCCTATCCGCATTAAGCAGATAACCGACCCCAAAACGGGTGATATGGTGCTCGAGTTCAGGTGCGCCGCCGGAAACGGTTTGACGATGCAGGATGTCCTGCCGCCTTCGATCCACCCGGAAACGGGTAAGCCGTATGAGTGGGCTGGTAAGGGTACTTGGCAGGATCTGCCTCAGATCCCCGAGCAGCTTCTTGGTGTCTGGCAGTCGCAGTTGCAGCCCACCGTTAGGCCTCCATCCTTTGCTGTCGTCGTTGGAGGTGATAGCCCGGTAGCTGCTCTTTCTCCCGAGACGATCCAGCATCTTCGGAGTGCTCTCCTGTCGATGCGGGCTGATGACCATGGGCTATGGATCAAGGCAGGACTAG
>CAZKWK010000213.1:0-2916 GCA_964556335.1 uncultured Bordetella sp. | reverse complement strand
GTTAGAGATCAGCCAACGGCTTCAAGCCCGCCTCGGCATCGCCCGACTGCCCCATACGGGCAATCACATGGTCGAGATACCCTTCCAGCCCCGAGACCGAGGTCTGCGGCATCTCCGCAAGGGCCTGCACCAAAATACCGATCTTGGGTTCAGGTACTCTCGCTAGAAGCTCTTTCGCCTTAGGCGTGGCGCTCAACTCAAAGGCCCGCGCATCGTCGGGGCAGCGCATCCGCAGAACATACCCTTCGGACACCAGATGGCGAACAATATTGCTGGCGGTGGACTGATGAATGGCGAGCCGATCGGTCAGGGCACCGGGGCGAATGCCAGGGTTCTCATCGATGATAACCAGGGCCCAGACATGAGAGCCTGAGAGGCCTGTAGCCATTTCAACCCGTCGATAATGTTCTTTGACTGCTCTAAAAATAACGCGAAACTGCTTTAAAACCCGAACAGCATGCTCGGGCACATGTGTTTTCACAACCAGCCTCCCTATGCGAGTGGCCGAAGGCTAGCACCTTTTTAAAAGGTTGTGGTTGCGCTGAGCTTAAAAATTCGGGGGGCACCTGGCGTTAAGTAGGCATCCCCAAGAAATTCTGCGGTGTCGCGCCAGTATTGTTTGTTGAAAATATTTTCGACACTAAATCGATAGGTCTGGCGCTGCCCGGCGAACCGCTGCTGGTAATTCAGCCCCAGGTCGAGCCGGTCATAGGCCTCGGTAAAAACAGCGTTGTCTCGGCTTGCCGGACGCTTGCCGACATAGAACCAGCCGCCCCAGACCGACAGCCCAGTAACTTGCGGCAGTCGATAGTCCACCAGGGCCGAGAGACGCAGCTTCGGAATATTCAGTGCCTGCTTCCCCTCAAAGGCGGCATGGCCAAGGCCCGAGGTGTCCGAATGCAGATAAGTGGCTGAGAGCTGCGACTGCAGCCGCGGAGCCAGTCTGCCTCCGGCCGAGAGTTCAAGCCCGGTACGGGATTCACGCCCGCGCTGCAGGTAGTCGCCGACGGGGCTACCCAGTGGATCGGCTGGATCATCGTTGCGGAAATTGTGCGGCCGCCAGCTATGAAAGAGCACGGCCGAAGTCTGTAGCTGCGGACGAAGAACCGCCTTGGTTCCGAGTTCGACGAGTTGCAGGCGGCGAGCGGGCAGCACCGATCCATTATTGGCTGACGACAGCGGTGCCACGGCACCAGCCTCCACGTCTGCACGATAGGAGACCCAGGCCTGCTGCTGCGTGTGCAGCGGCAGACTGTAGGTGATGGCCGGTAAGAACCAGTCGTCGCTGCGGCTCTGCCAAGGAATCGTCGCGTAATACTCAGGGTAAAAATCGGCCCTAGAGCTGTCTTTCATCCCAACCCACCGACCGGTGACCAAGAGAGAGCCCTGCCCCACCGTAACCCGATCGGAGACATAGACGCTCGTCTGGCGTACCTCGCGGCGAAAGACATCGGTACCGGGAAGCCCAGTCTGTTCCCCAGCCCAGGTGTTTAGCAATACATTGCCTCGGGAGAGGAATACTGGATTCGAAGGGTCTGTCCAATCCGACGGAGTCGCATAGAGGTAGTCTGGTTTTGTGGAGAGATAGTCAACCCGCTCCAGCCCGAATGACCACTGATGCGTTTCGCCTCCCAGAGCAAAACTTCGAGAAAAATCTACGCTCAATGCGCGGGCCTCTCGTCTCTCATTGATCGATCGATAATCCCACAGGTAAAACGTTCCGTCAGATCCAAAATAGGCATTAGAGGCAGCGGCATAAATAGGATCTGCAAATCCACTCCCCCACGGAAAGCTGCTGTAGTCATCGGTCTTCACCCGGTGCATCGAGGCCTTGGTCGTTGCCATCCAGCCATTCGCGAGCGGTAGATCCCACTGGGCCATGGCGAAGGCCGAATCGAACCGCACAGGCTCTGACCAGCCCGACAGCCCCAACACCGTCTCGGGCCGCAAGGGGGGTAAAGCGGTGCCACCCAGGAGCTGACTGCCGGGCTGGGTAATCTGTTCACGGCGGGCGAGCTCCACATCAAAGGCCAGCCGACCGCCCCCCAAGAGGCTTTGATCAACAGCCAGCGCCACCGCACCCGCCTCACCATCAGCGCCCTTTGCATAGGAGCGCAGACGATCGGCGCCCACGTTCAATCGCCAGCCAGAACCCTGGGCATCAACGGCCCCAATGTCTGCCGCTACGCCCAGAGAGCGGCGCTGCTCTGCTGTCACGCCAATGCTCCGTATCGATTCGGGCCGCTTGGTCACAAAGTGAATGAGTCCCCCGCCGGCGCCCGGTGCGCCCTGGGGCCCTGCAGGGCCCCGAAGCACCTCGACCTGTTGCTTGTTGCCCATAAAAATCGGGGCCTCGCCGACCACGGGTACCCCGTTCACCCGAAAACCAAATACAGGGTCGACGGGAAAGCCCCGCACCTGAAAGCTCTCGTAATAGCCGAGCGGACTGTAATTCGCATCCACTGAGGCATCAAACCGTAGCGCCTCAGTAAGGCGGCCGCCTCCGGTCTGGGTCATCTGTTCTTGCGTGATCACCGACGTGGAGAGACTCTGCATGAGCCACGGCACCTGGTCTGCCCCGGCGGGTATCGATATGCCGCGTGGCGCAAGCGGGGACTCTGGGGCTTCGGTCACGACCACGGCTGGCAAGACGGACACGGCCGCGCCTGACTGCGCATGAGCTGCACACTGCACGAGGCTCGCAAAGACCGCAAGGGCGAGCATCGAATACCGTCCCGCACGCCCCCCTGAACGTATTCCCTTCGCTGCGTCTGAGGCCCACGTGCCGTGTGTCTCCAGATACCCCGCAGACGACGTGCAACCAAACGACGCACGAACAGTGGAGAGTGGAACAAAGGAAGCAACAGCTGTC
The DNA here is from genome assembly GCA_964556335.1 of uncultured Bordetella sp. GTDB lineage: Bacteria > Pseudomonadota > Gammaproteobacteria > Burkholderiales > Burkholderiaceae_A > Hahnella. Next base: position 44 of record CAZKWK010000213.1, on the reverse strand, counting down.
ATGGGCGGCCTCTTTCAAAAAAGCAGAGAGGCTACGAGAAGACT
>CAZKWK010000212.1:0-2920 GCA_964556335.1 uncultured Bordetella sp. | reverse complement strand
CGCGTGAAGGGCTCGACGACAGCAAGACCGTGTTCGATGCAGTTGCCGATGTGGCAGATACGTTAACAGTCGGAAAGTTCGAAATGCCGTCACGCGCCTATCTCGGGCGGTTCAACTTCAAAGGGGGCGACCAAGGCAAGGTGGTGGGCAATCTCTCGGGGGGAGAACGCGGGCGCTTGCATCTTGCAAAGACGCTCATTCAAGGGGGCAATGTGCTGCTGCTTGATGAGCCTTCCAACGACCTCGATGTAGAAACGCTACGAGCGCTCGAAGACGCGCTGCTTGAATTTGCCGGGTGTGTCTTGGTCATTTCCCATGACCGCTGGTTCCTCGACCGTATTGCAACCCATATTCTTGCCTGTGAAGGCAACTCACACTGGGAGTTTTTCGCCGGCAATTACCAAGAATATGAGGCCGATAAAAAGAGACGCCTCGGCGAAGAGGCCGCCAAACCGAAACGAATTCGATATAAACCTATAACCCGTTGAGCTGATTCAGGCCCGGCCGTCGCGTCTTGATCGCACGCTTTTTTAGTCTAGCCTGGACCGTGCTCCTGCTTCACCCGTTTCACAATTGCATTGGCATGCTCGCGGGTAAGGTTAAACGACTGCCGTAAAAGCTCAAGCGACGCCTCCTCCTCCTCGGAGATTCTCCCATCCTGAAGCGCCTTGATTAGTTCTGCCTCAAAAAGCGCCCGCTTGCGGGCCATCTGGTTGGCAAATGAGCTTGCAACAATACCTGTAAGGAGCGCTACAGTGCATACGCCCATGAGTGCCGTAGCTACCCCGACGAACTTTCCGAATGGGGTAATCGGCGAGACGTCGCCGTATCCCACCGTGGTAAGGGTGATAATCGACCACCACATAGCATCCGGAATCGACCCAAACTTTTCCGGCTGCGCCTGATGCTCAGCATAGTAAGCAAGGCAAGATGTCATGAGAATCGCAATCCCAAGAATATAGAGAGCCGAAACAAACGACTCATGCTCATCGCGAATAGCGCGGAATAGATCCTCGAGCGCAGTGCTGTAGTGAGAGAGCTTCAGGAAACGAAGCATTCGCATCGCTCGTAAGAACCGAAGATCAAGCCCAGGAAATAAAAACTGCAGATAAAAGGGCAAAATCGCGCAGAGGTCTATGAGCCCATGAAAGCTTGTGAGGTAACCGATTCTCGCCTGAACAGGCTTTAAATCAGCTTTACCCGCCGGTACAGACCAGAGACGTAATAAATACTCAAGGCTGAAGATGGCGATTGAAAACACTTCAAATACATAAAACTCCAATGCATAACGCTCATGAAGCGCCGGCATTGACTCCAGTACGATTGCGACAACGCTAGCGAGAATCAATGAGGTAATTCCAAGGTCGATTATCTGTCGCGTTCGGTCGCCCGATGTCTTACCAAAAAACACCTCAAAGACCCTGACCTGTGTGGGCGAGGCTAAAGGATGGGGAGTAAAGTAACGCAGGCGGGTCATTTTTTTAGTGTATGTGTTTTTTGTCTAAGCCTACAACACCTCTATGATGCCTTTGCGACTGCCGAACGGTGACATCACGAAGTCCAACCTCAGTGCTCTCATCGCCCTAGTACTGGTGACTTTCGCGCTTGCCCTTCAAGGCTGTGCAAACTATGGACCATCTCCTAACTGGTACGGGAAGTCTCGTATCGAAGTAGTGGAACGCCTTGGCACCCCCGCGCGGCAAGTGTCTACCGATACAGGAATACGACTCACCTATGCCAAAGGGCCCTATGGACGGCATACCTACATCATTGACTTTGACCAGAATGACCAAGTCGTGCGTTGGCAACAGGTCTTAACCGAGCAGCAATTTCAAAAAATCATTCCCGGGATGACAGCCGCAGCGGTGGAAGATCTCATCGGCCCTTCTTTTGAAAAGATAACGCTGGGACGTCAGCGCGGAGAGGTCTGGTCGTACCGTTTCGAGACACCCTTCTGCATCTGGTTTCAGGTCGAAGTTGACCAATCAGGCCTCGTCCGGTCCGCTGGCCATGGCATTCCGCCGGAATGCGCGCGCGACGACGACTGGCTCAGCCTGCGGTAAAAACGCGTATCATCTGAGTTGTTAAGGGTTATTACCAATCCCTGGGGGTCGCCATGCAATACGCCAGCACACATCTCTTTATTTTCTTCGGAATCATTGTCCTTCTGCCGTTTCTCTACCCGATCTATCTGGTGCGCAGTCGGGGCGTTGACGGTGGGGTCGCCTCACGAAACACCAAGGTCTTCGCCGTCGTCTTCGGTGTGCTTGTGGGGCTCACCGTCGCCCTGACGCTCATCAAGAGCAGCCTCGGCTAAAGGTTCTTACCCCTCTTCCTTCTGACTTCTCATTACGGCCCCTACGAGGGCCGTAAGAAAGTATTTTCGTGACATCTATGTCCCAGGGCACAGTGATTATTGTGCTTGCCCTTCTGCTTGGGCTTCAGCCCGTCACCACCGACCTCTACTTGCCGGCACTCCCGGCAATCACCGCAGGCTTCGGGGCTTCGATGTCCCAGGCCCAACTCACGCTCTCTGCGTTGGTGCTGGCCTTCGGGCTCTCACAGATGGTCTGGGGCCCGTTGTCCGACCGCTTCGGTCGCCGGCCTACCTTGTTGGTAGGAATGGTGGCCTATGTCCTCGCCTCGATTGGCAGCGCATTTTCCGGGTCTATGGAACAACTCATCGGGTGGCGGGTCGTTCAAGGGCTTGCGATGGGGGCAGGTATCGTCGTTGCACGCGCCATTGTGCGAGATCTCTATGATCATCTCGAAGGTGCGCGAATTATGAGTAAGGGGCTCACCGGGCTGGGTGTATTTGCCTGCCTGAGCGCACCGGTGGGCGGGGTACTCACCGAGTTTGTGGGCTGGAAGACCGCCCTGCTCGCACTAGCGGTATTTGGGGCGGTCTGTCTCACGGTCC
>CAZKWK010000211.1:0-2941 GCA_964556335.1 uncultured Bordetella sp. | reverse complement strand
GGGGGAGCCCCCGACCCGTGTGGTGGTGAACTCGCGCACCGGTACCGTGGTGATCAGCCGCAATGTGAAGGTGACGGCTGCGGCGGTTTCGCACGGCACGATCTCGGTTACTGTGGCAGCCACCAACGAGGTGAGTCAGCCCGCACCGTTATCGGGTGGTGAAACGGCCCCTGTAGAAAACGCTGAGGTCGCAGTAGAAGAACCCAAGAAGCCCATGTTCCTCTTTCAGCCGGGCATCGACCTGCGTCAGATTGTGGATGCGGTGAATCAGGTCGGGGCAACACCGTCCGCCCTCATTGCGATTCTCGAGGCCTTAAAAAGCTCGGGCAGCCTGCGTGCCGAGCTGGTGGTGATCTAAATGGATGTGACCTCCGGCTTTGACTTTGAGGGACTGCAGTCCCTCAAGAATCAGGCCCGCCGTGAGCCGCTCACAGGTTCTGGCTCGGGCTCTGGCGCGTCGGCCCCAGGCGCGAACAACCTCGCGCTGCGCAAGGCCGCTGAGCAATTTGAGGCGCTGTTTATTCAAGAGATGCTCAAGAGCATGCGGGCCTCGATTGAAAAAGACGAGCTCACCAGCAACCAACACCTAGAGACCTATGAGTCTTTGTTTGATCGTGAGGTGTCGCTGCAGATGGCCAAACGTGGCTCCGTAGGGCTTGCCGATATGTTGGTCAAGCACATGGAGAAGCAACTGCCACAGCCCACGGCCGATGTGCTCTCGAACCGTGCGGTCGAGGGGGCCCAGTCGCTGCTGCGGCAAGAGTCTGCCGCGCCAAAGGGCAAGCCGCTGGATGCAAACGTCTATGGCAAGGGCTTGCCGGCCAAGCCCGCGATGCCGCTTGTACCGGGTGAAGCCCTCTCACATTCCATTCCTATTCCTCGCGGCTATTCCAACCTGCCGCTGGAGAAGCCTTCCGTGAAGGCCCTTCGGTAATCGACCATGCCTGATTTAGTCTCGATAGCCAGTACCGCGGTCTCGGCCTACCAAAGGGCCTTGGGCACGGTATCGAACAATATTGCCAACGTGGGCAGTACCGGCTATTCGCGGCAAGAAGTCAAGCTCCTGGAAAACAGTCCCCAAGACTATGGGGTCCATTACTTCGGCACGGGTGTCAGCCTGATCGGCGTGCGACGCCTGTACGATGAGTTTGTCGAGAGCAGCTTGCGCAATGCCACTTCTGAGCTGAGCACCCAGAGCCCGATTGTCGATTACGCCAACCGAGTTGTGAACATCATGGGCAGCGAAGATGTGGGACTGATCTCCGCCTTCGACCAGTTTTTCGACTCCGCTAGGCAGCTCTCTACAGACCCGTCTTCGCTCATCTTGCGCAGCCAGTTTCTGTCCAAGGCCGAGGGGCTCGCCTCGCGGTTTGGTGAGTTACACGGCCAGCTCAACCTGGTGGAGCAAGAAAGCCAGGGCCAGATTAATACGCAGGTGACAAAGCTCAACCAACTCTCCGAACAGCTTTCACTTGTCAACCAGCAGCTGCGTAAGACCAAGTATCTCGACCGCCAGCCCCCGGCTTTACTCGATCAGCGCGATCAGCTACTGCGAGAGATGTCAGAGATTGCCAAGATTCAGGTGAAGGAGGCGCCCAACGGCGAGATGACCGTGAGCCTTGGCTCGACAACCAGTCGCGGCCAGATCGTGAATGTGGATGGGGCCCGTAAGGTGATGGCGATCTTCAATGAGTCGGCCATTGAGAAGGTTGACCTCATGATTGAGCCCTATTCGAAGACCGCCGAAGTGGTCTCTGGGCTCTCTGGCGGTAGCCTTTCCGGGGCGATGAGCTTTCGCCGGCAGATCCTGGCGCCCACTATGGAGAGTCTTGATCAGTTGGCAAAGACCATGGTGACAGAAGTCAATGCCATTCATCGTGAAGGTATCGACTTACAGGGCCGCGATGGGGGAGACCTCTTTGGGTTTCAGCCGCAGTTTAGTCTGAAGGCCGCCAATGGTGAGACCGAGGTATCGCTGCAGCCCGAGCTCCTAGACTTTCAGGCCTTTAACGCCAATGCCCTAAGTATTGGGTACAAGGCTAACGCAGGTCAGATTAACGATCTGAGCCTCACCGGAGAATTTCGTACGGGCGATCAGATCACTGTTACTTTAAATGGCAATGCCCGCTCCTTTACGCTCTTGGGGGCGCAGGTGGACGAATCGGGTCGGCCCATTCTGGGTGAGCCCATGCAGGCCGCTGAGGTACGCCGGCAGATTCTGGGCTTTCTGGAAGGGGGCAATGCCAATTCGGTCGATGGCGCCTTCGGCCGCCAGATTCGGGTACAGCCTGGTCAGGCGGAAGACTTTCTTATTTCGAGTGATGTCTTTGGTGCCTTTTCTTTCGAAGTCTCGACCACCAGCGCCTCGGGCCGTATTGATAACCAGGTAAAGCAGGGCCTCTGGACTGTGACTGATACGGTGACGGGGCAGAGCGTCTCGGGTGTGGAGTCGGTGCAGATCAATGGAATGCGGCTTAGCTTTGGCGGCCGCCCCGTGGATGGCGAGATGCTGGTGTTGAAAGCCAGTAATCGGCCCGCCGCGGGCATTCGTCTCAGCATTGAAGATCCCCAGCGGGTGGCGGCTGCCAGTCGGTTTCGGGTGATTGAAAATCAGTTTAATCCCAGTGGGGTCGATGCCACGCTGCGGGAGTCGTTTCAGAAGTTTCCGCAAGATGAGGCTCTCTGGCTGCCCAATGTGGTGAGTGCCAGTGGGCTTGAGATTTTGGACAACAACATTGTGGCCTCAGAGGCCATTCGGCTCGACCGTGTCGGGGTGACGCCGATTGCGGTAGTCCCGGAAGGCTACAAAGACGTAGCCCTCTTCCTTGGCGAACTCAACGGCCAGAATCTTGACCTGCAGGTCTTCACGCGGGATGGCCGTCATCTGGTGGGTCGGCAGATGGCCGATGAACTCATCGCGACTGAGGAGCAGACCCTAGGC
>CAZKWK010000210.1:2143-2955 GCA_964556335.1 uncultured Bordetella sp. | reverse complement strand
GTGAAATACTTCGTGGCTTCGTAGATACTTCCTGCAACCAACATCGCGTTGCCTCGCTCACTGGATAGGCGAGGCTTCACACTGAAATCGAAGACGATGTCACTAACGACTCGGTCCATCCGAGACCTCGAACTGAGAACGGCCTTCATCGTTCCCCACTGTTTCTTCAGCTCGTCCTTCTGCCAATCGTTCAGCCCCTTCGTCTTAGCCTCAAACCACTGGTCTATCTTCTCCTCTGAACCAAGTCGCTGGTCGATATCGCGAGCCTCGTACACGAGGTCGAGCACTACATCATCTTCAACGGCCTCACTGAACTTGTAGGTATGGATATAGCCCCCGAACACCTCAAGGCTTGTCTCTTTATCCTTCTTTAAGAGAGGGGTTCCCGTAAAGCCAACGAAGATGGCGTTCGGCAACATCGCCTTCATTACTTTGTGCAAAGTGCCGCTCTGAGTTCGATGGCACTCATCGACAAACACAAACAATTCGCCTACCGCCTGGGTTGGTTTGGATTGAAGCTCCTTAATGTATGCCTCAACGTCATCAATATCGCGGCGGCCAAACTTATGAACCAACGAACACAGCAATCGCGGTTTTGCTTGACCAAGGGATTCCATTAGGTCACGGCCACTCTTAGTGCGTTTAATCGGCTCTCCAGCTGCGTTAAAAACCCCTTCTATCTGCTTATCTAGCTCATCGCGGTCCGTGATAATCGCCACCCGAGCATTTGGATTGTTCTCGAGAAGCCACTTAGTCAACAGCACCATGACGATGCTCTTTCCGCTTCCCTGCGTGTGCCAGATAACTCCGCC
>CAZKWK010000210.1:0-2133 GCA_964556335.1 uncultured Bordetella sp. | reverse complement strand
CCTTCCGTTGCCTGAAGAATTCCTGAGCAGCCTTGACGCCGAAGTACTGATGAACTCTTGGCAGCTTCTTGACACCGCCGTCGAACAACACGAAATCGAGCATCAGTTCAATTAGGCGTTCTTTTTTGCACATCTTTAGGAGGTACTTGTCGAGCTTATAGCGACTATTGTCCTCCTCATCCTCTTTCCACCGGAGGAAAAACTTTTCTGGCGTCTCAATCGTCCCGTATTTCAGGCCCTCCGAATCGCTACCGGCGAAAACAAACTGGACTGTACTAAAGAACCACTGATTGAATTCAGGCTGTTGATTCGAGAGAAGCTGTCGGATGCCGTCTCCTATCGAGGTCCGACTATTCTTTAACTCAATTACCCCTATCGCGATGCCGTTCACATATAACACGAGGTCCGGGCGACGCTCGTGACCGCCGTTTAAGGTCACCTCTTCAGCAATAGCAAAATCATTATTAGCTGGCTCGCTCCAGTCAATCAGGTGAACCGTCTCAGTGACTTTTCCGGCTTCAATTTTGACTGGGACTCCATAGCGCAGCAGCTTATAGACCTCTTGGTTGTTGTCATACAGGGAGCGGTTGCGATTATCTGCTTCGGTCCTAAGCTTGTAGAGGGCTCGATTGACCTGCTCAGAGGAATAGCCGGACTTCGAAAGCCAATCCGTAAGAATCGATTCTTCGATATTGCTGTTCCCCTCACGCTCCGTCCAGTTTCCTAGAAATCGATATTTTAGCTCGTCGCGAAACAAGGCGATTAATCTATCTTGGGTCTCTTTCTCTGCTTGGCCGATATCTTCCATACGGTTGCCGCTTTCTACACTAGTCTTATCTTGCCGGTTAGGAGTTGTTGCATCATGGCTTGTTTGAGGTGGCGAGCCTTGGAGAGTTTTTCGGTCAATATCGTATCCTCTCTGGCCATCGCGCCCAGAATGTCAGATATTGCTATTTGCTCCGAGATATCTTCAGGAAAATATACCTCGAAGCTCCCCAGGCGATTACGCTGGATATTAGGCAAGCCAGAACCTACTCGCAGCGCCATGATTGATTTTTCCTCAAGCTTCAGTTTCTGATAAAGAAATGTGAGAACGACTAAACCTTCTTTTGGTCGCACCGTATAACAATGCCCCCCACTCCAAAATGGAGCATTCATAAAGCCCACAAAGCCGCAAGAATTTCCGCCCTCGCTTAACGTAATTACATCTCCCAAACAATTAAACTCGTCTATATATCCGGAAGGCTCGCGTCCGCCATTAATAACCGGATACTGTCCTGTATTATTCATTGCTGCTCGATTGAATTGAGTGCCTTTCGCAAAATCGGCTATCTCGGCGAGCGTTGCTTTTTGCCACTCCCCCTCAAACCCCGGCAACCTCCTCTTCCCCGTCAGCAACTCCTGCATCACCCCTTGTTTAATCTGCCGCTTCTTGATGATTAGCTGCTCAAGCGATTCAATGTAGGCATCGGCGTCGGAGAGGGCGGTGGCGATGGCTTGTTGTTCGTCGACCGAGGGGGGGACGGGTATGGGCAAACTTGCATATTCCCGCCCGTTAATACCCGGCTGCCCACTCCTCATGGAATTAGTTAGAACCCATTTCCGATATGTTCCCGTCTTCGCAAATTCGGCAAGATATTTCGGGGATAGGACGGATGGATTAGGAGTCAAACGAATCAGAAACCCAGCGAATACTAGAGGCCCTTCTTCATACTCGTACAGGTAAGATTTGCCTACACTAGCCCCAGTTCGAGCAAAAACCAGGTCTCCCTCTTCCAGCAAATAGGAGGAATAGTTGGAGTGTTTTACTGATACCTGCGCCTCCTTAGATAGGCGACCGTCTTCGGTTATGTCGGTAATCCTAATATAGGCCGGAAGGCGTAAGTCACGGGCGACCGCCGAGGCATTAATGCCATACGCAGGCGGCCGACGAAGCAGACGACCGAGCGGAACAACGCACCAATCAGCAGGGAGAGGCCCAACATCAGTCCACACTAATTTCGTTTCTAAGACCATGAAAAACCCATCTTTTGCAAGTGGATGCTTACACTGGATTCTAGTTCTGATACCGACAAGAGCAGGCGAGGCAAGCTGTTCTCGTACCGACCACATAGGTCGTTGATGCGCGTCGTA
>CAZKWK010000209.1:0-2982 GCA_964556335.1 uncultured Bordetella sp. | reverse complement strand
CTGCCCTGCCTTCGCAACAATCTCGGCCTCATCGGCATGCGAGAGGGCATTGAGGACACTGGGACAGAGGCCCAGCGCCTGAATCTTCTCCGCCAACAGGGCGCTACTAATAACCGAACGCACACCAATAAGGACTGGTCGCCCAGAGCCCTGCAATGCGAGCGCCTCTTGCGCCACGGCTTGCCACTTCTCCTCCTGTGTCTGATGCAAGACCGCAGGCAGATATCGCGTCTGACGGGGGCGATGGGTTGGAATGGGCATCACCTGCAGCCCATAAATTGCCCAGAGTTCGTCATAGGCCTCAATGGCCGTTCCAGTACACCCCCCCATACGGCGAAATCGCCGAAAGAAAGACTGGAAACTCATCTGGGTCATCGACTCATTGGGCGCCGTGATCTCGAGACCCTCTTTGGCCTCAATGGCCTGATGCAGCCCCGCAGTCAACGTGCGCCCGGGGGTCAGCCGCCCGGTGAACTCGTCAAGCAAGACCACCTCACCGTCGTCCACCACATAATGCTTTCCCGCGAAGAAAAACTCGCGTACGACTAGGGCCTGGCGTAGTAGTTCTTCACGCCGGGCCGCGGGTCGCCAGACCTCGGGAATCTGATGCGCAACCTCGAGCAGTCGTTGCCGGGCCGACGCAAGGAGGGTTACTGTCTTCCCCCGCGCCGCCCTCTCATAGTCCGCCCCCAATGTGAGCTGCTGGGCAAGATGAGAAACCACTTCTGCTGCCTGCGGCAGCCCCCGGCTCTCGCGCGGAGCGGCGAGAATTAAGGGGGTAACAGCCTCGTCAATCAGCACACTGTCGGCCTCATCAACAATGACCGTGTGAAGCCCACGCCCCAACAAGCCGGGTGGATGCGTTGGGCGGGCGACATTGTTGTCACCTCCAGCGCGCAATGCGGCCTGCAGGCAGTCCAGGATCCAGTCTTCAAAGGCTTTTTGGGAGGGCGACTGTCCTGCGCGGGTGACCAACGTCGTGCGCAGATAATCGGCAAGCAGCTCCTTGGCCGTGACGTAGACCACATCATTCAGATACAACGCCGGTCGCAGGTCGTGGTCGACGGTTGCGGTAATCGAGGCCACCGAGACCTTACAGGCATCAAAGAGCGCAATCATGGTCTGGGCGTCGCGCTCTGCCAAGTAGTCGTTGGCGGTGATGACATGACAGGGCCGCCCCGTAAATCCCGAGAGAATCGCGGCCAGTGCCACGGTAAGGGTCTTGCCTTCCCCGGTGGCCATTTCGGCAAGGCAGCCTGCGTGCATTGCCAAGGCTCCCCAATACTGCACTTTGTATGGGCGATGGCCAATCACCCGCTCTGCCATCTGCCCCACGGCGCCAAGGGCCTGGGCCAACTGTCCCTTGGCCTGAAGGGGGTCGCGCCGCAACAACCCGCGCAGCCCCGCAAGACGATCGGCAAGTTCGTCATCGGTGAGATCTGCCAGTCGCCCGCAGTACTGCTCTGCGAGGTCTGCCTGTTTCTCAAGCAGCTTCCGACGCCGCCCGAGGCGCCGTATCCAGCCATGCGCCTTCAGCCACATGGCATCCAACCCTTCGGGAAGCTTCTCTAGATCACGTAGCCGGTGCGCCGACTCCAACGCAAACGACCGCACACCTGACGGTGGGGCGTGCAAGAGTTCCATGGGCGTCGTGGCGTTCATACGCGGAACCGCCGCTGCAGAAACTGACGAACGTCGCGGGTCCATTGGGCCAAGAGTGGCCGCGACGAGAGGGTGAGGCGCATCGTGCCAATCTGCCCATGTGACAAACGCACAGCCCGATCGGTCAGCCCTTGAAAACCCGGCCCAAACGCTGCTTCGATGCGAAAGAAAGGCTCGGCGGCCACCAGGCCCTGCGGGTCAGAAGGCGAGACCGCGATCATGCCGCCTCCCGCCATACCCAGTGCGGCCGAAGGCAGTGCGCCCTGCTCAAAGGGCATCACCCGTGCGGGCTCCGTAAAGAGGTTGTGCTGTTCCTGCCCCACAAGGCGCACTTCTGCCTGCTGAATTTCTTCTTTAAATACATGGCTGGCAACCTGCGGCAAAACGGCAATAAATTTCCATTCGCCGAGTTGCGCCACGGTGCCCAGGGCCGACCCACGCGCAAACCACTGCCCCTGGGCATCGATCAGCTGCGGTGCCGCCCAGGTACCAGAGAGTGGCGCACGCAAGATGAGCGCGTCACGCCGCTGATGCAGATCGTGCAGGCTCTCCTCCACCGCAGTCTTCTGCTTAGAAATGGCGGCGAGGTCGGCCACTGCGGTGGCGACAGCACGAATCTCCTGTGCAACCAGCGCTGAGAGTTGCATCTCCACCGAGCGAATCTCGAAATCCAGCGAAGGGTTTGAGAGGCGGGCCAGAGGCTGACCCGCCTCCACCGTGCTGCCCGGCCGAGCGAGAAGTTCTACTAAGAAGCCCTCGGTACCGGTATGTACTTGCTGAGAGGCCTGCGCCTGCACCACGCCAGTGACCCGCACCCGATCTGGAAGAGGCACAAGCGAAAGAAAGCCCATCACCACCGCAATGATCGCCACCGTAGAGAAGACCGCCTGCGCCCGATGGTCTGCCAACGTAGGGCCCGTGGCCAGGTACTTCAGAAACTTTCCGAGCGGCACCACAAAGGAGAAGACAACCAGGAGGATGGCTAAAGCCACACCCAGGTCGAGATATTCCTCTGCGATGAAAAAAACGATGGTCGACATGAGCAGAAGCCAATAGACAATGCTTGCAACCCCATAGAGCGGAAGCAGTACCCCCTCGCGCGGCGTTCTCGCCGCCGGCTGGGCCTGCGGCAGTCGTAGGAGATAGCGTTCGCCAAGGTACTTCAGCTGGTCACGCGAACGCTGGAAGAGATTAGGCATCTCAATGAGGTCTACCAGCATGTGGTAACCATCAAACCGCAATAATGGATTCAGGTTGAAGACGAGCGTTGATACGCTGGCCACAAAAATAACGTTGTAGGCCAGCGAATTAAACGTGCCG
>CAZKWK010000208.1:1738-3034 GCA_964556335.1 uncultured Bordetella sp. | reverse complement strand
CCTTCGGCAGATCATCGACGTCGAGCGCCATTGTCGGCGAGGTGCAGTAGGCGTGGGCAAGGCCGATGTTCTCTACCAGCTCGGAAGCCTGCTTGGGGTCTGTGATGACGTTTTCGCGCTTGTTCCAGCCCGGAGCTCGAGGCCTCTTTCCAGATCTTAACGGAACAAGCGCCATCCCGTGCACGACGTAGTCGGCAGCAATATTCATGACACCGCCTCCGCATTTTCAGGTTCGGCAAACGACATCTCGAGGAGCGTACGACCTGCGGCACCGCCATGGATCAGACGCGCCACGCGCTTGGCTTCTGCCTTGGGAACACCGATAGCGCGATACATGTGGTAGGACGCAGCGATCATGGTGAGCTGTCGCCTGAGCCATTCCGCTTCAGTCTGTGGACGGTAGCCAGAAGCAGGCTGCTCCCCCCTCATGATCTCCAAGAATTTCTGGGTATGATAGTTCATTACTTGGCCCTCCCGTTCATTAAGGAGGGTGTGGCGCTCGTGGAGCGGGTCAAGCGGCTCTCCACCCACTCATCAAGGTCAGCCTTCCGGTAGCGGACGGCACCACCAAGCTTCGCATATACAGGGCCTTCCCCACTTACACGGAGCCGTTCCAAGGTAGGTTTACCGAGCCGCGTGTACCTCGCTGCTTCAGTAGTAGTCAGAATATCGTCAGGCATATCAGTCACCGCTAGTTGTTGCCGATGACCGTCCTACCTAACCAGATCTGCGCTACTGTCCTCTGATCAATCTTGATCAATCTGGATTGGCAAACCACCTGCCTTGTACATCTTCTCGTAGGTCCGCCTGATGCCGCGCTCGACAGATTCCGGTTTTATCATATTACTTTCAAAGCACTCTACCCGCCTAATGGCTTCGGAAAGCAACACCCCCTCCTCTCTAACGATCTTGGCAGCATCGTGGGCTGACTGCTCGTACTTGCGATCACTGGGTTTCGCCCCCGGCGGCAATTTCCCCTTAAGAGTATCGCTCTGGGCGGCGGGACTTGGCCCGGCACCGCCAACCAATCTTTCTAGCTGGTCGGCGTTGTAGCTGACCCCTACCAATTCCCATTCGGCGGACTGGACACCGTACTCGTGTTCGTAGTCCGACAGTGTCTTGAAAATGCCAGCGGGCCAACTGGCGAAGAGCATCTCGCGTCCAAGCTCGCCCCAGAACCACCGAGACACCCGACCGTTTTCTTCGCGTTCTCGGACCAGCTGCCCTGCCAGCCTCTCGGTCGTGGCGTAGGCTTCGAGCAACCCCTCTTTTGCCCAGATACCGAGCACCTGAGGG
>CAZKWK010000208.1:0-1728 GCA_964556335.1 uncultured Bordetella sp. | reverse complement strand
CAGCACTCAGCAGCTTCACTGCTTCAGCACTGGATAGCAGCCTCGGCTGTGTCATGCTGCCGTCTCCTCGATGGCTCCTTCTCTCCTGTCGGCAGCATCCTTGACCAACTCCGAGACATGCGTAGCCCAAGCAGAGAGCGCCGCCTTTTTCTCATCCTTCCAGTCGTGCCGCTGGTAGATGCCAGCCACCCCGGCCTTCGCGCCCGAAATATGGTTCAGGACCGCCTCAGTAACCTCGAAGCGAGCACCCAATTTCTGGAAGCCAGTTGCGACTGTCCTGCGCAGATCATGCACTCGCCATGCGGGTAGCGCGCCTTCGCTACGTGCCCCCGCGATCAAGCTATCGAGCGCCTTCTTGGCCTTACTGAATCCGCTAATAGGGGTGCGACCGGTCGTAGTGAGAACATAGCCCGTCTTCGGCCACGGCTTCCCTTCTACCATTGCATCCAGCTCAGCAATAACCCCCTTCGACAGCGGCACGACGTGCGCGGCTTTGTTCTTAGAGCGGCTGACAGGGATCGTCCATGTGAGGGTCAAGCGGTCCAGTTCATCCCATCCCATGCCTGCCACCTCGGACTTGCGCTGGCCGGTCAGGAGCAGCAGCCGATAAAATGGCCCCCAAGGTGAAGGCAAAACTTCTGTTCCTTTCCAGAGGGATACAAGTTCTTGGTCGTCAAGAACCCGGTCACGCGCTTCGGACGCCTCAGGCTTCTCCATGCTCGTTAGGGGGTTTGCAGCGATGTAGCGCCGCCGTGCGGCCCAGCCGCACAGGATCGACGCATAGGCGAACACGTTGCGGCGCCTAGCTTGTTTCGTGATGGGGATAGCATCGATGATGGCTTGCAGATCACCCTGATCGACGTGGGGCATAGGCTTGTTGCCAAAAGCGGGCTTCAGGTGACGCCGCACAACCATTCTGGCCATAGCAACGCTCGACGCCCTCCGCTTCTTCTCGTGCTCGTAATAGTCCAGCCACAGGTCGGCGATGCGGCTGAATGCCAGGTCGTTTTCGAGCCGCAGCTCTGCTTCTCGCTGCCGCTCTGCTCTGTCTCGAGCGGCTAATGTCTCGGCTTCCTGCTCTCGCGGGTCAACGCCCGACACTACCAGCGCTGCAAGCTCTTGCGCTCGCTTACGCGCCTGATCTGGCGTCAGTTCGCCATGCTTGCCAATGGTGTACTTTCGGGGAGCCGTCTTTGCAGCCTCGCCCGGTCGGGCGATACGATATCGGTAAATGTACACCTTACTGCCCGCAGGTGTGACCTTGAGCCCAAAGCCCGGCAGCCGATCATCCCAGTGGGTCTCCTCACGGTCTCCTGGCAGGGCTCCGTCCACCGTTGACTTGCTTATCCTAATCTTCGACATTGCCGTTTTGCCCTGATGCCTATAGTGTAGCTAGGCATCAGATAGGCATCAGATAAAATCAAAGCAACGACAAAACATGATAAAGCTTGATGAAATAATTATCACATTTTCATATATTTATATGCTTAGCTCAGTAAGCAAGCTACCATTTTTCAGTGATTTGTAATCAGGGGGTCAGGGGTTCGAGCCCTCTAGCCGGCACCGCCACCAGCAATCCCTATCCCAGCGACAGGAAAAACGCTTCGCGCTCTGCCCGTAGTTCATGGGGGCTCAGGGGTGCCAGCGCGTCCAATTCGCTGCGCAGTGCCAGTGCCATGCGCTTGACCATCTCGTCGGGATCGCGGTGCGCGCCGCCCTTGGGCTCGT
>CAZKWK010000207.1:0-3042 GCA_964556335.1 uncultured Bordetella sp. | reverse complement strand
TCCAATAGGCGGCCACATGAGGGCGAGGGTCTGCACCATCGCCCGGGCCAAGCAAGAGCTCATCAACGGGAGAAGGAGCGACGGGAGAGGCCATAGTGTTGATGGGATGCAAGCCGTATGCCATGAGAGGTCTTCACTAACAGGGCCGGTACCAGAGCAGGCTGCGCACCCCAGATCGGCGGGTCGCACCATAACCGGGCACTGCTGCCCCCCGAGAAGGCAGACTACCCTAACAGGACGGTCGGCGTACAAATCCGTGCAGCCCCGAGCAGACTCGGACAGAAGCGTTCAGCCCCCCATTTGCAGTTCGCTATGGGGAGTGAAACCATGCGGACCATGCACCCACAGACGCCTTATTACTGGAACGATGCGCTTCTGACCTTGCGATCGGTCGACCCCGTCATGGGCGAACTGGCCGAAATCGCCCATCCCCACTGCCTGCAGAGTCGGGGAGACCCCTTTACCACCCTGGTGCGGTCGATTGTTGGCCAGCAGATCTCCGTGAAGGCAGCCGACGCAATCTGGGCCAGACTGCTGCAGGCAGCGGGCGCTGCGGCCCAACGGCCCCAGGTAACACCCGGTGGGATACTCGGGGCCCAGAGGGCCTTGGAGACGGTAGGACTCTCTGGCCGCAAACGCGCCTATCTGTTGCAACTCGCTCAGTGGTTTGCCGAGAACCCGGGGCTCGAGCACCAATTCCACCTGCTTGACGACGAGGCGGTCATCCGGCTGCTCGTAGGGCAGCCCGGCATCGGCCGCTGGACGGCGGAGATGTTTCTTATCTTCACGCTGATGCGGCCCGATATTTTTCCCGTGGACGATCTCGGGATTCTGAAAGCGATGGATCTTCACTACCCGCGTGCGCTATCGGCCTATCGCCGAAAACATCCGGGGGACAGCCCCGCCGCGCGGCGGGCACGGGCTATGCGGCTTGCAGAACGCTGGCGCCCCTACCGCACTGTGGCGAGTTGGCTCTTGTGGCGCAGCCTTGATCCGGTTCCCGTGGCCTACTAGGCTTTCCCTGTAGAGTACGGCGATGCTTGCCTACCGCCACGCCTTTCATGCAGGAAACCATGCCGATGTGATCAAGCACGCGGTCATGCTCTACTGCCTCGACTATCTTCAGAATAAGCCCAGCCCCGTGTTGGTGATCGATACCCACGCAGGCTCCGGCCAGTACCGGGTCGGCGAGCCGCTGATGCGGGGTAAGGGTGAATTTAATACCGGTGTCTTGCCACTCTTTGAGAAGAAGGGAGACGGCGTGCCCCCCCTCATTGAGGCCTACCTGCAGGAGGTGCGCAGACTCAATACGGGCACGCGACTCGAACGGATTCCGGGCTCCCCCCTGCTGCTCGCAGAGCGGCTGCGGGCCAAAGACCTGCTGCATGCCTTCGAACTGCATCCGAGCGACTTTAGTCACCTAGGCCAGGCCTTAGGGGGCTATGGCCGGCGCGTAAAGGCCCACCATGCCAACGGCTTTGAGGCGCCGAAGGCCCTGCTGCCCAACGTCTCGAAGCGGGCGCTGGTGGTTATCGACCCCTCTTATGAATTGCGCACCGACTATGCCAAGGCCTGGGCCTGCATCAAGGAGATCTTGCAGCGCATGGCCCATACTGTGGTGGTGGTTTGGATGCCCATGATTCAGCGGTTTGAGCTGCAGCGATTCTTAGGCCAGCTCAATGGGCTCGAGGCCGAACGTCTACAGATCGATCTGCGGGTGCGCCCTCCACAGGACGATGGCCTGGGCCTCATGGGCAGCCACCTCATGGTGATTAACCCGCCCTATGGCCTGAAGGAGGCCTGCGACCAGGCCCTGCCCTGGCTGGTCCGTGCACTGGGCCAAGACCCGCTCGCCGAGGGGCGTACCCTCGTGAATCCCCGCACCACCCTCGCCACGACACCTCGCCGTATGGCGCGGCCCGGTGAAATCCAGAGAACGCGATCCCATGACACCCCGCGGGCGCGGCCTGTTGAAGGCGCGAGGACACGGTTCGGTGATGTCCCCAGGGCGCGGCCCGCAGGCATAAAAAAAGGGGGCTGATAAGCCCCCCTTCTTCTTTCTCTGTGGCCCTTGGATTGCAAAGGCCCCCCAGCTTTGTGTTGTCGTCACGTCACCTCTGGATGCGGATGCGTGCGGTCTCCTTCAATTATTCTGTGATGATACTCCGGCTGAGGCGCCTCACGGCGAGCCCGCCGATGCGGGACTCGCTGCGGCGCCTGCCCTCTCTGCCCTAAGCCACCTTCTTCATGGCGGGCTTGCCATCAAAAAACTGCTCGTCTTCGGTAGAGCCTTTGAGTGCGGCCGTGGAGGCCTCGCGCTCAATGGTGGTGGTGACGGCATCGAAGTAGCCCGTGCCCACCTCACGCTGGTGCTTCACCGCGGTAAAGCCCTTGGCCGCAGCCGCGAACTCGGCCTCTTGCAGTTCCACAAAGGCCGACATGTTGTTGCGGGCATAGCCGTGGGCGAGGTTGAACATGGAGTAGTTCAGTGCATGGAAGCCGGCCAGGGTAATGAACTGGAACTTGTAGCCCATGGCACCGAGTTCCCGCTGGAACTTGGCAATCGTGGCGTCGTCGAGGTTCTTCTTCCAGTTAAACGAGGGCGAGCAGTTGTAGGCCAAGAGCTTGCCGGGGAACTGCTTGTGAATGGCATCCGCGAAGGCCTTGGCATAGGCAAGGTCGGGGGTGCCGGTCTCACACCAGATCATGTCGGCATAGGGCGCATAGGCCAGACCGCGTGAGATGGCCTGCTCCAGACCGTTCTTGCTGCGATAGAAGCCCTCGACGGTACGCTCGCCCGTGAGGTAAGGCTGGTCGTTCTCATCGACATCCGAGGTCACCAGGTCGGCGGCCTCAGCATCCGTACGGGCCAGCAGCACCGTGGGTACGCCCATGACATCGGCAGCCAGGCGAGCGGCGGTACCGTGCGCATCACCTGGAAGATCGGGTCGAGACCGCGCATCGCCCAGACCGACTGGCCGACCAACGCGCCGAGCAGCACCCCGACCACCGCCGCAAGGCCGAATCCATAGAGCACGCGCT
>CAZKWK010000206.1:0-3092 GCA_964556335.1 uncultured Bordetella sp. | reverse complement strand
CGGCGCACATACCTTAATACCCGCTACACTAGAGGTTTTTCCTTTTCCTCATTCCTAATATATGAAAATCGCTCAAGAAATTCGCACAGGCAATGTTTTTATGCTCGACGGTCAGCCTATGGTGGCGCTCAAGACCGAGTACAACAAGTCGGGCCGCAATGCGGCGGTAGTGAAGATGAAGTACAAGAACCTGCTCACTGGTTCTGGCTCTGAGTCGGTCTTTAAGGCCGACGAAAAGTTTGATGTGCTGGTGCTCGACCGTAAAGAAGTCACCTATTCCTACTTTGCTGACCCCATGTATGTCTTTATGGATGCCGACTACAACCAGTTCGAGGTTGAGGCCGAGAGCATGGGCGACGCTTTGAACTATGTGGAAGACGGCATGGCCTGCGAGGTGGTGTTTTATGACGGTCGCGCTATTTCTGTAGAGATGCCTACGAGCGTCGTGCGTGGGGAGGGCGTTGCTGTAGGTGGACGCCGGGGCGTTAAATCGGGTAAGGTAATGAAGCCTGCTCGTATTGCACCGACCAACTTTGAAGTCGCAGTGCCTGCCTTTGTCGAAATTGGCGACAAGATCGAGGTCGACACCCGCACGGGTGAGTATCGCAACCGCGTGAAGTAATGCCCTTTTGCCTAGTGCCTTTGCGTAAGGTGCTAGGCACAATTTCTCGGCCTCTCGATCACGCGTAAGGATACTGCGATGAACCCCTCGGCCGAGTTTCTCTCTCGTCTAGCGTCTCTGCTCGGGCCTGCGGGTATTCGTACCAGCCCCGAAGACACACAGCCCTATGCGACTGATTGGCGGCGGCGTTATTCGGGCACGGCACTCGCGGTGGTATTCCCCCGCAGCACGCACGAGGTTGCCGAGATTGTGAAGGCGGCCTATCAGTTCGGTGTGGCCCTCATTCCCCAGGGTGGCAACACGGGTCTTACGGGTGCTACGGTGCCAGACGACTCGGGGTCTCAGGTGAGTCCCAACCTCTCGCGTATGCATCAGATTCGCGGGCAGGATGCACTGAATAAGACCCTAACGGTGGAAGCCGGCGTAACGATGCAGGCAGCCCAAGAGGCAGCCGATGCCATGGGGCTTCTGTTTCCTTTAAGCCTGCCTGCGCGGGGTACGGCCACCATTGGGGGCAATCTGGCTACCAATGCGGGGGGCACCGCTGTGCTGAGGTATGGCAATGCCCGCGCCCTGTGCTTGGGGCTGGAGGTGGTCACGGCGCAAGGCGAGATCTGGGATGGCCTGCGGGGTCTGCGTAAGGACAACACGGGGTACGACCTGCGCGACCTCTTTATTGGCAGTGAAGGAACGCTGGGCGTGATTACAGCGGCGGTGCTTGCGCTCATGCCCAAGCCTGCTGGTATGGCGACTGCATTGGCCCGCGTGCCTAGTATGGAGGCCGCGTTATCGTTGCTCGCCCATGCGCAAGACCGGGCAGATGCGCAGCTCACGGGTTTTGAAATGATGACCCCTGAGGCTGTGGGGCTCGCTTTGGCGTATTACCCGGCTTTGGGCAGAGGTATTGAGATGCTGGCGATCGGACGCGCGCAGGGTTCTTTGGGGGCGGTGGGGGATCCTAGGGTAAGCGACATCACCGGGGGGCGCTCCGTGTTGATCTTGCTGGAAGTCTCCAGCCCCGAGTCGGAGCAGGCAGGACAGGATCTACTCGAGCGAATCTTGTCAGAGGCCCTCGAGAAAGGCATCGCCGAGAATGCCTTGGTGGCAAGGTCTTTTGCGCAGTCGCGCAGCTTCTGGGACATTCGTGAACACATTACCCTCGCGGCATCAGAAGATGGGCCGCACATTAAGCACGACATTTCGTTGCCGATCTCGGCGATACCTGGGTTTGTGCAGGAGACAGACGCGTTTTTACAGGCGCAGTGGCCTGGTGTGCGGCTGATTAATTTTGGGCATCTGGGGGATGGCAACCTGCACTACAACGTTGCGCCGCCTCTTGCGTCCGCGCAGACCCGCACGCAGGGTGCGCAAAACACGCTGCCTGATTCAGATCGCATAGCGCGCCATGCGGGGTACAAGCGGTTTCTCGCCGAGCATGAGGAATCCATTCGTAAGGCCGTGCATGATCGTGTGGTGGTGCTCGGCGGATCGATCAGCGCGGAGCACGGTCTGGGCCTGTTGCGCCGAGAGGAGGCCGCCTTTTATAAGAGCCCGGTGGAAATGAACCTGATGCGGGCGATTAAACAGGCGCTCGATCCGAAAGGGTTGATGAATCCCGGAAAGGTTTTAACAAAATCAACCGTAGTCGGATAGATCACGTTCAAAGTTTCGTCCCCCATAGTAGACACCCAGGATCGCAACCGACTCATCGAAAACCGTAAAGGCGATAACGACTCGTCCTCTAAAGTTTGTTGTTCTCAGTCCCCTACGAATATCGTCCCTTTTATTTCCGCGATGGGGAAACGTGGAGAGGCTTTCGCAGTAGTCGATGATTTGCCCGATGTACTGATCTGCTGTTTCGGGAGACGCCTCTACGGCGACAAATTCGAACAATTCCTCTAAGTCACCGAGGCTCTCTGGCGTAAATTTGACGACGTATATTCCAGAAATCTTCTAACCCTTTACGCCGTACTTAGCCTTAAAAGCGCTCCTCGCTTCCGTAATCGACAAAAGCGCATCCGGCTCGCTTGCCGCTTTATCGAATCTCGGGCCGATTGACTGTGAAAGCCAACTTTCAATGGCCTTATCGCGCGCCATGAGACTACGGATACCCTCGCGAATTACCTCACTCTCACTTGCATATTCGCCTGTTGATACCTTTGAACGCACTAACTCGGCCATTGCATTAGGCAAGGTGATGCTGAGTTGCTGAGTGGTTCTCACTTCATATGCTCCAGATTTTTAGTAGGATTCAATACTATCAACCAACTCCTGTTTTTCCAAGCAAATGGGAAATGACGTCTCTCATTTGCTCCTCCCAAGTACTCCGGCTGATGCCGAAGTCCCGTTCTGTCGCGCTGCAGTCAAGCAGCGAGTTTTGGGGGCGTGCGGCGGGGGCGTTGTAGTCGGCTGTTGTGGTGGAGTGAATCTGGGTGTCGGCGAGAATCTTCCAGGCAAGATCGGGGCTTAG
>CAZKWK010000205.1:1680-3125 GCA_964556335.1 uncultured Bordetella sp. | reverse complement strand
GGGGCACATCTGGTCAGACTCATCTAGGGGACGCAGGCAATTGTCCTGACGAGCCCGGTCAATGGCACCGATCGTGGACACGTAAACAAACCGCTGTAAATCCGGCTGTCGACTGGCCCATACTAAAATCCGCTCAGTCAAGGCAACGTTCGACCTGAGGTAATGCGAGCCATTTCCGAAGGCTGCGTCACCAGCGCAATGGATAATATACTGGGCACCCTCTATTGCCTGCTGTAGCTGAAAATCCTCCCACAGGTCACCAATCCAGACATGTACTCCGAGCTCACGAAGTTCAGGATCTTCGCGTCGCACGACCGCATTCACACGCAAGCCGCAGGCAACCAGTCTTCTGCATAGGGCGCGCCCCACAAAGCCTGACGCACCTGTGACAAAGTATATGGGTGTAGGCATACTGCTCATTAAAAGAAGAACTACGTGGACGGGGTGGTCCGTCGACAAAACGACATATTCTTTGTCACACCATACTCCCTCATCGCATTCTCTTCTAGAGTGTTAGTAAATTTGAGTTCAAGCGGGAAGCAGCTGTAGTGGTTGGTCAAATTTGCCGCCAAGATCGTACGGATTGGGGCCGGCGGATCCTCAGTTACAGCAATGTAGTCAGGCAAGCCGAGTCGGAACATTCTCCTGGCCAGGATTTTATACGCGATCTCTTCCCCCGAGAAGTGCATGAAAATCATCGGGGTGTTAGGCCTAAACCCCAGAGCGAAGTACATCCACGGCTGAGGCCCGATCACCATGAGCGTTTTATCGTAGTCGTCCAATGGAACTCGAGCTTGAAGAACGCTTTGCCGTAAAAGGTGTAGCGCAGTCTGTTTTTCGTGAGAACTGTGGATACCCCTGAACGCAGGCGCCTCGCTTAACGCATAACCCAATCGCCAAGGAAGCTGTTCGCGGTACGGGTGCCAAATGCAGTTTATGGCCAACAGCCAGCTGGAAATCAGCATAATCCAAGGCATCCAACTGACGGCTTGCCTTTTGTTGATCTCAGACACGTCAACATCTACCCGAAGCAACATTCCGACAATATACGGCAGCACCGCACCCAGACCTATAAAGACATTGATCGCACCATTTCCACTGGTAAGTCCACCCACCACGCCGACCAGTAACCCAAAAATCGCCAGCCTAACCATTTGCCGCCGCTGTGCCCCTCCATTACAAGCTTGCCAACAATAGAAAAGAACTAGCAGATACAGTCCTGTGACGAAGAACCAAGTCGACTTGGTCAACGTCGTCAAAAACACAATACCGGCGGCAATGAGTAAGATGGGAACACTCAGTCGAATGTGGTCGATTCGATGTGACCCGATAGCCCACGATAGAAATAGCCCTGTAGCTAGGACCGCAGTCAGCGCAAGAATATGACTCGCGTCGTTCAACGCCCGCCCAACGCGAAACGCTTTAGAGAACAAAAGTGCGTCGGA
>CAZKWK010000205.1:1020-1670 GCA_964556335.1 uncultured Bordetella sp. | reverse complement strand
ATGACTCTACGTGAAGGAGTAGCACTACAAGCCACAACCCTCCCCACAGGAAAAAGGCTCCCGTAATTTGCAATATCAGAACAAATCGACGCTGTAATGCCTCGTCTAATACCAGAAGAAATGCAACGAATAGTCCAACTGTAGGATAACTGACCCCTAGAGCCACCGTCGCAAGAGCTATGAGGGTCACATATCCAAGCCCGCGCGCTTGACCTGTCCATAAGTAAACAATCACTGCAAGTAATAAGCCCGCCATTGCATTGTAATAAGGTGATAAGAGATTGAAAGGAATCCATATCAGCGCGATACTCGCACTAATCCAGGCTGGATAGCGCGCACCTTCAACCCCCACCCGTAGATACACAAGTGCTGCCCCACCCACATAGGCAACCACCATGACAAGGCGTCCTAAAATAAAAATGTAATCCCATCCTCCGGTCAGACTTTTATATATCCAGAAAACGGGATACAGGAAAATATACATAGCCTGTTGGAGAAAAAGGTCGACCTGAAAGAGCTTGCCCGAAACGACCAAAGAGGTCAACTCCCCATAATGCTGCATCTCATCGGTGAAGTCCAGCCCTAGAGATACGCGCGAAACCAATAAAGCAAGAGCAAGCACAAAAGTGATGATGCCAAGACGGTTCAAG
>CAZKWK010000205.1:0-1010 GCA_964556335.1 uncultured Bordetella sp. | reverse complement strand
GAGACAGTTTTGACCCTAGGCTTATCGCGAAAATTTATAGTAACTCTTTGGACCACAAGTGACCCCAAAAAACAACGCGCTAGGAAAGGTACGCCAAGTTGTCGACCAATACACCGACAACCGCTTCTTGCTGTACGCGGGAAAGATATGGGCCCATGGGCAGACTCATAACGCGCTGGGATAAAGCGTCACCCACAGGAAGGTGTACATTGAGGTCTTCGACTGCAGGTTGCTTATTGAGTGGTATGGGGTAGTGCACCGCAGTCGGAATATTGACGGCTGCAAAACGCTCCCTGAGTGAATCACGGCCATTCACTAGTACGGTGTACTGAGCCCACGCACTCACATTGTATTGCTCAACGTAGGGCGCTATAGTCCCGAGCCCGGATCGGCCCAGCATTCTGGCATAGTTCTCAGAAACCTTCTGACGCTGCACCATTTCATTATCTAGTACCGAAAGCTTAGTCAGGAGAATAGCAGCCTGAATCGTATCGAGTCGGCTATTCACACCCACCCGAATATGGTGGTAGCGACGATTCTGGCCATGACGTGCGATTTGGCGAATGACTTTGGCAAGCTCGTCATCACTTGTGAACACGGCGCCACCATCGCCGTAACAGCCTAAGGGCTTGCTCGGGAAGAAACTTGCACAAGCTATGGTGCTTAGGTTACAACTCTTATACCCCTTGTAGCTGGCGCCGAAGCTCTGCGCAGCATCCTCAATCACCGGGATGCCGTGACGCGCTGCAATGGCGTTGATGGCGTCGAAGTCCGCACACTGGCCGTAGAGGCTGACCGGAACGATGGCCTTGGTACGTGGGGTAATGGCCACCTCGAGCAGCTGAGGGTTGAGGTTGTAGGTGCGCGGATCCACATCAACGTAGACTGGCTTGGCGCGCAAGAGAGCCACAGTTTCTGCAGTGGCGATGTAGTTGAAGCCCGGGGTAATGACTTCGTCCCCTGGCCCCACACCCAGAGCCATCAGCGCGATCTGAAGTGCGTCAGTGCCG
>CAZKWK010000204.1:0-3153 GCA_964556335.1 uncultured Bordetella sp. | reverse complement strand
CGGCTTGAGGTTACGCATAGCCCAATGAAGGAGTCTTAAATGTCTTCGCGGCTTTTTATTGTTGTTGTGGAAGACCACGATGGCCTACGCGAGGCCACCACAGAGATGCTTGTACACCAAGGGTTTTCAGCCCTCGGGGTACCCTCTGCAGAGGCGCTTGACCTCTCTAACTTGGCGCGCTCCCCAGACATTTTTGTAGTCGACCTAAATCTCCCTGGAGAAGACGGGCTCTCATTGGCCAATCGGCTGCGCGCGGCGCACCCCGCGGTGGGGATCATCATCACCACTGCACGCACCCATATCAATGACCGGGTCAAGGGCTATGAGTCGGGGGCAGATATCTATCTGCCCAAGCCGGTAGAACCCCTCGAACTCGTTGCGGCCATTAAGGCTCTGGGCGCCCGGGTACTCGCGCAATCGGCCAAAGATCTTCGTTTTACGCTCGACGATACCCATCTGTTGCTGCTCGGGCCGAAGGGCCGCGCGAAGCTCTCGGCCGCTGAGGTACGTCTTCTCAGCGCCTTTGACGACGCGCCCGGCTATGTACTCGACCGCGCCCAAGTAACGCTGCTCCTAAGCCCCGACAATCCGGGGATCAGTGTCGATAGCCTGCAGAACCGACTGAGTCACCTAAGAAAGAAGATGCAAACGTGTGGGGCCGATGCAGAGACCATTCAGGCAGTGCGTGGGACAGGCTACCGTTTGTGCCTCGAAATCGTACGTGAGACCCTGCCGGAGTCGGTGTTGCGGTGGCGGGTTCTTGAATAAAAATCAAAGAGTCAATGGGTTAGGAGTCTCATTTAAGAAATTATGGGGGCCCATTCTGCGGTTGACAGGGGCGGCGGAGGACCCTTTTCAGACTTTAGCCTAAAGTCAAGTTTTAGTTGTAAGTCGTTAAAAAATATGGTCTTATTAGGCCCTATGTCTAAAAGTCGACATCTGTATTTTTGATCGGGGTCTCACCATGCGCGTCATCTCTAAATCTGAAGTTTCTAACGGTCTACTTGTCGAGCGCCTTGAAGACGCGGGCTTTGAATGCGCCGTGGAAGAAAACGAAGTCTGGGTGCATGGCACAGGATGTAACCTGCGCCTCCAGATCGACCTAGAAGCCCGCGCCATACACATGCGTGGGCTCATGATGCTCAGGCCAGAGCTCAATACCCTGGAAGTAAACGACTTGGTGATCAAGGCCACAGAGCGGCTCTCTCTGGTGAAGTTCTTTGCCCACCGGTGGGATGACGGCAAGCTCGGCCTATGGAGCACCTACACGCTCTTTTTTCCCTTTGACATGAACCTGTCGAACCTCATTTTCACCATGCGTCGGTTTATCGAGACGGTCAATACCCTGAAGGCCATGGAAGATCTATCCGATCGCTGGTTCCAATCGCAGCGGGCAACCGTCGTGGGGCCGCAGTTGGTGTTTTCTAACAGCTAACTGCAGACGCGCAGCGAGTTTTTGAAAGAGTGCCGTGCCCAAGTTAGGTACACATTCCCCCAGCGCCCGTCAATGGTCTGACGACTATGGCAGTTCGTCCTTCAAGGGCATGTCCGGAGAAAAGGCCTTTTTGGCGTGTTACGGTCAGAGCCCCGTAGTCTTCGATGATCTGCCGTCTGTGTTGCGGCCAACGCATTCAGCTCTTCAATCGCATCGATCACCCATCTCTGCCCACGAAGTTATCGGTGCTGACGGTGAGTTACTCCTTACAGGCTTGCCAGAGCGCTTTCGAGTAAACCATGCAGTGGGCCGCTCACGTCCAGCGTCGCGGCTTATTTGCAAGACGCGCACCCCGACTGTCTCTGGGGAAGTTCAGTTAAGGCCCGACGAGCGGCTCTCTGTCGTTGTGGATGGTGTGCTTTATGGGCCGAACCAAGGCCTAGTTATTCGTGCAGGGGTCTGGTCGGTCACGATCCCTAGAGAGCATGCACTTGATGCCGGTCTTTACACAGTAACTGCGCTCGTATGCGACGCCGCCGGGCGAGTTACGCAAGAGATTCGCAATGCCGAATTAGAGGTCGATCTCGATGAGGCGGTTGGTCCGCTCATCTATTCGATTGAGAGCGCGAGTGCGCCTGGCGCGTCCGTTTTAGCCATTACCCAGGGCGCGGGCCAGTGCGTGGTGCCACAGATCGAGGGCATGGATAAGTTCGACCCCTTTGCCCCTTTCTACAGCAACTACCCAGGCTTTGGGGTTTTGGGGTCGAGCCTTTACATCGATGGTCGCGGTCTGCGCGGACGCTCAACCGATTATCGGTCAGTGGGCAAGAAGGGCTTGAGCACCATGGTGGCCGTGGCCAGTGCGCTCTCAGTCAGCACCGCCCACACCCAGGGGCTTCCCACCGGCGGCACGATTACCGCCGGGTCAGGCCAGATCGATGTGGCAGGCACCACCATGACCATCACCCAGTCCACGGCCAAGATGGCCGCAGACTGGCAGACCTTTAACATCGGGGTCAACAACAAGGTGCAGTTTGTACAGCCCAATGCACAGTCTGTGGCACTTAACCGCGTGGTGGGTAGCGATGTCTCGCGTATTCAAGGGGCACTGTCTGCCAACGGACAGGTGTTTCTCATCAACCCCAACGGCATTGTCTTTACCCCCACGGCTCAGGTTAATGTCGGCGGGTTAGTAGCCTCTACGCTCAATATCACCAATGAAAACTTCTTAGCCGGTAACTACCAGTTTGAGGGCAACAGCACGGCCTCGGTGGTCAACCAAGGGAGTATCACCACCCAGGGCGCAGGCTCTGTCGCGCTGATTGCTGCCAAGGTAGAGCAAGTAGGGCAGATTCAGGCAGATCAGGGCAATGTGGTGCTCGCTGCGGGCAGCAAGATACGGCTCGATGTCGGTGGCCCGGTGAAGGTCGAGATTGAAGAAGGGGCGCTCAAGGCCGCGATCGAGCAGGGCGGGGGCATTCGCGCGGCAGATGGCACGATTTATCTCACGGCCAAGGCCGCAGGCGACCTAACAGCCAGTGCGATTAACCACACAGGCGTTTTAGATGCCTCAAGCCTCTTAGGCGAGGGTGGAAACATTCGACTCGAGGCCGACACCATTACGCTGAAGGCCACGAGCAACATCGATGCCCATGGCGCTACGGGCGGCGGCACAGTGCTGGTGGGGGGAGAGTGGCAGGGCTCAGGCAGTATGCGGC
>CAZKWK010000203.1:1176-3183 GCA_964556335.1 uncultured Bordetella sp. | reverse complement strand
CTGTTCGGAGGGTGCCGAACGAGGGGCTGCAGAGCAACACGTGCGAGCAGGCGGCCTCAGGGCCATTTGCGAGCACTGCTCCCCTGGGAACCTGTTGCCGGCTCGTGCGCTGTTGCGCGTGGACAGGCGGCAGCAGGGTGGCCGCCGCGCGAGCGCTGCAGAGCGAGCGCAGAGGCTGTATCGTGCCTGCAAGGCGGTTTGGAATGGGGGCAGAGGTGGCCCGCAAGTTAGCAGGCCGTAGCCTCGGCGCGGCACTGTGGGCCCGGGATAGGGCGGCTCTGGGGGCTATCGCATCCGCTGCCGTCCCCTGGCTGCGCGGGAGATGGCGGCACTCCTGGTGGAGGCAGCGCGCATCGCAGCCGCAGCAGCCGACACCCGAGCTGACTCGAGGACGTAAGGAAGGGAGGACTGTGGGGACAGGTGGCGGAGAACTCGGGACAGGTCCGCCGGGGCGATACCCCCATGAAAGAGCTCAGCCGCTCGCCCTCTGCGGAGGCTATGGGAGCCCAACCGAGAGACAGGTCGACCGTGAGCGCGGAATGCGCCTTGAAGTGCCCTTTGGAATTGGGCGGTCGAGCATGTCCGTGAGAGGTCGAAGTCGACGTCGAGCGTCTCCCACATCCAGGGCCCGTAGTACGGGAGGAGGTGGGCGCGCAGGCCATGCGCATATAGCTGGCGGGCCAGCGCCTGCAGCTCTTCCGGCCACGTGGACAGTGCCTCAGGGCCGGCCCGGTCACCGGGGTGAGAGGCCTGCAAGCGAGCTCCCAGTACCCCCAGAACGTGGGGGGGGAGCGTCGTCAATCGCTGCAGGCTTCTCCCGACAGACTCGACCAGAGCCTGGCTGCCTGATGGGCCCCCGTCAGGCCCCAAGACGCCGATGGGCATTTGGGAGGTCTGGCCAACCCGCGCGGGGTCCGTCTTCGAACCGAAAACGTTGATGTCTACAACGTCGTCGAAGAATAGGATGTCCCCAAGCTGCCCCTCGCGTGTGTCGTCATAGCGCAGGGCACCCCCGTGCATCAGAGCAGCGTGGCGAGCCGCTGCGTCACGGTGACGGCGAGTGGTACGTGGCGAGGGCCCCGCCCGACCTCCACGGCGCGGCGCCGGGGGCACATGTGGGGGGGACACAGGCGGCAGCAAGGGCGATAGCTGGCTGCAGAGGACAGCCGTGACTCGGCCGCGGCGGTAGTGCCCACGGGAGCGGCGCGCGCCTTCGCGATACGCTGTGACCAGAGGGCAGCTGGTAGGGGAGGGGACCCCCGCGAGGTAGCACATGGTGTCCATGGCTACACAGCGCACTTTGGTCTGGGAATAGCCGACATCTGTGCAGCCAGCCGCTTCCAGCCACGCAAGGAATTGCGGAGGGTCTGGGCGAAGCGGGTCAAGAGCAGTGGCCGCCGAGTGCTCGAACCATGGGCGAATGGCACCAACGTACCGATCCCAGGTCTGGCCACCCTTGGAGGCGAGGATCGGGTTAATTGCAGCAGGGCTCACAGCGCCAAGGAAGCGGGAAATGAATCCCTCTATGAAAGCCCGTGATGCGGGCGAGGGCTCCTTGTGGGCGCGAGGCACACCTGCGCGGCGGGCCACCACGGCATTCCTCAGCTGCTCCCGTTCAAGGAGAGCTTCGAGGGCCGGAGATTCGCCCGCGCCTGCCGTCGAGCCGAAGCGCGTAAAGGGCGCAGCCCTGGAATAGGGCGCGATAGCGCCGTTGAAGGCTGAGGCAGGAATCGGGGTTGCCCAGACGGCGAACCTCCAGAACGAAGGGGGCCCATGCGTCCCGTGGACGCAGGATAATCCTCCAGGGGGACCACAGGGAAAGGGGCACTATGAGTGTGCCCTGAGCTCCGCAGGCCAGAACGTGGGCCACGGTTTGCCCGATGGCAGAGACAGTGGATGGAGGAAATATCCAGATGGTCTCTCCTGCCCATGATGCGGAGAACGCGTCCACCCATTCGGCTTCCGGATGGAAGTAGTGGGAGCAGAAGCGGGCAGTTTGGCGCGACT
>CAZKWK010000203.1:0-1166 GCA_964556335.1 uncultured Bordetella sp. | reverse complement strand
CAAAAGAGGCGAAGCGGTCCACCGTGTGGGGTCCCCAAGCGGCTTCCAGTCGGCGGAAAATAGCCGGCCGGAGCTGATAGTCGTGGTGGCGCATTTCCGAGACGCGCGACAGATAGTCGGCGCGAGCGTTCAACGCCCTCGGAAGCCACACAGCTTGAAGCTCAAAACCCCCGTCGAGCTGGGCTTGGAATAGTTGCAAGGCCAGCAACTGTAGCTCGGCGTCCGGCGAGCCGCCCGAGACATACTCGCCCCAGTGCTTACCGCCGCTGGCAAACTCTGGGACCACACCGCCAAGGATGAAGACACATCCCAGATTGTCTAAAAAGACGCGGAATCGGCCTCCGCGTAATAGCGGGGCAACGGCGTGGATGAAGCAAGCGATGCCGAACAGCTCGCGGTAAGTTGAGCTGGCTCGAGCCACCGTTGGTGTAAACGGGGTCATAAACTCAATGCCGCGACGGGCGTACGAGATAATCTCGGCCACTGTGCTGCCAGGGGGGAGCCGTGCTAAGAGGGCCCGGACCAGGCTGGACGCTTCAGCGGAGGTCGGCAGGGAGCAAATGTAAGCGCCTGCCCCTGTGTCGCTAGCGTCACTGTGGATATCGCCGTCTACCGAGGCATCGAAGAGCCTGGGGCGGATGGGCTGGCCGTTGTGGCTGGGAAGAAATTCGCACGACCAGAGCGCCTCGTTGCGAGCGTCGTCGGATACTGGCACCATTGCAGACCAACAGCGACGCGCCTCGCGCTTGCTCTTGCTGCGTGGGGTAGGACGGCTGTCGATGACAGCGTCGAGTGCCCTGGTGCGGATCCGGGTGGCACAGCCCACTGATATCCACGTGGCCGAAATGAGGCCCTTTAGCCTGGCCACAGCGCGTACAGGGACGCTCGGGGGGCCTGTGGCTAGGGCGCGGGCAGCGTCCAGAATGCGGCGGACCGTGCTCTCTGGGACAGAGAAGGTCTGTGTGGCTAGGTCAACCACCGTGCCGAGCGCCCGAAAGGCTTGGACGGCGGAAGTGGTACCCACACACTTGGTCGGGTGGACCAGCCAGCCATATCGCCGAAGCACGCAAATAAGGGTCTGAGCAGCATTCAAGGCCTCACGGGCCGTGAGCGTGCCAAACGCCACATCGTCTAAGTAGATCAGCAGTCCCAGCGACATACCGAGG
>CAZKWK010000202.1:0-3219 GCA_964556335.1 uncultured Bordetella sp. | reverse complement strand
GAAATTGCGCTGGATTTTCGTCTGGTAGCCGCAACCAACAAAGCCCTCAAAGAGGCCATGGCCCGGCGCGAGTTTCGTGAAGATCTTTATTTTCGTATCAGCACCTTCCGGCTCAACATTCCGGCCTTGCGTCTGCGGCCCGCCGACATTCTGCCCTTAGCGGCCACCATCTTGGCGCGTCACTGCGCGGAGGCGGAGGTGAAGCGCCTTTCTCCTTCGGCCCAGCAAGCGCTTCTGGCCTATCACTGGCCAGGCAATGTGCGCGAGCTTGAGAATGTGATGCTGCGGGCGCTCGTATTCTGCCCCGGCGATACGCTCGAGGCAGAGCACCTGGTCTTTGATGATCTGCACGGCGATGCACCACCCGCTGCCTTTACGCAGGCTGGCTGGATGGCGAATGACCAGTCGGCTATGCGGGCCATGTCAGAGGAGGGTCCTGCAGAGGCGGCTGCTGCGCCGTTGCCGGAGAGCCTGCGTGATGCGATGTCTTCCGGAACGATACCGTCTGCTTCCTCGATGGATCGCAGCGCTGAGTACGACTTCGAGGCCGCCGACGATGAGGCACACGAGACCGATACATCGATGCCGAGTTTCTCAGGCAGCGCCCCCATTCGTCTGCCTGAGCTCGTGAAGACCAATGAGAAGAAAATGATTCTTGCGGCCATTGAGGCCTCGCCCACCCGGGCCGAAGCCGCACGGCGCCTAGGCATTAGCCCGCGCACGCTGCGCTACAAAATGGCCCAGCTGAAAATGGCAGGTGCCGCATGATTACCTCGGGTGTGAATTCCGCGGGTGTGGCCAACGTGCTTGCCCAGATTCGGCAGTACCAGGCCCAGGTACAGGCAAAGTCGCAGCAGGTGCCCATGCCTATGCCGCAGCCGCCGGTGCAGGTGGCCGACAAGTTCAATCTGCCTGTGGGGCCTGCTGAGGGCCAGTTTGCCAAGCAGGCGGTGCAGAAGCAGCCTTTTGTGCTGGAACAGCTACAAAAGACCGATCTACAGGAGGCCCTTCCAAAGCCCGCCTTTGGCGATGTGGTGCGCGGTTCGCTCCAGTCGGTTAACGACCTGCAGCAGTTCTCCGCAGCACAGCGCACTGCCTATGAGAAGGGCGAGAACATTCCCCTGACCGATGTCGTGCTGGGAATGCAGAAAGCCTCGCTGGCCTTTGAAGCCACCTTACAGATTCGCAACAAGGTGATGAAGGCCTACGAAGAAATTATGAACATGCCGGTCTAGTGCAGCGCTGCGCAAAAACGATCATCACAGTGAACCCAATATTCATCATCACCTAGTACTACCCGCACCCTACCTATAAGCGAGTACGACCATGGCTTCAGACAATCCCGCACTGCCCACTCCTGGTGGCGCTCTGACCCCCACCGGGGCGGGCGATGGTAAGCCCGGCGCAGTAGCCAATCTTGCCAATGCTGCGTCCGCCAATGCCGCTGCAATTGGCGACAAGGCTGCAGAGGCTGCTGCCCGTGCAAAGGCCGCTGCCGCAGAAGCAGCCTCGGTGGCCGGAGAAACGATTCAGCGGGGTGCCCAGGTGGCGATACCTGCGTTGCAGAACCTGAAGCTTGCACCCTTTATTCGTGAGGGCCTGCAGAACCCGCTGGTAAAGAAGGCGGTCTCTGGGTTGATTGTGCTCTTTGTGCTGATTGCCTTTGTGGGGCTCTTCAACACTTTCTTCAATATGGTGAGTACGCCGGTACAGTACCGGCCCATCATGCCCGGCATCTCCGAGTCTGACCAGCAGGCGGCCTTTGATGCCTTGAAGATGGCCGCCTTCGATCCGAAGATCGATACGACCACAGGCAACATCACGGTGCCTGACAACAAGTACCATGAGGCCCGTATTTACCTGGCCTCGAAAGGCATTCCAAAGGCGCCGCTGCCCCAGGGCATTGATGCCTTAAGCGAGCAAAGCGCCATGACCACCAGCCAGTTTATGGAGCAGGTGCGCTACATCAAGGCCATGGAGCAGGAGCTGGCCTCGAGCATTACCCAGATTGCCACCATTCAGTCGGCTCGCGTACACCTGGCGCTTCCTAAACAGAGTGTCTTCGTGCGCGACCGCGCAGAGCCCAAGGCCTCGGTGGTCGTAACCCCGCAGCAGGGCCGCATTGTGAGCCGTAGCCAGGTCGATGCCATCGTGCATCTGGTGTCGTCGAGTATTCCGTATATGGCTGCTACCAATGTCTCGGTGGTGGACAACTTTGGCAACCTCTTAACTCAGCGGCCCGAGAACACCCCTCTGGGGCTGACCGATGCACAGCTCAACCACAAGCAGAAGGTGGAAGAAACCTACCGTGCCCGGGTCATGGAGATTCTTGCCCCGATCGTGGGCGAGGCCAATGTGCGCACCCAGGTGGATGTGACCCTTGACTTCACCGAGAGCGAAGTGGCGGTCGAAGATTTTGACAATACCAAGACAGGGCCCAAGACCCGGTCGGAGGTCTTGGCCGAAGACCGTTCACAGCGCCTGACGGCCGAAGGCATTCCCGGCTCGATTACCAATACGCCTCCCCCACCCGTGGTGAATACCGACCAGACCGGTGCGAGTGCAGATGATGCTTTGCAAGAGAACACCACGCTCAGTAAGCGCGCCACCCGAAACTATGAGATTGATAAGACGGTGCGCTACATCAAGAACCCCACGGGCTCCATTACCCGGGTGAGCGTGGCGGTGGTGATTAACGAGAAGGGCTTTCCGTATGGGCCCAAGCCTGCTGCTCCCGCAGCCAACGCGAATGGGGCCAATGGTGAAGGTGGGGCTGAGGCTGCCGCCCAGGCCGCAGCGCAGGCTGCTCTGCATGGCTATAGCCAGGCAGAACTCGATCGACTTACCAACCTGGTACGCGGCGTGGTGGGCTTTCAAGAAGGGCGGGGCGATGTGGTCACCCTAATGCCCGCCCAGTTTGCGCCGACCGAGCCACCTAAAGAGTGGTTCCAAGACGAAGACCTCATGACGTCCGTCAAGATCTTCATCACGACGCTCATCTTCCTGGTGATTCTGGTGACGATTATTCGACCAGTAGTGAATCAGATGACGGGTCAGACCATGACCCCACGCGATATTGCCCGCATTGAGCGGCAGGCGGCCCGACAGGCGAAGGCCGAGGCTGAGGCCAAGCTCGCAGCCGAGATGGCCGCCAAGGCGGAAGAAGAGGCCAAGAAGGCGGCCGAAGAGTTGGCCAAAGTGCCTGTCGATGCCAATGGT
>CAZKWK010000201.1:0-3234 GCA_964556335.1 uncultured Bordetella sp. | reverse complement strand
GGCCTGCTTCACACCAAAGCTGCCGCCCGAGTCTCTTGGGGATCTATGCCTTAGCCGATTGCCCGGAACCTTGAGCGCAGCTGCGGCCACCACATGAAGCGAGCACGGCCCCATGAAGTTTGACCGCAGGTCATAGCTGCCGTCGTGTGCGCAAAACTCTGCAACTACGCCACCCGTCTCCATGGGGGTGCAGGAGTTGCGGGGATAGCGAAACTCTTCCTCCAGAAGGAGATCCGCATTGGCAAAAGCGCCATCGACATCTCCATAGAGATAGCTTCGGTCGACGATGCAATTTGATCCCAGCTCGGGATGAAGCAGGGGAGCCCCTTCTTTAAGCGCCTCCTTGCTGTCTACAACCGCGGGTTGCGGTGCAAGAACGACCTCGACTAGGGCGGCGCCGTCTTCTGCCACAGCGCGTGACTCCGCGACCACCACGGCAATCGGTTCCCCCACATAGCGCACCCGATCGATTGCCAGACAGTACTGCTTTAAGGGGCTTTTTACGCTCACCACGAAAGGCTGTGACCAGGCGACTACATCTTCGGCGAGGAGTACTGCACGTACCCCTTTCAGAGCGAGGGCCGCCTGCGCATCGACGGATGTGATGGTTCCATGTGCGATCGGGGACCGGACGACCGCCGCGTGCAGAAGACCGGGGGGAGAGGGCAGGTCATCGAGGAACTGCCCCTTACCTGTCAGCAGATAGCCGTCTTCTACCCGTAAGAGATCGGACGGATTTGACGGCCGTGATGACAGGAGGGGATCCGAGGGTTTCATAGCGTGGTGGGTCTCAATGACCACTACTCTACGAACCTCCGCTAGGCTGCACAGCCCTTAGTGGCGGGCGTTTGGCTCGCCCGTCTGCCTATTGATCAGATCGTCCGAAATTCTTTGGCTTCTACCTGTCTGCGGTAATGGCTTGGCACCACACCCTGGTGCTGTCGGAAGAAACGTGAGAAATGACTCTGCGCCGAGAATCCCAGGTCGCTGCTGATGTCTTCCATCGGCTTGGTGGTCACCGCCAGGGCATGGAATGCTCGTTCCATCTTTAAGGCGTTGGCATAGACCAAGGGCGAGAGTCCGGTACAGCGACGGAAGAGTTCAAAAAAGTGCGACCGTGAGAGGTCGACGGCCTGGGCAAGGGTGGCCATGTCTGTGGCGAGGTCGGGGTTCTCTTTGAGCAGCGCAATGGCTCGGCGTACCCGCGCATCCATAAAGTTTCTGTCCTGGCGGTGCTTCTGCGAGAACACCCGTACCGCACTGTCTGCGCCTTCAAGAAAAGAAAGGCTGAGCTCGGCAAGAATGACTTCAATCTTGTCATGGGCGATGGTGTCTGACCACCACAACTCCATGACAATCGATTCAATGAGTCGCTTTTGGTGGTCCTGGAGCGCTGAGCAGCATCGGGCAAAGAACTTTGGATAGAGACCGGGATGAATATCTTTGGAGAATCGCGATAGCCAGGAGGGTTCGAGGTAGAGGGCGAGAATGACCGGATGCTCGTCGGGGTTCTCCAGCGCATGGATATAGGCGTGGGGCTCCCAGGCATTAATGAGCACTGCATTCTCGTCGGTGAGTGGCGCCGTCTGGCCATTGACGCAGAAGGCGGTATCCGGCCCCGATGCCTTAATCAGAATATGGCAATGATGGTGGGCGTGCGTTACGAGCGCTGCGTCCATTTGCAGCAGCGCGAGTCTGCCGAAATCACCGTGAAGGAGCCGTATCGCCGAGGACATGGCGCATTATGAGCTGTCCTCGACGGTGGCTGCTAGGGTGCAGTTTGAGATGTAGGGGACAATACCAATGCGGTTTGATAAATAATCAGACGATTTGGTAAACCTTATGTCCAGAATGACTACAGATACTAGCGTGATCTACGACGCCGACTGCCGGCGCTGCCCACGACTGGCCAGCTTTCTTGATCAGGTGCACCAGAAACACCCAACCTATTTCTGTCGTCCTGTGCCGCCGTTTGGCGACCCGCGCGCAGCACTTTTGGTGGTGGGTCTGGCGCCGGGAATGCACGGGGCCAATGCCTCCGGACGGCCTTTTACCGGAGATGCCTGTAGCGATCTCCTCTATGGCAGCCTTTTCTCACAGGGCTTCTCTACGGGCCCACGGTCGGTCCATACCCAGGACAATCTCCGCATGATCAACTGCCGCGTCACCAATGCGGTCAAATGCCTTCCGCCGGACAATAAGCCGCTACCGCTCGAGGCGAGCAACTGCCGCCCGTTTCTCCATGCCGAGATTACTGCAGTCACGCCCCGGGTCATTCTCTGCCTCGGGGCTGTTTCGCACGATGCAGTAGTGCGATGTTTCGATTTGAAGGGGTTGGGAAAGAAGCGCGGCGACCTCGCCTTTGCTCATGGTGCTGTCCATGCAATCGGGCAGATACAACTTCTCGATAGCTATCATCCGAGTCGCTACAACATCAATACAGGAAGACTGACCCCAGCCATGTTTGCGGAGATCGTGGCACGCGCGCGGGCCATGGTTGATCAGGCCACGGAGTTACGGTGAGCGAGGTACCCAGCAGTTTTGAGAGGGCTTTCGACGGCTTTGACGTAAAGGCCTTTCTTGCAGGCCTGCCGAGCCTTCCAGGGGTCTATCGGTTTTCGAACAATCAGGGTCAGCTTCTCTATGTGGGAAAGGCCAAAGACCTTAAGAAACGCGTCTCATCCTATTTCCAGAAGACAGGCCATAGCCCACGCATTGCCCATATGGTCTCCCAGATTGGGGCAGCCGAGTACACGGTGGTGCGTTCCGAGGCAGAGGCGCTCCTTCTCGAAAACAATCTGATTAAGACGCAGTCTCCCCGCTACAACATTCTCTTTCGTGACGACAAGTCCTATCCTTTTCTTCGGATGAGTCGGCACGCCTTTCCCCGGATTTCGTACTACCGCGGAGCCGTCGATAGAAATGCCGACTACTTCGGACCATTTCCCAATGCCTGGGCAGTGAAGGAGAGTATTCAGATTCTGCAGAAGGTCTTCCGTCTGCGCAGCTGTACCGACAATGTGTTGGTCAACCGCTCGCGCCCCTGCCTTCTCCACCAGATTCACCGGTGCAGTGCCCCCTGTGTCAAGGAGATTGGTCCGCAGGAGTATCAGCGGGATGTCGCGCGGGCGCTCTCGTTTCTCCGCGGCGGCCATGAGGAGGTTCTCAGTGCTCTGCAGGCACCCATACCCCATAAAATCATTGAGGCTTTGGATTTAGCAAACTCACGTGCCA
>CAZKWK010000200.1:2575-3261 GCA_964556335.1 uncultured Bordetella sp. | reverse complement strand
GTGAGATTGGATATTCATCCTCGACAAAAATTGGGAAATAAGCTTGATTGAGATCATTACTTTCCGGCAACAGAGCTCTTAACCCGGGAATTAGGCAAAGCTTGTCCCTGTAGTGCCGGTCCACGCGACGGCGATTCTCAACTATTCGAACCATATGCTTCAGCTGCAGTAAACCCAGCGCCGCATTGAACTCGCTCATCTTGCCATTGATTCCGGTGGCAATGACCGTGGTTTCGTTGGCAAAGCCAAAGTTCTTGAGATAGTCGATACGCTGCTTGGTTCGCTCATCCTGGCAGATTATGGCTCCACCTTCAAATGTATTGAACACCTTGGTGGCGTGAAAGCTCAAAATCGACATGTCGCCATACTGCAAAACGCTTTGCCCTTTGTGGCGCACACCAAAAGCATGGGCAGCGTCGTAGATCACCTTGAGGCCGTAGGTGTCTGCGATTTCTTGAATTTTTTCAACGTCGCACGGCCGCCCGTAGCAGTGCACTGGCATGATGGCAGTGGTCTCCGGAGTGATCATCGCCTCGATCTGCGCAGGATCGAGATTGCAAGTTTGCGGGTCAACGTCTGCAAAGACTGGCTTGATGTTGTTCCACATCAGAGAATGGGCCGTCGCAACGAAGGAGTATGGCGTAGTGATGACCTCACCCGTGATCCGCAAAGCCTGCAAGGCGGTG
>CAZKWK010000200.1:0-2565 GCA_964556335.1 uncultured Bordetella sp. | reverse complement strand
AGCGCCAGCGTGGCATTGGTGAACAGGCTCAGGTGCTTGACACCCACATACTCGCCAAGGGCTGCCTCGAGTTCCTGATGGAACGGCCCGTTATTGGTCAGGATCTTGTTGCCCCAGATCTTTTCCAGATAGGGCATGAATTCTTCCAGCGGCGGCAGATAGGGTTGCGTCACGAAGACGGGCGAATTCGACATGGGGCTCTCCTAGATCGAAGGGGCTCAGCACAACAGATAAGCCTTGGCGTAGCACCACGGTTGAGGTGAAGCATGTTCCGTGCCGATTGAATGCGGCAACTTTCTGCCGAACTGCAGCAAGGGTCCACGACGTAGACCGGACACGAACTTTCGGGCATTTGCTTCAAGCGCACGCAAACGCTGCCAGCTCGGTAAGCCCGCCAGTCCCCGGCCGACAAGTACCGCCAGAGCCTCAAGTCTCTCAACCCAACGCCAAGTCGGCGCCTGAGTTCTTGAGTTGCTGTGCTAACCCTCCACAAAACTCTGCCTGAACAGAGTCACCCAATTGGCCAAAGACCACCTGCAAGTTACGCGCCGCCAAAAAACTCCCCCACCCCCGCGTAGAGCCATCCAATCCAGGCTGATCCCCGATTTCCAGGCAGCGCTGCCAGCTTTGAATGGCGCGGGCTAGCCAGATCTGCATCGCTTGGGTTAGTTGCCGCGGGATGAATTTCGCAATACTGACAATTTAGCGACTATCGATATTTAGAGTCTTTCTTGAAATTATTAGATAAGGATATCAGCTACCTGAAAATCTTCCGGCGAAAACCCTCTATGGCGTCTATCATGAATTTCTGATAGTGCACACTCAAAATGTCTTGCATAAAGATCTGCGTTGTATAGGGGGCCATTCTGGACGCCCTCCTTCACGCGGCGCTTCAGATCCTGAAGATAGGTCCTATCGTTGTAGACCCTTAGGGCTAATGCCTCGTAAGCCGCATCATCTTCCACAATAAGTTCAGGCAAGCCGACAGTTGTCAGAATGCTGCCTGCCACCCTGCCGGCAAAGGTTTTTCCTGACTTGGTGATGATGGGCACACCAGCCCAGACCGCATCTGACGCAGTGGTGTGGGCATTGCACGGAAAGCAGTCCAGGAAGCAATCCGCAAATCCCACACGCTGAAGATGTTCGGCCTCTGACACCACTGGGGCAAAAATTATGCGTCGCGGATCGATGCCAAGAGCATCGGCTCGCTTATGAAGGTTGACCTCGGCCTGCTCGCTGGACTTCAAGAGCCACAAGACGCTATCGGGCGTTTGCCTC
The DNA here is from genome assembly GCA_964556335.1 of uncultured Bordetella sp. Classification (GTDB taxonomy): domain Bacteria; phylum Pseudomonadota; class Gammaproteobacteria; order Burkholderiales; family Burkholderiaceae_A; genus Hahnella. The sequence goes on along the minus strand of CAZKWK010000200.1, from coordinate 1,287 downwards.
AAGATCCTGACCCATAAATCGAACACCGCCGGGGTCAGCTTGTAGACATTGTTAAAGCTACAGTAGACAAAAGATCCCACTGGTAACTCGGCCGGCCTGGCCCCGCCGTCTACTGGTTTTGGCCTTTGCGGGGAATTGGGCTGGTAGCAGTCGGGAAGATAAATGACTTTTTCAGAGAAGAACGGCCGATTTTCGGGGTAGATAATGTATGAATCGGCTACGATGTAGTCAATGAATGAGGCACCCATGGTGCCAGGAAAGCCGAGATAGTTAATCTGAATCGGTGCTGCTCGCTCAGCAAAAATCGCTGGTCGCGAGCCCATAGTGAAGCCCTTCAAGTCGACGGCAATATCAATTTCATGCTGTCTCGATAGCATGGCGACCGCAACATCGCTGAGAGAGCTTACGTCATGATAATGGTCGAAAAGCGCCTTTACCTTTTCATGTCGTGCATCTGCAGGTATAGGGTTCAATGAGAATGCGTGGAGCTCGAAACAACTGCGATCATGGGCTGCGAGTAAACCCTCCATGAGCATAACGGTCGCATGTGCATAGAAGTCCGAGGAGAAGTAACCCAGCCTGACCTTTTGCCTCTTCGCGTACTGGGCAATAGGACCAAGCACCGGAGCCCGCTTGACTTCATGGCCTAGATAGCTCTTCGCATAGCCCAAGTTAAGCGCTGGATCAGAGTCAAAAAGAATAGAAGAAAAGGCAGAAGAAGCTATGTATGTACGGTCGCTATCAATAACTGCCCTGATCTCTTCATAGTCCGCCCAATCACATACAGAAGAACTGCAGTAAAGATAGGAGCCGGCCACCGTCGGATAGAGTGGCGCCCTCTTGAATACTTGTCCATAATAATATTTCGCATCAGCAAAATTAAGCCTTGCAAACGATGCGACCGCCATCAAAAAGAGAAGCTCCACATCATCGGGGAGTCTGCTGTAAAGCTTTTGAAGTAATTCAAAAGCCTCCCTGTAATTAGAGCTTGCAATTAAAGACCGGGCGTAAGATATTTGCGCTTGCCGATGGTCAGGAACCTTTTCCAGAATTGCTTCGTACTTTTCAAAAGCCTGTTCAAAGTTTCTGAAGGTCGCCAACAGATTGGCATGATCGAGTTGAACAGCTAGATCGTAGCCAGGACTTTCTTCAAGTTGGAAGAAGATTTCAAGGGCAGTCCCCAACATGCCGTTTTGGCTGAGCAGAAGTGCCTTGCGATGTAAAAGCCCGTCATGCTCGGGCATGAGGGCCAAGGCGATATCCAATAATTGGAGAGCCGTTTCCGCT